>CP067345.1:1090563-1407418 GCA_020641055.1 Clostridioides sp. ES-S-0010-02
AAATAATGTTTATAAAGAAATACCAAAACCAGATATGAATATACCTAAAATCAATAAAATATCGACTAGTACTGCTGTTGGAAACGAAAAAGTATCTTTTTATTGGAATAATGAAGTAAATGTATCTGCATATGAACTTGTATTAGATACGATTGACAGTAAAGGAAAAGTACTATCGACTAAAAAATTACAAACGAGTAAAAACACTATAGATGTAAGAGATATACAAGCATATGGATTATATAGAGTGAGCATACAGTCTTTAAATGGAGATTGGGCTAGTGGATATAAAGAGGCAACAGCAGAAAACTTAGATGGAGTCCCAGAAAATGTAGACTCAAACTATAAGCCTATACAATTTAGTCCAGACAGTATAATAGAATTTCAAGTTGTTCCAGATACAAAACCAGAACCACCAGAAGGTATAAATGTCAAAGGTAGATTTAAGGCTCTTGATGTAAGCTGGAAAAATCATAAACAAGCTAAAGACTTTGATTTATATTATAGAGAAAAAAGTTCTAATGGCTCTTGGATAAAATATAATGACAAACTTATTCGTGGAACAAGTTTAAAAATAGAGGGGCTTAAGGATAATACAACATATGAAGTTAGAATGACAGCTACGAACCATTTAGGTACGAGTGGAATGTCTAAAACATATATAGGAACAACTGAGAGTGTTGATGCTCCAACAACACCTAACTATAGACTAATTAATACTCCTAAGTTAGATGCAGGTTTTGGGATACCAACAAATCATATAGTAGATGTTACTTATCCAGCTGGATATGATAAAAGTGAATATAGTGACAAAAATCCATTTAATAAATTTAATATAGTAGATGGAGATTTTACAACACATTGGACATTCCCAAAATATAATGCTGCTGAGGGAACAAATAGAGGTCCAATCATAACTTTTGATAAAGCTTATACGATGGATACTTTTATGGCTACCCCTCGTTTTGATGTTTCTGATAAGACAATCAATGACTTTGAAATAAAATACTGGGATGAAAATGGTCAAGTACATAATTTAGGAGATGTACCCTTTGAAACAAAAACAGACCCTGTAAATAATAATATATATGTAATGGTAAGATTAAAGGAACCAATAAATGCTACTAAGATACAAGTAAGTGTTTGTTCTTCTTATTCATATAAGTCTAATATATCAGAACTTAAATTCTATGAATATGACAGTATAGAAAAAGATGTAAGAAATCTATTTGTAGATGACTTACAAGTTGAATTAAAAGAAGATGTAACTCAAGAAAAAATAACAGAATTAAAAGATAGAATTAGTACTCCTGATAAAGTGAGTGGGGAATATCATCCATACAAGACAATTATTGATAGAGAATTAAAATTAGCTCAAGACTTATATAATGATAGAGCTACACTTGCTGATGTAACAACTGTAAATCAAGATATAAATGTTTCAGGAAAGTATAAAGATAAGAGTGGAAACTATACTGTTAAGTCCAATAATTTAGGTATGGGAAATGACTGGCAAGCATTGGGTGTAGCTGCTAGAGCTGGAGATGAAATCACAGTATATGTTGGAAGTAAAAGTGGTAGAACTCCTAAGTTAATATATACACAATACTATGGAGAGTCGGGTGCATATAAGAGTGGAGAAATAAATCTTAACACTGGTAAAAATGTAATTCAGTTAAGTAAGCTTCATAGTCTAGATGTAGAATGTGGAGGAAGCTTGTATATAAGATACCCTTATGATGCTCCAAGTGGTGGAGATATAAAAGTACGTGTAGCAGGAGCTACTAAGATACCACATCTTAACTTAAATGGAATGATAAATGATAAGAGCCCTGAAGGAGTTTCTGCATCTAAGAAAAAGATAAGAGCCTATATAGAAGAATTAGCTAAATATAAGAATGATATAAAGGGAGAGCCATATTATCCAGGAACGAATATTGGCAATTCATATGGATATTCAGAAACAACGGGTGTATTAAACACTACAGATATTGAAAGTGATAAAGTTACGTTAAATATTCCTGCAACAGCTGTATACCAAGGAATATCAAGTGGAAATTCTGATTTAAATACACAAGTAGATAGATTATACAGTAGTATGCTTGCATGGGAACAAATAATGGACTTAATATACTCAGAAAGAGGAGTATTTAAGACACAAGATTTAGATGGCAATGGAACTATAGATGATAATGAATTTGACATAACTAAAAATGATATGGCTCCTAAATCTCGTATGAATATAAAATATCAAAGAATGTTTATTGGAGCATTTATGTATGCTTCTGGTTTACATGTAGGAGTAGAATACGGTTCAGTTCCAGGACTTATGAATGGAGTACCTTTCCAAATAGATGCTACTGGAAAAGCTACAGGAGGAAGTTTGTTTGGATGGGGAATAGGTCATGAGATAGGACATGTTACAGACATTGGGAAGATGACATATAGCGAAACTAGTAACAATGTACTTGCTTTACTTGCTCAAACATTTGATGATAAGACACATTCAAGACTTGAAGGTTCAACAATGGACAAGATATATGAACATGTAACTTCAAACAGTGTAGGTATACCAAGTAATGTATTTGAGAGACTTGGAATGTTGTGGCAACTACATTTAGCTTATGATAATGATTTTACTGGTTCAATGCTAAAGAATAACTCAGACGCTGATTTAAGCAATGACACATTCTATGCTAAGATTTCAAGAAAATATAGAGCACTTTCAAGTGATGACCCAATAAATAATTTACCAAAAGACCAAATGTTAGTAGCAATGGCATCAAGTGTTGTTGAAAAAGATTTAAGAGATTACTTTAAAGCATGGGGAGTAGAAATTACACCAGAGTTAAACAGTATAATGGATGGTAAAAAGTACGAAAAAGAGTCTAGAAAGATACAATATATAAATGATGAAGCTAGAAGAAAGATTTTAAATGAAAATATATCTAGTATGGCAGAAGATACTAAAGTAAGTGCTGGTTTTGCTGATGGAGTACAAAGTGGTTCTCTAGTTAAATCTAATAAAATATCTATAGACCTAGATGTTGACAAAGACAAAGACAAGATATTGGGATACGAGATAATAAGAAGTGATGGAAACTACTTAGATGGTGAAAATGGAACTCAAGTAAAATATAGAACAGTAGGGTTTGTAGATGCAAAAGGAAATAGTCAAGCTAAATTTACTGATAATATATCTCCTCTTAATAATAGAGCATTTACATATAAAGTAGTTGCATACGATTATCATCTAAATCCAACAGATGAGTTTGAAATTGGTACTGTAAAATTATCAGATGAAGGAAAAATAAACAAATCAGCATGGTCATTTATAACAAACACTGTTTCTGATGGTGATGTTAGAACTGAAAATGACTCACATGGACCATTACAAAATCCAGAGATTGATAACATCAAGGATAATGATGCAAGTACTACATATAAAGGAAAAAGAATAAGTAAAGCTGAGTGGAACAAAGACCCTCAAAAAGACCCAGATATAAATGTAGAAGAAAATCCATATATAATAGTAGATATGAAGGAAACATTACCTATAGTAGGGCTAAAATATACAAAGCCAAAAACTGAAGCTAGAAAGTTCTCATTAAAAGGATTATTCAACCTTAGAAAGGATACTAGTACAACATACAATCCTTTAACTAATTACAAAATACAAGTAAGTAATGATAAAAAGAATTGGGAAGATGTTAGCCAAGGAACTTTTGAATATGGACAAGACTTAGTTGGTGGAGGAAAAGACCAAGATAATGAAGCTAGAGTTACATTTAATAAAGATGGTAAGCTTTGGACATACCAAGCTAGATATGTAAAACTAATATCAAACAATAAGTCTAATATAGAGGTTGCAGAACTTGATGTAATAGGACCTCCAGGTGACAATATAGAGATTGGAACAGTAAATAGTGTAGACCAAACTCGCACTAATGGAATTGGAAAATTAGCAGAAGACTATGTATATCAAAAGGATGACACTAATACGAGTGAAGATGAAACAGCTAAGATTCCAGCAGGTTCAATAGTAATTACAGGTGAATACAGTGGAAATCCAGCATTTAATTTACCATTACTTATAGATAAAAATAATAAAACTATCTCTGGGGAAGCACTTTTATTTGCAGAGGTACCAGAAAAAGGTGAATTAGGTGAAATAAGCAAAGGTACATGGGTTTACTATCTGCCAAAAGAAAGCTTTGATTCTTTAAGTGATAAAGTTAAGGCAGAATTATATAGATATAATGACCTTCAAGGAGATACTCCAATAGGTCAAAGATTTGTAAGTGATACAATGTATGTACCTGTGGAAGCTAAAACTTATGATGAGTTAAAGACGATAAGTCTTACTGATAGTAATAGTAAAGCGAGAAAAGCTACAAAGAATACTATTGATGTTAGCAATAAGAAGGTTATATCTATAAATAATAAAGTAAAAGGTAATATTGTCAGAGATAAATAAGTAATAGAAATCTAAAAAAAACTAAACATGCTAGTGCCAATAGTGGATATTTAGTAGGATTAGGTACTAGAAAAGTTTTAAAAGAGTAAGATGTTAAAAGTAAAGTATATATAATGTAACTATAAGTTTAGGGTAATTTATAAATTAAATATAAAAGCCAGATAGATAAAGGATTTTATCTATCTGGCTGATGGTAGATAAGGACGGGTGTTAATGAGTAAAGGAAAATTTCTTATAAGAACTATTGCAGTGTCAACTATGGCAGTAGCTGTAACTGGTAGTGCTACATGTGCATATGCTGCTCCAGTGTTACAAGGAACAAAGACATATGAAAAAGTAAATACTATAGATATATCTGTGGATTCAGTAGAAAATATAGTATATTCATTTCAAGCTAGTATAAAAGTACAAGGTGAGGTTGAAGTACTAGATAATGAGCCAGGTCAAAAGATTAAGTGGTCTGATAATATAGAAGCTCAGATAAAAAGTGGAAATGCAAATGCCAATTGTGTTTCAACATATGATAAAGCAAGTAATACAACAACATTAGATATATATGTTACATCAAATGAAGATTTGTTAGATGGAAATACATTAAATATAGGAAGAATATCAGTAAAAAAATCTGGAAGTAATTCAAGTGCTAAGTATAAAATATTGGGTAATGGGGAAAATTCCAAACCAGCTTTAAAAATTGTAACTTACAACAATAAAACCGTTGATTATGAAAGTATAGATTCTAGTGAAAGTTTAAACTTTACTCTTATCAATGAGAATGAAGTAAAACCAATAGGAGGAACTGGAACTAGTAAAAACGATCCTGAAAAATATAAGGTTGAGAAAAGTGAATCACTTGAATATTTATTAAATAATATTAGAATAAACTATTCTGTTGTTAGTAAAGAAACCGAAGAAAGTGGTTCAAATATAATATTGAAGCTTGGATTATCACAAAAATCAAGTAAAGGAAGAAAAGCTACAATAAGTAAGTATGTTGAAGTTACACTTCCAAAAAGTTTAGAGTATGTAGTTGATAATGAGTTAGCTAAACCAGATGAATTACCACCAGACAATTCTGATGACAATAATAATGGTGGAAACAATAATTCAGGTGGTTCATCTGGAGGTGGTAACTCTGGTGGAGGAAATTCAAGCGACTCTACATCTAATGTTACAGTAAAAAAATTAAAAGGTGCAGATAGATTTGAAACTGCTGTTAAAATATCTCAAAGTGGATGGACAAAGTCAGATACAGTTGTGATAGTAAATGGAGAAGACAGAAGTATGGTGGATGGGCTTACTGCTACACCACTTGCTAGTGTAAAAAATTCACCAATTCTTTTATCTTCAAATGATAAACTTCCTCAAAAAACTATAGAAGAGCTAAAAAGATTAAATCCATCAAAAGTAATTGTAGTAGGTGGAAGTAACTCAATGCCAAATTCAGTTGTTGAAGCTATTAAAGGCATAAATTCAAAGATATCAGTACAAAGAATAGGTGGAGAAACAAGATATCAAACTTCTATTAATATAGCAAAAGAAATTGATAAGACAAATAATGTAAGCAAGTTGTATATAGGAGCAGGAAATGGAGAAGCAGATTCATTATCAATAGCATCATTAGCTGGAAAGGAAAAAACTCCAATAGTACTTACACAAAAGGATGGTGTAGATAATGAAGCAGAACAATTTATTAAATCAAACAAAGTGTCAAATGTATACTTTATTGGTGGAGTAGAAAAAATATCTAACAAGGCTATTGAGCAAGTTGGAAAAATAACAAATAAAGATGTATCAAAAAATAGAGTTGCAGGTCAAAATAGACAAGAGACAAATGCTAAAGTAATAGATAAATTCTATTCTCATTCCAAATTGGATGGAGTTGTAGTTGCTAATCAAGATAAGCTTATAGATGCTTTGGCAGTTGGTCCATTGGCAGCTAAAAATAATTCGCCAGTTGTACTTGCTACAAATACGTTAGATAAATCACAAGAATCATCATTAAAAAATAAAAATTCATCTAAGTTGTTTGAAGTGGGTGGAGGAATAGCTTCATCTGTAGTAGATAAGATTAAGAGTTTAATTGAATCAAAATAAATATAAGTAAGCTTAAAATAAGAATGTATTTAGATATAAATCATATGTCTAAGTGCATTCTTATTTTTATTTATATTATCTTAATAATATTATGCTGGAATATATGTGAAAATTTAAGTAGAATTAAATTTAATTTGTAAAGTGATGTAAATTATTTTTAATAATGAAATATATCTTACAAATATTTAAAATATAACTAGAGATAGTTTTTGAATTTTTAATTAAATAAAATATTAATATATAGACGTAATATATTTATATAAGATATACTTTATAATATACAAAAAATAACAAAATAATAAAAAAAAGTAAAAACCATATAAATATAAAACATAAAAATCATCAGGGGGATATGAAAATGAATAAAAAAATATTATCATTAGGTCTAGCAGTATCATTAATCTTGGTAAACTTCAAAAGTGTAAATGCATCATCAGTAGTAGAAAAAATATATGGCAAAGATAGATATGAAACAGCAGCAAAGATAGCTGACAAACAAACTTATGAAACAGTTATTTTAGTAAATACAGAAAAATCTCTTGCAGATGGATTAAGTGCAAGTGGGTTGTCAGGTGCAACAAAAGCACCAATATTATTTACACAAAAAAATAAGATACCAACAGAGACAAATAAGTGTCTAAAAAATATCAAAAAAGCATACATAATAGGTACAGAAGATACTATAAGTAAATCAGTAGAAAAAGAGCTAGATTCTAAACATATAGAAGTAAAGAGAATTGGTGGAGAAGATAGGCTAAAAACAAGTTATCTAATAGCTAAAGAAATAGCAACTATAAAAAAGGTGGATAAGGTACTATTAACTAATGCCTATAGTGGAGAAGCAGATGCTATGAGTGTATCATCAGTAGCTACTAGAGATGGTGTTCCAATTATACTTACAGATGGAAAGAGTGTGCCTTTTGATGTTAAAAGTGTACAATCATATTGTATAGGCTCAGAAGAAATAATGAGTAGTGCTCTAGTTAAAAATACAAACTCAGTAAGAATAGAAGGAACTGACCGATTTGAAACCAATGAGAAGGTAATTGACTATTTTTATAAAAATGTAGATAGGTTCTATGTATCAGATGGCTATCAATTAGTAGATGCTATAGCAGCTGCACCATTGACTAAAGATTTTCCAATGGTATTAGTTAATGATGGTAGTAGTAAGCTTGTATTAGAAGGAGCTAAACATATAACTTCTATAGGAGAGTTAAGTAATAAGGTAATAGAAGAATGTATAAGTGCATCAAAATCAAATGGGCAATCTCCAACAATCACAATAGGAGCTACAGAGATATATAAAGGGGAAAAGTTTGATACTAGTAAGTTGAATATAGTAGCTAAAGATAACACTGGGAAGGTTTTACCAATAGAAATTGATGGATTTATAGATACAAATAGAGTAGGTACATATATATTGACACTAAAGGCTACAGATGAATGGGGAAAAAGCACAGAAAAAAGGGTAGAAATAAAAGTGCTAGATGATAAAACTCATGATTATAATAGTCAAGAATTTAAAAAGATGGTGTCTACTGAAATGTATAACCTAATTAATTCTTATAGAAAAGAAAAAGGAAAAGATTCTTTAGTAGTATCTAGTAGGCTAGAAGGAATGGCAAATGCATGGTCTAAGTATATGATGGATAAAAAAGTTTTTGCGCATTATATAGATGGGAAAAATGCTCCACAAGTATTTTCTGAATTTGGAATGAGAAGTGAAGAGAATATAGCATATATTTATATTAATTCTAAGAGTGTTCAAACGACTCAAGATGCTAAAGATATGGCAAAGACTATATTTGAAGTGTGGAAGAAGTCTCCTGAATACAATACAAATATGCTTAGTGATGATTTTTCTAGTACTGGATTTGGACTTTATATATTATCTGATGGTCAGGTACATGCTACTCAAGAATTTTTAAATGGTAATGAAGGTAGTTTGTAAAAAACTACCATAAATCTTGTTTTTTTATTAATTTACTGATATCATAAAATTTAAAATCACATCTAAAGTACTTTTTGTAGTCTATTTTGTTATTGCTTTATAGGTTATGGTATTTTAGGTGTTTTTTATTTTAGACATTTATAAATTTTAAGGGAATAACTACTGAGGATGTAATTTATAATGAGTTGAATTATTAAAAGATTGGTAGGAGGAGTTTTATGAAGGTAAATAAGAGAATATTATCAATAGGATTGACAGTATCATTAATAATGGCAGGGGCAATAAATATCAATGCATTTTCAAGTATAGAGAAGATACAAGGGAAAGACAGATATGAGACTTCTGCATTTATAGCAGATAAACAAATATATGATACAGTCATATTAGTAAATACTGATAATTCTATAGTAGATGGATTAAGTGCAAGTGGATTATCAGGGGTTGCAAAAGCGCCAATAATGTTGGTACAAAAAGATAAGATACCAGCCTATGTTGAAAAAAGATTAAAGGATGTTAAGAATGCTTATGTTATAGGTACAGAGGATACTATAGGTAAATCTGTAGAAAATCAACTTAAGAATAAGGGGATTGATGTTAAGAGAATTGGTGGAGAAGATAGAATAAAGACTAGCTATCTTATAGCAAAAGAGATTTCTACTATTAAGCCAGTTAATAAAGGTGATAAAGTATTTCTTGTAAATGGGTATACAGGTGAGGCTGATGCAATGAGTGTATCTTCTGTTGCAGCTAGGGATGGTGTGCCTGTGATACTTACAGATGGGAAGAGCATACCCTTTAAGGTTGATGATGTTCAATGTTATTCTCTTGGGTCAGAAGAGATAATGAGTAATGAACTTGTAAGTAAGACTAATTCTGTTAGAATTGCTGGTAAGGATAGATTTGAGACTAATAAGAAAGTTATACAACGTTTTTATAAAGGAACAAAGAAGTTTTATGTTTCTCAAGGGTATAAATTAGTTGATGCTGTGGCAGGTTCTCCATTGGCTAAAGATAAGCCAATAGTACTTGTTAATGATGGTAGTGATAAGAGTGTGCTTAGAGGTGCTGATGAAGTTACTTCTTTAGGTGGAATGGATAAGAAGATTGTTGATCAATGTGTTAGTTCTGCATCTGATAAAAATACATTGCCTATGATAACTGCTAATAATGTTGAGATTTCTGTAGGGGATAAGTTTGATAATAGTATGTTAAATATAGTTGCTACTGATTATTATGGAAATGATTTAAAGCCTAATATTGAGGGCAATGTGGATACTAATAAGGCAGGAACTTATGTCTTGAAAATAAGTGCTTATGATAATTTTGGTCAAAAGTGTGAGATTAGTGTAAATGTCAAGGTAATTGTAAATACAAATACAAAGGAACCAAATAGTTATGAGTTTAAGGCAATGGTTTCTAATGAAATATACAATCTAGTTAATTCTTATAGAAAGGAAAAAGGTAAAAAGCCTTTGAAAGAATTGGAATCTTTGACTGGAATGGCAAATGCATGGTCTAAGTATATGTATGAAAAGGAAATATTTGCTCATGAAATTAATGGGAAAAATGCAGCTGAGGTATTTTCTGGTTTTGGAATGAGAAGTGGTGAAAATATTGCATATCTACCTATGAATACTAAATCTGTATATGGAGATAAAGAGGCAAAAGAGATTGCTAATTCTATCTTTGATTTATGGAAAAAGTCTTCAAAATATAATGATAATCTGTTAAAAAGTGAATTTTACAGTTTCGGATTTGGTATGTATGTATCATCAAATGGTGAAGTACATGCTACAATGGAGTTTCTAAATAGTTAATTTAAAATTAAAAAAATAATTTTAAAATAAAAATAATTTTAAAATAAGATAATTTGTAAAAAAATAGAAAAAAATGTTGGAAAAAACTTCTGATAATTTTGTATAACTTATTGAAAATTTATTTTATATAGTCTATCATAGAGATGTGAGAAATATTTGGATCAATATGAACATGAAATTTTAATGTACATAATAAGAGATGTAATTTAATATAATGTTGGGAGGAATTTTTAAATGAAGAAAAGAAATTTAGCAATGGCTATGGCAGCTGTTACTGTAGTAGGTTCCGCTGCTCCAGTTTTTGCAGCAGGTTCAGATGTAATTGAGTTAGAAAGAGGAGCAAGCTATACAGTAGCAAGTTCTAAGGGAAGTGACTTAGTAAAAGATATAATAGCAGCTCAAAATACAGCAACTGGTGCAAAAGTATCAGGTGTAGAAATAAAGTTTTTTGATGCAAATAAAAAAGATGGTAATACTACAAACCCTAAACCAATATATTCAGCTCAAAATGTTTTAAATGCCACTAATGAAGATTATGTAAAGACAACTTTAAAAGGGTTAGCTTCAGGAGAATATGCAGATATAGTACTGACATATGATGATAGTTCTGATAAAGTTAAAATCAGAGTTGTATCAGCAACTGAAAAGACAGAAATTGTATCAAGTGATGCAAAAGATACTGCAAAATCTATAGCTGAAAAGTATGTATTTAATGATGATGATTTAGAGAAAGCTTTAGATAAAATAGGTAAGCCTGATTTTAGTAAAACAGATAGTTATTATGAAGTAACTCTTTACCCAGAAGGTAAAAGATTACAAGGATTTTCATCTTATTCAGCAACAAACTACAATAAGAATGATTCTTTAAATAGTGGAGAAGCTTATGGTAATACTCCAGTAATATTAACAGTTAAATCTACTAGTAAAAGTAATTTAAAAACTGCTATAGAAGAATTACAAAAACTAAATGCAAGCTATTCAAATACTACAACTTTAGCTGGCGATGATAGAATAGAAACAGCTATAGAGATAAGTAAAGAATACTATGGAAATGATGATGCAGATGATGTTGTAAAATCTGTTGATAATATTGTATTAGTTGGGGCTAATGCTATAGTTGATGGTTTAGTAGCAGCACCTTTAGCAGCTGAAAAAGATGCTCCATTATTATTAACTTCTAAAGATAAATTAGACTCAAATGTTAAATCTGAAATAAAGAGAGTTTTAGACTTAAAAACTTCAACAGCAGTAACTGGTAAAAAAGTTTATATAGCTGGTGGAGAAAATAGTGTTTCTAAAGATGTAGTGAAAGAATTAGAGTCAATGGGATTAAAAGTTGAAAGATTCTCAGGTGATGATAGATATGAAACTTCATTAGAAATAGCTGATGAAATTGGTTTAGACAATGATAAAGCATATGTAGTTGGTGGTACTGGATTAGCAGATGCTATGAGTATAGCTTCTGTAGCTTCTACTAAGTTAGATAGTTCTGGTGATGTAGATCCTAATGGAAAGGTTACTCCAATAGTAGTTGTAGATGGAAAAGCTGATAAAGTATCTGATGATTTAGATAGCTTCTTAGGAAGTGCTGATGTAGATATAATAGGTGGATTTGCAAGTGTTTCTGAAAAAATGGAAGAAGCTATAGCAGATGCTACTGGTAAAGGTGTTACAAGAGTTAAAGGTGATGACAGACAAGATACTAACTCTGAAGTTATAAAAGAATATTACAAATCAGGTACTGCAATAGGTGATAAAACTACTGGAATATCAAACTTCTTTGTTGCTAAAGATGGATCTACTAAAGAAGATCAATTAGTTGATGCATTAGCAGTAGGAGCTGTTGCAGGTGCTAAATACGCTCCAGTTATATTAGCTACTGATTCATTATCTTCTGATCAATCTGTTGCTATAAGCAAGGTTGTAAAAGAAACTGGATCTAAAGACTTAACTCAAGTTGGTAAAGGTATAGCTACATCTGTTGTTAAGAAAATAAAAGATTTATTAGATATGTAATTTAATTATTATATATTTATATAATAAGGCTTCTCGAAAGAGAAGTCTTTTATTTTATAAAAAAAAACAAAAGAGAAACTCATCTGAGTTTCTCTTTTGTCTTTGTGTGAGAAATACTTAAATAAGAAAGATGTTTTATTTATTTAAGTACAATCATTATACTATACTTAAAAAAAAATGTCTACTTATACATAATTTTAATGTATAATAGTATTTGAAAAACAAATAAGGAGGAAAACTATAAATGACAGTTTTAGATAGAATTGTAGATAAGTCAGATGAGCTAGAAATTAAAGTACTTAATTATATAGTTGATGATATAGATACTCTAGAACCCAAAATGGAATCTTTAAGTGATGATGAGCTAAAAAATATGACAAGTATATTTAAAGATAGATTAAAACAAGGAGAAACTTTAGATGATATATTGCAAGAAGCTTTTGCAGTGGTTAGAGAAGTTTCTAAGAGAGTACTTGGAATGCGTCAATACAGAGTTCAATTAATTGGGGGTATAGTACTACATCAAGGCAAAATAGCAGAAATGAGAACTGGTGAAGGTAAGACACTAGTTGGTGTTGCCCCTATATATCTAAATGCTCTTTTAGGAAAAGGCGTTCATGTAGTTACTGTTAATGAATATCTAGCACAAAGAGATAAAGAAACTATGCAAGCAGTTTATGAGTTTTTAGGTTTAAGTGTAGGAGTTATTACATCAGATTTATCTCCAGAAAATAGAAAAAAACAATATAATTGTGACATAACTTATGGTACAAACAATGAGTTTGGATTTGATTATTTAAGAGATAATATGATAACTAATAAATCTGAAAAAGTTCAAAGAGAGTTATATTATTCTATAGTAGATGAAGTAGATTCAATTTTGATAGATGAAGCAAGAACTCCACTTATAATTGCTGGTAGTGGAAAAGAAGACACTAAGCTGTATGAACTTGCAAATGCCTTCATTAAAACTTTAAAAAATGAAGATTATGAGGTAGATAAGAAAGAAAACACTGTATGTCTTACACAAACAGGTTTAAGTAAAGCAGAGTCTTTTTTTTGTATAGAAAATATAACGCATATAGATAATATAGAGATTTACCATCATACAAATCAAGCATTAAGAGCACATAAATTAATGGAGAGAGATGTCGAGTATGTTGTTAAAGATGAAGAAATACAAATAGTGGATGAATTTACTGGAAGGATATTAGATGGAAGAAGATATACAGATGGTCTTCACCAAGCTATAGAGGCAAAAGAAGGGGTAAAGATTAAAGATGAGTCTAAAACATTAGCAACAGTTACTTTTCAAAATTTCTTTAGATTGTATGAAAAACTTTCAGGGATGACTGGTACTGCAAAAACCGAAGAAAGCGAATTTGAATCAATTTATAAGTTAAATGTTGTTCAGATACCAACAAATAAGCCTGTTATAAGAGCTGACTTACATGATAAAGTATTTAAAACAGAAAATGCAAAATATAATGCAGTTGTAGAAGAAATAATAAAGATAAATAAAACTAAACAACCAGTATTAGTGGGTACTGTTTCGATAGAAAAATCAGAAATGCTTTCAAGTATGTTAAAAAAGCGAGGAATAAAGCATGAAGTTCTAAATGCAAAACAACATGATAAAGAAGCTGAAATTATATCAAGGGCTGGAAAATTAGGTTCTGTTACTATTGCAACTAATATGGCAGGTAGAGGAACAGATATAGCCTTAGGTGCAGGAGATAAAATTGAAGAAGAAAAAGTAAGAAATATTGGCGGATTATATGTTATAGGAACTGAAAGACATGAATCAAGAAGAATAGATAATCAACTTAGAGGTCGTTCTGGACGTCAAGGAGACCCAGGAACATCTAGATTCTTTGTTAGTTTAGAAGATGAAATGATAAAATTATATGGTGGAAAAGGAATTGAAAAGATTTTAAAAAGAATGAATGCCAAAGATGAAGATGCAATTGAGAGTAAATCATTATCTAAAGCCATAGAAAGAGCTCAAAGAGGAATAGAAGGAAAGAATTTTGAGCAAAGAAAAAATGTACTTAAATATGATGATACTATTAATGAACAAAGAAAAGTTATATATGAGGAAAGAAATAGAGTTTTAAATGATTTAAATATATCTGAAGATATACAAAAAATGGTTAGAGAAATAATAGAAGATACAGCTAAGAGATATTTATCTAATCAAAGAGATTATTATAGTTACTTTAAATCTTTGTATAATGATTTTATGCCTCCAAACACATTGTTGATTCCAGGGGTAGATAAAAAAAGTGTAGATGAAGTTGTGCAACACACATATGAAATATCCAAAAGAGTTTACGATATTAAAAAAATGGAAGTTGGCATAGAAAAAATAGAAGAATTAGAGAAGAGAGTTTTATTGCAAGTAGTTGATACTTATTGGATAGACCATATAGATGCTATGGATCAACTAAGACAATATATAGGACTTAAGTCATATGCGCAAAAAGATCCATTTAAGGAATATGCTTTAGAAGGATATGATATGTTTGAAGAATTAAATAGAAAAATAAGAACAACAACAGTTCAATATTTGTATAAGTTTGATTAATTAAAAATAGTTTTTTAAAATTATTTTTAATTATATCAAGTAATAACGTATGACTTAGTTATTTAACTTAGAAAAAAGAAGCTATATTTAAAATAATAATTATTTTAAAATATAGCTTCTTTTTGTGTGAGAAATACGGAAAAAAGAGATGATTGAAATTTCTTTCTTCCTTTTAATATTATACTATAAAGAGTATTAAAAGTCTATTAGTTATAAGTGGTAAAATTAAATAAAATTACAAAATTGTTACTTTTATGTATACATAAATATATGACAATATTTTACATGGAAAAAAATGATTAATTTTTGTATAATGAAATAAAGATTCTAATAAAGCCAGAGTTATCATATACATTGAAATAATATTATATTTATATTATAATTTATAGATAATAAGTAATTTTAAAAATATAAATAGAAATATACATAATTCATAATCTAAATAAAGTTTGTCCATACAGTATCAAAGATTTTAATGTTATGTATGATGATTCTGGAATATTGAAATTTTTATAATTACAATTTATATTAACACTTAAGTTTTTTAATAAGTAAGAGCATTAAATGAAATATATTAGAAATTGAGGGGAGTACAACTTATGAATATACCAAAAAAAATTATATCGTTATTGACAATAACAATAATGTTAAGTGGATTATCTTTAAATACAGTGAATGCTTCAACAAAGGAATCTTTAGTTGGTAGTGGGAGATGGGAGACTGCTATAGAAATAAGTAAAAATGGTTGGGAAAGTTCAAAAGAAGCAGTATTAGTCAATGATAGTTCAATAGCAGATGCATTATCAGCAACACCTTTCGCAAAAGCTAAAAATGCTCCAATTTTATTAACACAAAGTAATAGTCTGGACACAAGAACTAAAGCTGAATTAAAAAGATTAAATGTATCAAAGGTTTATTTAATAGGAGGAAATGTTACACTAAGTTCTAATTTAGAAGATGAGTTGAAAAGTATAAACATCAACTCAGAAAGAATATCTGGAGATAGTAGATATTCTACTTCGTTAGAATTGGCTAAAAAAATAGATAGTATAAATACTATTTCTAAAATTGTTGTTGTAAATGGTCAAAAAGGTCTAGCTGATGCTGTAAGTGTTGGAGCTGCGGCAGCTCAAGGAAATATGCCTATAATACTTTCAGATACTACTAATGGAACTAGCACTTCAAAAGATTTTATAAGTAAACATAATATAACAACGTCTTATGTAATTGGTGGTACTAATTCTGTATCTGAGGACATTAAAAATTCGCTTCCTAATGCTAAAAGAATTTCTGGAGAAAATAGAAACCAAACTAATGCAAAAGTTGTAGAAGAATTTTACAAGGGTACAAATTTAAAAAATTTATATATAACTAAAGATGGTATGAAAAAACAGGGTGACTTAATTGATTCGCTAGCTGTTGGTGTTTTAGCTGCTAAAAATAGTTCACCTGTTCTTTTGGCAGGGAGTAAATTGGACTCGGTTCAAAAGGATATACTAGATACCAAAATTTTTGATAAGATTACACAAGTTGGTGGAAATGGAAATGAAGATGTATTTAAGTCAATACAAGATATTCAAGAAGAAACTAAGTACACAGTTGAAACGATTGCTGAACTTGATACAGCTATAAAGAAATCAGATGCTAATGATATTATAAGATTTAAAAATGATGATAAAATAACTGGCTCAATTGATATAAGTACAAAAAAAGCGATAACAATTGAATTTAATGGATTATATAGTGGGAAAATGAATATAAATATGCCAAATGGAGATATGTATAATTATGGAGATATAAGTGGACAGATAGATATTAAAGATATAAAAGCTGATACTTTAGTAAATGAGGGAACAATTAATGATATAACTATATATGATCCAAATGGTTGCAAAATAGAAAATGAAAAAGATGCTGATATTTGGAAAATAACATTATTGGATACATCTAAGAATACTTATATAAATAACAGTGGAACAATAACTAAAATTGTTAGTGATGCATCAAATACAACTATAAAAAATTCAGGAAAAATTGATTCAATAAGCGGAACTAAGTCACCTGCAGTAAGTGGTAATCAAGCTAATGATGAAAATATAAAGGATAGTGATGACAAAGAAGCAGGAGGAATATCTGTATATATAGATTCATGTTCTCCTCCAAAAGAAGGTAAAGTAATGCTAAGAATACCAAAAGAACCTAAAAATTCTAGTTATAAGATATATTATAGAATAGTGAAATCCAGACCATCTGCAATGAGTGTAGGAGATACTATCTCAAAAAATAGTTGGACTCAAGTAACTACTAGAGATTCATTTATGATTAGTGCTCCAGATGGATATTATGTAGAAGCTGTAGAAATCTATGATTCTGATAGAAAGGTAAGTAAGTGGGGAAGATCAGGAAGTATAGATGATGGATATAACAATACAACTTCATCAGCAACATTAAGAAGTTATAAATAAAATATTAGTCTATATAAATTAATAAATGTTTTTTAACTGTTAATTTCATGAAGCTATAGAATATGTATAATCTAAAAATAAGTTATATAAACCTGTTACAATAAGTAATTTTAATTATTGTGAAGTCATTATATAGCTTATTTTTATGAAAAAGTATAGCAATAAATTTAAGGCAAGTATATTGTTTTTGATATAAAACTTTTAAAATTATTATTCAATAAAGTTTTAATAATTTCAAAAGTAGTGTATACTCATTTTATGGAGATTTTTAGTGAAATAAGAATGAATAAGGAGGAAATAGTAATTTGAATATAACTAATAAATGTGTTTTAGGAATATCTGTTTTAGCAATTTTGAGTTTTGGATTTTCAGCATTCCAAGGTAACGCTCAAATTGCTGAGAGAAAAAAGGATTATAATATATATCTTGAGGCTAATTCTGACAAGGAAGATGTAAAAAGTTCTTTAGACAAAATAACTGAATTGGAAAAAAAATATGGTGAAAGTGATGCTTTAAGTTTATCTAAAGTTGAGTTATATAAAAAAGAAAAGGATTATAAATCTTTACAGAATGAAATAGAGAAGGTTTATAATAAATATCCACAAACAAGAAAAACAGTATCCTTTATACTTTTGTACTCTGAAGTAGCATTGAAAAATGGAGATAAAGAATTAGCAAAACAAATGATTACAGAAGCAATTCAGTTAGGAGCTCAAGACAATTATAAAGATAGAACAGATAAGGTTTTATCACAATTAAAGTAAAAGGAGAAAGATATGTTAGATAAATATTATAATAGAGGAAAAATTGAACAAGTAGATAAAATTATTTTATTTATTTTATTAGCTATGATGTGTGTTATTCCAATGATAGTCCATAGCTATGATTTTACAAATTATAGCCCAATTTTTACACTATCAATATATTCTTCAGGGCAAAGAATAGAAATATTTAACTTTTATAAGACAGCAGTACTTTATTTGGGAACATCGATTGTTTTTCTTTTTTTCATGTACAAAATAGTATTTCTTAAGGAAGAATTAAAAAATAGAAAAATAAACATATTATTACTTATACTTACAGTAGGTGTGATCTTTTCAGTTATCGTTTCAGATTATAAAGATATAGCTCTATTTGGTAATGTTGATAGATTTGAAGGTGCATTAGCTTGGTTTTGTTATATAATTATATTTTTTGTTTTATATAATATTAAAATAGATGTAAAGAGTTTTAAGCTGTTTTATTTTGGATTATTCCCATTTTTGATTATAAATCTATTTTTAGGTTTATTTGAATTTTTTGGAATAAATATTTTAGATTACAAAATTATTAAATTGATTCTTGGTGGTGGTGAATTGTCAGGAACTTTTTGGACAACTTTGTACCATTATAATTTTATGAGTGGTATAGCATCCGTTATTTTTGGAGTAAGTTTACTTTATATGTTACTTGAAAAAAATACAAAACTAAAAATATGGATACTATTGGGTGAAGTAATTTCTTTTACAATGATATTAACTTCAACTTCATCAAGTGGATTTATTACTATGATAATATCAATTCCTATTATACTAATTTTAGCATGGCGATTTGCAGATAAGAAAGATTTGTATATATGGACTGGAGTTACTTTTATTATAAATTTAATCATATATGTAGTGTTGAATTCATTTAATTCTACAATTTATGAAGAATCATTCTCTATGCTTGGTAAGTTAAATAGTATCTCTATACTTATAATTCCAGGATTAATTTTAATAATTGTTGCCCTTTTAATGATTATGAAATTCGTAAATAAAAAGAAATTTTTTAATTATACAATGATATTATTTGTAGGATTTATATCTATAGGATTAATACTATTTTCATATAATCTAGAAAAAGAGAATAAAGCTATAGAAGCAAATCCAAATTCAACTATAACTAAAATTTCAGATTCTAAAATTTTTCAAAAAGTTAATGAACTGAGTACTGATAGATTGAATATCTGGTCTAAGACAATAGAGTTGATTGATAATCCAATACTAGGAAATGGGTTTGATACCCTACCATATAAAATATTAAGTGAAGGTAAACATGGTACTCTTAACTCATTTGGTGATACTATAGATAAACCGCATAATTGGTATATGACAGTACTTTATGGAAGTGGTGTTGTTGGTCTAATAGGTTTGATTGGTACAATATTAGTTTTAATAAAAGGATCATTTTATAGTTGTGTTGATAGAGTAGAAAATAAATATTTATATATATTTACTATAGGTGTATTAGCATATGCAATACAAGGTATGTTTAATGATAGTTTTGCAGGCACATCTGTTATTTTTTGGATATTTGCTGGATTAGTAGCTAATCAGATATTAAAAACTGAAGATATGAAAAATGAATCTTAGTAACTTTTATTTATGAATTTAATTTAGAGGAGATAGAGTAAATTATGAAAGTAAAAATAGCATTAATTTCAGAAGCATTAGGAGGAGGAGTGAGAAGACATATAATCGATCTTATGGAAAATCTAAATAAAGATAAATTTGATATTTATTTTCTATATAACTCCCATAGAGCGGATGATATAATGCAAGAAAAGATTCAAAATTTAATGAATTTAGGTGTTCATTTGGTAGAAATTAAGAATCTAAGTAATAAAATAGGTTTAAGTGATATTTTTGCACTTAAAAATATTTATAGAGAGTTAAAAAAGATAAATCCAGATATAGTACATTGTCATAGTTCAAAAGCTGGGGCAGTAGGTAGAATTGCAGCTAAGTTTATTGGAGTTAAATTTATATATTATACACCACATGCATATATTTTTCAAAATACTAAGTTATCTAGAATGAAAAAAGAAATATATATATTCATAGAAAAAATTTTAAGTAGATATTTTACAACTAAAACTATAAATGTTTCTGTTGGTGAGAAAAATTATGCGTTAAATTATAATATAGATAAAAAGGATAAATTTATTGTAATTTATAATGGTGTTAAAGAAAATTACAGTATAAGTAATATTTTGATTAAAAATAAATTAAAGAAAGAATTTGATGTGGATAAAGAAAGTATGGTTGTAGGTGTTGTATCAAGAGTTGATGAACAAAAAGATCCTAATACATTTATCAATATAGCTAAATATACATTAAATAAATATTCAAATGTAAAATTTATTTATGTTGGAGATGGTGATTTATATAAATCTATGAAAGAATGTGTATTACATGAGAGATTAGAAGAAAAAATACTATTTACAGGGTTTAGAAAAGATACAGAAGATATACTGAGTATTTTTGATATAGTGTTGACTACATCACTGTATGAAGGTATGCCATATGTGCTAGTCGAATCTCTTGCTTCCTCCTTACCAATTATTGCTACAGATGTTATTGGAAATAATGAAATAGTTGTTAATAATAAAAATGGGTTATTATTTGAAGTTGGTAATCATATTCAAGGATTTGATTGTTTGGAAAAATTGCTTGAAAACAAAAATATGATTAAAAGTATGAGATTAAAATCTTTGGAAATATATGAAGAGAAGTTTACTTTGGACATAATGATGAATGAATATGAAAAATTATATAATATCAATTAATATAATTGAAATACAGTAAAGAATAGGTGTGTGTATGAATAAATTAAAGATAATGTTATTAGGTTTTTATAAGTATAAAGATCTTTTATACGAACTTGTAACAAGAGATATTAAAATTAGATATAGACGTTCAGTTTTGGGTCTTTTATGGACTATATTAAATCCTATTTTAATGATGTTAGTAATGACAGTTGTATTTTCACAATTATTTAGGTTTGAAATTGAAAATTATCCAATATATTTTTTTGCTGGGAATATATTATTTTCGTTTCTAACAGAATCTACAACAAATTCTTTGCATTCTATGATAGAAAGTAGTAGTTTAATTAAAAAGGTTTATATACCTAAATATTTATTTCCTTTATCAAAGGTAATATCTAGCTTAGTGAATTTATTTTTTTCATATGTTGCTATGATGATTGTAATGATTATTACTAATGTACCTTTTAAGGTTACCATGTTGCTTTCTCCAATATTAATTTTATATATTAGCATGTTTGCGATAGGTTTAGGTCTTATTTTATCAACAATGATGGTATTTTTTAGAGATATAGCACATTTGTACAGTGTAATAACTTTATTATGGATGTATTTAACACCAATTTTTTATCCTGTATCTATATTAAAGGAAAAAACTACTTTAGCATTAACATTGAATCCAATGTATCATTTTATAACCTATTTAAGAGAACTTGTACTATATGGAACTATTCCAAGTTATCAAGATAATATTATTTGTTTTTTAATTGGATTAACATTTTTAATATTTGGATTGTTTGTTTTTTATAGAAAACAAGATAAATTTATTTTATATATATAATGAGGTGTTTAGTTTTGGAAAATATTATTGAAGTTAAAAATGTTTCTATGATGTTTAATAAAAGCCCTGAAAAAATTGATAATATTAAGGAATATTTTGTTAGATTATTAAAAAAGCAACTTATGTTTGAAGAATTTTGGGCTCTTAAAGATTTATCATTTTGTATAAAAAAAGGAGAAGCTGTTGGAATTGTAGGTTTTAATGGTTCTGGAAAAAGTACAATTTTAAAAATTATTGCTCAAGTAATGAAACCAACAGTAGGAATTGTTGAAGTTAAAGGAAATGTTGCACCATTAATAGAGCTTGGGGCGGGTTTTGATGTAAATCTTTCTGCGAAAGAAAATATATTCTTGAATGGAGCAGTACTTGGATATAGTAGGAAAGATATGAAGAGTAGATTTGAAAGCATTATAGATTTTGCGGAACTTTGGGATTTTGTTGATACTCCATTAAAAAATTATTCATCTGGTATGGTAGCTAGACTAGGTTTTTCTATAGCTACATCAATTGTTCCAGATATACTTATTGTAGATGAAGTTCTAGGTGTAGGAGATTATAAATTTCAAGAGAAATGTCAAAAGAGAATGAATGAGATAATTTCAAATGGAACAACCGTTATTTTTGTTTCTCATACAATTGATCAGGTTAGAGAACTATGTAATAAAGTAATATGGCTTGAAAAAGGAACTTTAAAAATGATTGGAGATACAAAAGAGGTATGTGATAGATATATGGGCATATCATAAGGAGTTGAATATATGTATGAATATAAAATTAGTGTAATAGTCCCAATATATAATGCAGAAAAGTATATAGAACATGCAATTTCATCACTTTTAAATCAGAGTATAGGTTTTGAAGTTCTAGAAGTAATTTTAGTAGATGATTGTTCTACAGATAGAAGTGGACTTATTATAGATAAATATGCAAATAGATATGATAATATAAAAGTAATACATTTGGAAAAAAATAGTGGATTGCCAGGAAAACCAAGAAATAAAGGTTTAGAAATTGCAACATGTGAATATGTAATGTTCTTAGATCAAGATGATTTTTTTGATCAAAATGCATGTGAGATATTATATAATAAGATTGAAGATACTGATGCTGATGTAGCATTTGGTTATTATAACTATGTTAATGAGGAAAATGTCACAATTGATAGAAACCCAATATCAGATAAATATGTAAATTATTTAAATGATGATAGTTCTGATTTTGAAGTGATTGAATTAAAAGATAAGTTAAATTTTGTTATTCCATTATTTAATAAGATATATAAAAGAGAATTAATTGAAAAAAATAATATTAAATTTCAAGAATCTGTTTTAGGAGAAGATAGAATATTTGCTTGTGAATATTTTATGTTATGTGAAAGAATTGTATATGAGAATGCTTTGATTTTAAATTATAGATTGAGAAATAAAGGAGAAAAGTCAACCAGTCAAAATATGAATGTTAACTTTTTCTTAAGCGTAATGGATTCATATAAATTAATGTATAAGGTATTTTTAAAGTATGATATCATTGAGCATTTTAGAATTGTTTTTGATGAATGTGTAGAAGATATTGTTTTTAGAATATTAGCCTCAAGATTAGATGACAAAGAATTGATTTTAGTAATAGAAAATTTATATAATCTAATTAATTATGTTGAAGTATATACTTATAATAAAAAATTTGTATATATTAATCTGATTCTTGATGAACTGTTAAAAAAAGAATTTAATAATGTAGTTAATATATTAAAAAAAATTATACCATTATATGAGAAGTTAAATGACTCTTATATCGGAAATGCATGGATAAATATTCAATTATATAATGGAAATAATGAAATAACTAATCTTTTGAAAATAATAGATTGTATGAAGAAAGAAAATACAACCTTAGAAGAAGAAATTATTGAGCTTAAAAATATAAATTTTGAATTAAAGAAAAAATATTTGAAAATAGAAAAAGATATTAACGAAATTGTTAATACAAAGACTTATAAAGTTATTAAAAAATTTTATGCTCTTTTTAAGTAAACATGTTATATAGTATTAAAGTGTAACATATAAAAATAATTAAATGAGTTTTTATATTAAGGAGTAGATTGATGAAATTAATAGATAAAGCTAGGTATTTAAAAAAAGCCTATTTTAAAATAGGCAATAAAAAGTCTCTACTAAAAAAAATATTCTATTCTATACATGAAGGAGGAATAAAAAATTTAAAGAATCGTACTTTAGGTGTTATATATGCAGCTTATAAAGAAGAAAACTTGTATAATGAAAGAAATAACATATATGAAAATCAACAAAAAGAAATTATTGTTTTGGATGATGTGTTTGAAAAAATATCAGTAATAGTTTGTATTTATAATGATTTTAGTAACATTGAACGAGTAGAGAAAAGTTTAGGAGAGCAAGTGTATAAAAATTTTGATATCATATATTTAATGGCTGAAAAATATAAACAAAGTATAAACTTTAAAGAAAAAAATGTTCATTATTGTAATAAGATTGATGGCTCCGCTTTGAATGAAGTTATTAACAAAATAGAAAGTTCATACTTTTTAGTAATAAATATAGATGATTATCTTTCTCCAAATGCAATATTAAATTTTACTAAAGTATCCCAAAATGATGAGTTTATATTGATATATAGTGATGAATGTTTGTATGATTTTGATAATAAAACGGTGAATAGATATTTTTTAAAGCCTAAATTCTCACCAGTTTACTTTTACAATAAGCTGTATATAGAGCATTCTATCTTATTAAAGAAGAAAGAGTTTATGGAATGTGGAGGATTTGATAATAAAGTCGAGAATCTTGATACACTGTTAAAAGGTGCTACTTTAAATATGTTAGAATTTTCAGATAAAATAGCGCATATAGAAAAAATATTATTATTAAGAGATGTAACAAAACAAAGCATATGTGAAAGTATGTACAATTCAAGTATGATAAAAAAACATTTGAGAAATATTGGTATAGAGTCAAATGTTAGACAAAATATTGTTTATGATTCTTATGATATAGACTTACCTGTAGATGATTTAGAAACAGTTTCTTTAATAATTATTAGTGACTGCAAGGAAGATACATTTGCATGTATTGATAGTATTGTAAAAAGTACAAGATGGATAAATTTTGAAATTATAGTAGTTGCTGAAGAGAGTGTATGTGAATATCTTTATAAAGAATTTACATTTTTAGATAATTTTAAATTATGTAAATACAATAAAACTTTAAGTTATGCTCAAAAATGTAATTTGGGAAATTCGAAAGCAATGGGCAAATACGTAACTATTTTAAAGGATTATATATCTATAGAAGATGAGAACTGGTTAAGTGAAATGATTCAATGTTTTAAATTTAAAAATGTTGGTGCTGTGTCCCCAAAAATTATTAATAAATATAATGGTATAAAATACTCTGGAATTATTTCAGGTGGATATGGTTTTTTCCCAATTCCATTTGATGGTGAAAAAAATATAGTACATAAAGGCTATAATGAAATAGCATTTGCTACAAGAGAAATATCAGTTCTTTCTTCAAGTTGTTTTGTAATTAAAAGAGAATTGTTTAATGATATTTCTGGATTTGATGAAAAAAATATACCTAATGAGTTTTCAAATACAGAACTATCTTTTAAAATTCAAGAAAATAATAATAAATGTATATTTTGTTCTAAAAGTTTAGTTATTTCAACTAAAAAAGATGATGAATATGATAGTTGGTATAATACAAAGAATAAAACAGGGTATTTATATATGTTAAAAAATTGGGCTAACTATTTGTTAGATGATCCATACTATACAAAAACAATGCAAAAGCAAATAATTAGTAATTTTCCTTATGAATTTAATATATTTAAAGATAACAAAATTAAAATTAATAATACTAATTTTTCAGGAAGAAATATTCTAATTATTAGTCATGAGCTATCTATGACAGGAGCTCCAATTACTTTACAGTATGTTATAAAGGCTTTAATAAAAAATGGTGACTATCCAGTAATTTTATCACCAAAAGATGGAAAATTGAAAGAAGAATTTTTAAAAGAAGGTATCCCTGTTATAATTGATGATTCAATATATAGTAGTAATAATTGGATGAATTATGCAGAAAATTTTGATATAGTTATAGTAAATACAATAGTGCAATATTTGAATATAATTGAATTAAGTAAAACAGAAATACCAACCCTATGGTGGATTCATGATGCTAGAGAAGGATATGAATTATATATGAAAGATATAATTCCTAGTGAGATAGGAAATAATATTCATACATTTTGTGCTGGCATTTATGCTAAGAATGTATTAAATGACTATAGACCTTCTTATAAACCTAATGTTCTTTTGTATGGTTTACCAGATTTTTCAACTGAAATACCAAATATTCCTAAGTATAAGTTAGAAAATGAAAAGGAAAGAGTAATATTTGTAAATGTAGGAACAATTGAAAAAAGAAAAGGGCAAGATGTATTTTCACAGGCTATTTCTAGTTTGCCTGACTATTATATAGATAAGTGTAAATTTATTTTTATTGGTAGAAAAGTTTCTGATACTATTTATGATAGTCTAATTGATATAAAAAATAAATTTCCTGAAAATATAGAGCTTATTGACGAAGTAAAAAGAAATGAAATTATGGATATTTTTAAACAAGCAACATGTATAGTTTGTTCTTCTAGAGATGATCCAATGCCTGTTTTTATGACTGAAGGTATGATGATGTCTAAAATATGTATTTGTTCTGAAAATACAGGAACAGCTACATTGATTGAGAATGGAAAAAATGGATTTGTATATGCAAATAACGATTATAAAGAATTAGCAAATAAGATTATGTATGTTATTGATAATAATGATAAAATTGATTCTTTGAAAATAGAAAGTAGAAAAACTTATGAGAAATATTTCTCTATGGATGTATTTGATAGTAATTTGTTAAATATAATTTCCAATATTGTTAAGTAAGCTATTTTACAGTAATTGAATTTTTATTTTAAATAAGTTTTAGGTATTCACATTTTGATAATATACTTAAAATAAAGATTGGAGGAAATATATGAGCTGTATTAATAAAAAAAATAATATGGAATATAAAAAATTAGAATATTTTTTAATTCTAATATTTTTAACTTTAATTATTCTATTAAATTTAGAATTTAAATCTATCATTGGAATAACTATTATCCTTTTAATAGTTATTAGTATTTATAGTTTATTTTATTTTGCTTTAAAGATGAGTAATAGTATAGAAATTTTAAAGTCACTTAGTAAAAAAGAAAAAAACTGTATACTTTTGCTATCTATTATATCTATAATATTTGTATATTCAGAAATAAGTAGAGATAAATTTATATATTATGGGGATTTTTCTAATTTCTGGAGTCTTGCTTTACAACAGATGGATATTTTTTTAAAGGAGCCTTTACTAGCATTAAAAAATTCTTATATTAATATATGTTATGCAGAACATAATGTTTTTATGCCAACCATGATAGCTATACCATTAAAGATTTTAGGTGGAAGTTATATGAGTTATGTTCTCATTTTAGAAGTTATATTTATTATACCAACTTGTATTACATATGCACTTATTATGAAAAAAATTATTATAAAAATGAACTATAAAAATGTAAATTTTTCAATATTATTTTTATTTTTTCTAATATTACCAAGTTTGTATTATCCAACATTAAGCGGTTATATAGATATTGTATGTGTTTTTATAGTTTCGTTATGTATACTTCTAACTATGGAAATTGATTTTTTGAAGTTTGAAAAGAGAAAATGTTTAGCTCTTTCTGGATTATTATTAGTATTAGTTTTAATGAGAAGAGCTTATGGATATTGGATTGTAGGATATGCGATTAGTTTATTTGTATATATGATTTTTAATATATTAACAAATAGAAAAGATTTAAAAATAATTATTAAAGCATATATGAAAAATCTTTTATTTATTTTTATTGTTTGCAGTCTTGTTTTAGTGATAATGTTTCCAAATTTTTTGAAAAACATAGCAACTAGTAATATAAGAGTTGTCCATTCAGCATGGAATATGACTTCATCAAAAGAAAAAATAATTGAATTTGTAAATTATTATGGTGTATATATGATAATACTTTCAATATTGTCAATAATAACATCATTTAAGGATAAGTATTTAATGAGTTTTGTAGTAAAAAATATTGTAAATATAATAATAGTAGCAATATTGTTTTCTAATATACAAATGGGACCACATCAATACTATCAAATTACAGGACAATTATCTTTATTGGTTGCAGTTACTATTTTAAAAATATATAATTCAGAGATTAGTAAAAGAAATATAATAGTATTAACTATTGGTATCTTGCATATATATAACTTTTTATATGCACATAATCTTGTTAAACAATACGCATTTGAAAGATATATATTTACAGAAAGAATCTATGAACCAAGAAAAAGATATGATATAGAACAAATGAACATTTTATATGAAAAAATTGAAAGATTAATAGAAAAAGACAGTCTAGTATATGTTCTATCAAGTTCAGATATATTAAACGATGATTTGATACGATGTCTTAAGTTACCAGAAAGAATAAGTTTTGAAAATAAATTGGTGGGTAGTTATCAAGTAGATTTAAGAGATGGATTTCCAGTATCATTCCTTAATTCTGATATAATTATTGTTCCTGATCCAATACAGTATCATTTGAAACCTAATGATCAACAAGTTGTAATAAAGCTTGCAAAAGAGATATTAGATAAAAATTCAATAATAGGAGACAATTTTAAGTTGGTTGATAGTGTATCATTAGAGAAAGATGTAAAAGCAAAAATTTATATAAAAAACAAAGATTTTTCTTTAAAAGAAATAAACTATTTAGAAAATATGTTTGATTTTTCATATAAGGAATACCCTGATTTATTTAAAAATAGATTTGAAGAATTTAAACAACAAGAAAATCTAAAATAGGGTTATAGAGTATTTATTATTTATAATTAAAAATTTTGAAAGGATAAGCTTATGAAAAAGATAAGTATAATTGTACCATGTTTTAATGAGGAAAAAAGTGTACATATTATGCATGAAAAAATTACTAACATGTTTCATAAAGAATTGAAAGATTTTGATTACGAATTGATATTTGTTGATGACTATTCTATGGATAATACTAGAAATGAATTAGAAAAAATATGTATTTTAGATAAAAAAGTAAAAGCTATTTTTAATGCTAAAAATTTTGGATTTAATAGAAATGTTTTTTATTCATTGATGCAAGGTAGTGGAGATGCAGTATTTTTAGTGTTTGGAGATTTACAAGACCCTCCAGAATTACTTTTAGAATTTGTTGAAAAATGGAGAGAAGGTCACAAAGTTATACTTGGTCAAAAAATAAAAAGTAAAGAGAATAAATTTGTTTATTTGCTTAGGACTCTATTTTATAAAATGATGGACAATATGTCACAAGTAAAGCAAATACAACATTTTAATGGGTTTGGTTTGTATGATAAAGATTTTATTGATGTAATAAAATCTATTGACGATTCTCAGCCATATTTAAAAGGTATTGTTGGAGAATTTGGAATGAAACAAAGTATTATAAACTACAAACAAGAAAAAAGTGCAAGAGGAAAATCTAATTTTAACTTCTTTAAATATTATGATGTTGTTATGTTAGCAGTTACTTCATATACAAAAATATTAATGAGAATAGCTACTTTTATAGGCGGTTTTGTAGGGATAATTAGCTTAATAATAGCAATAATCATATTTATAAATAAAATATTGAATTGGAATACTTACCCAATTGGAGTTGCTGCTCTAACTGTGGGAGTGTTTTTTATAGGAGCAGTTCAATTGTTTTTTATAGGAATTCTTGGAGAATACATATTGAGTATTAATACACGTACATTAAAAAGACCATTAGTAGTAGCAGAGAAAAAAATTAACTTTGAAGATGGAGATGCAAAAATTGAAGAATATAATAGTTAAAATGGTTGAATCTTGGTCTAATAATACAGGAAATATAAATGCTATAGAAGATATAATAAATTGGGTTGATTTTTTAAACAAAAACATATGTGTAAATGTAAATAAAATAAGTTTAGATGATAGTGAGTTTTGGTATTATGATAAATTAGAAGGTGGAATTGTAAACACAAATAGAAGTTTCTTTTCAATTAAAGGAATTATAAAAAAAGTAAATGATGAAATACTTTTAGAGCAACCTATAATAATTCAAAATGAAATTGGATATTTAGGGATATTGTGTAAAGAGTTTGATGGAGTTTTAAATTTTCTTATGCAAGCCAAAATTGAACCTGGAAATTTAAATAAAATTCAAATTTCGCCAACAATACAAGCAACTAAAAGTAATTTTACACAAAAGCATGGTGGAAATAAACCAAAGTATTTAGATTATTTTATAAAGTCATCTAATCATGAAATTATAGTAGACCAAATTCAATCTGAACAATCTTCTAGATTTTATAAAAAAAGAAATAGGAATATAATTATAAAGGTTGATGAAGATATAGATGTTTTACCAAATTATAAATGGATGACATTAGGACAAATTAAGAAATTGATGAAGGTTGATAATCTGGTAAATATGGATACTAGAACTGTACTTTCATGTATTCCATTTTCAAATATTAAATTAGATGAAATACAGCTTGAAAATATATATAAATTATTTAGAGATAAGTCACTTTTTCATTCTATTTTTTATGGAGCAAATGAAAACTTATTTCCCAAAGTGTATCATCAGATAAACAATTATAAAATGTTTGATAATAGTGAAATAGAAATTGTTAGTTTAGAAAAATTGAACTTGTGGAAAATGAAAGAAAAAGAATTTATATCTAAAGAACCATATAATTTTAAAGTGATATTTTGTGATATTTCAATTGAAGGAAGAGAAGTAAGTCAATGGACGCAACCATTATTTGAAGCAGATGGAGTGGCAATATTTGGGCTTTTAATGTGTAATGATGAGGGAATAAAAAAGTTTCTAGTTAATTTAAATTCTGAAGTTGGGTGTTTTGATTCAATTGAATTAGGTCCAAGTGTTCAAATTGAGTCAATTGACAAAGATAAGATATATAATGAAGTTACAAGCTTATTTTTCAATTATTTAGATTGTGGGAAAAATATTATTTTTGACAATCTATTATCTGAAGAAGGTGGTAGATTCTATCATGAACAAAATAGAAATGTCATTATTGAAGTTGAAAAATCAGATTTAGTAAATGTACCAGAAGGATATTTATGGATTGATTATAAATCTTTAAATATAATGGTACAATTCAATAATTGTTTAAACATTCAATTAAGGAATTTATTATCTCTTTTGGAGGTGTAAGATTTGAATAAAATAAAAATTGGAATTATAGGAGCTTCAGATATTGCTTTTAGAAGGTTTCTGCCAGCTCTTATTAAGAATGATAAATTTGAATATGTTGGAATAGCTTCAAGAAATCCAGAAAAAGCAAAGAAATTCATAAAAGAATATAAGGGAATGATTTTTTCTAATTATGATGAAATCATTTCTAGCAATGAGATAGATGCATTGTATATACCTTTACCACCAGCACTTCATTACGAATGGGCTAGTAAAGCTTTAGAAAATGGTAAACATGTTTTTTTAGAAAAACCATTTACGACAAGTAATGACGATACTAACAAATTGATAAATTTAGCAAAAGAAAAAAAATTGGCTTTACATGAAAATTACATGTTTAAGTTCCATAGTCAATTAGAATATATTAGAAACTTAATTGATAAAAAGTCTATAGGTGAAATAAGGTTGATTAAAACATCTTTTGGATTTCCAATGAGAGCATCTAATGATTTTAGATATAATAAACAATTAGGTGGAGGAGCATTATTTGATTGTGGTGGTTATACAATTAAACTTGCATCTTATTTGATGGGAAACAAGACTAGAGTTGTAACATCAAAGCTAAACTATTTAGAGAGTTTTGATGTTGATATTTTTGGTTCTGCTGTACTTGAGAATGAAAAAGGAATTATAACGCAAGTTTCTTTTGGTATGGATAATTCGTATAAATGTGATTTGGAGGTTTGGGGAAGTAATGGTTGTATTATTACAACAAGAATTTTTACAGCTCCTACTGATTTTAACCCAAAGGTCATGATTAAAATTGGTAATGAGGAGAAAGTAATTAATTTACAGTCAGATGATCAGTTTTTTAATTCAATTGATTATTTTAATGATTGCATAAATAATGTAAATACTAGAATAGATTCATATATTGAAATTATGAATCAAAGCCATTTAATTCAAACTATAATTGAATCGAACAAAGGAGTGATAAAATATGAAAATTACTGATTTAGGTTTAGAAGGTGTAAAATTAGTAGAATCAATTGTACATGAAGATTTTAGAGGATATTATATGGAATCTTACTCTCTGAGAAGTTTTTCAGATGTTGGTATAAAGAATACTTTTGTACAAGATAATCATTTACTATCACTCAAAAAAGGTACAATAAGAGGCATACACTTTCAGAATATGCCTAAAGCTCAAGCTAAGTTAGTTAGATGTACTAAGGGTAAAATTATGGACTTTGCTATAGACTTGAGAAAAAGTTCGCCTACATATAAAAAATGGGTCTCTGTTGAATTGAGTGCTGATAATAAGAGACAAATATTTATACCTAAAGGTTTTGGGCATGCATGTATTTCACTTGTTGATGATACAGAGGTTCAGTATAAGGTTGATGAATTATATCATCCTGAACTTGATAGAGCTATATTATGGAATGATCCTGAATTTAATATAGATTGGGGTATGGAATCTATTATAGTATCTGAAAAGGATAAAAATGCACCATATTTAAAAAATAGTGATGTAAATTTTGTTTATGGAGAATGTAGATATGAATAGAGTAGTTATTACTGGTGCAAGTGGATTTATAGGAAAATCTCTTTGTAAAGCGTTAATTGAGAGTAAAGTATTTACATATGCTATTGTTAGAGACTCATATAAAATGAAAGATTTAGTATCTAATAAATATATTAAAATTATTGAAGCTGATTTTAATTGCTATGAGCAGATTATATCTAATATAGAAGGAGATATAGATGTGTTTTACCATTTCGCGTGGGATGGAACATATGGTCAAAAGCTTACAAACTATGAATTACAATTAAGTAATGTTAAAAATACTTGTGATACATTGATGTTGGCTACTAAATTAGGATGTAAAAAATTTATTTTTGCAGGAACAATTAATCAACTTGAAATAAAAAAATATATGAATATGGAAACTTGTGAACCTAGATTAGCTTGTATTTATGGAACTTCAAAACTTGCATGTGAAATGATGTGTAAAACTTTGGCATATAATAATAATATAGAATTTAATACAGCTATTATTAGTAGTGTTTTTGGGCCAGGAGATAAATCTAAAATGATACAAAATGTGCTAATTAAAAAATTTATTGATAACGAAAAGCCTAAACTAGTTAAAGGAAATTACTTGTATGATTGGATATATATTGATGATGTTGTTAATATGCTAATTGAAATTGGGAAGAAAAGTGTAAATTTCAGAGAATATTATATTGGAAATATTGAGTTAAGAACATTTAAAGATATAATTTTAGAAGTGAAAAATATTATTAACCCTAATTTAGAAATTACTTTTGGAGAATTAAATGATACATCTGTTATAGATTATTCACAAATAAACTTAAATTCTGTATATGAAGATACAGGATATTTGCCAAAATGTGATTTTAGAGAGAGTATTTTAAAGACAGTTGAATGGGTAAAGACATTGAATTTTTAGAGGAGTGAAAGCATGTTTGATGTTATAGTTGTAGGAGCTGGATTTTCAGGGAGCGTAATAAGTAGAAAATTAGCAGAAGAAAAAAATTTAAAAGTTTTGCTTTTAGAACAAAGAAATCATATAGCTGGAAATATGTATGATGAGATTGATGAATATGGTGTTTTGGTGCAGAGGTATGGACCACATTCACTGACTACTAATAAGCCTTGGATTATAGAATATCTAAATAAATATGGAGAATGGTTTGAACATGATATAAAAGGATTTAGTTTTTTTGATAATAAATATATTAGATTACCATATAATTTTAAAACTGTAAAACAATTATTACCTATAAATGAAGCTAATTATGTAATAAATAAGTTGCGTGAAAAATTTCGAGGTAGGGACAGGATTTCTATTTTTGAAATGCTTGAAGAAAAAGATATTAAGATTAGAAATTTTGGAGAATTAATTTTTGAAAAAGCCTATAAGCCATATGTTTCAAAACAATGGGGATTAAATACAGATGAAATAGATAGAAGTGTGCTAAATAGAGTACAAATGACACTATCGTATGATGAGCGTTATATAAATAAAGATTTTCAGTATATGCCATGTGGAGGATTTACAAATATATTTAAAAATCTATTAAACCATAAGAATATAGAGGTAAGACTAAATTGTAATGCTATAGAAGCTTTAATTTTAGATAAAGAAAGTAGTATTGTTACACACAAGGAAGAAAAATCTAAATGTATAGTTTTTACAGGTGCAATAGATGAACTATTAAATTGTAAATATGGGAATTTACCTTATAGGTCATTAGACATAAAATATTATACAGAGAAAACTGATGCTTTATTGCCATCAGATATAGTGTCATATCCACAGGTTGATGGATATACAAGAAAAACTGAATATAAAAAGTTTAATGGACAAAAGAATATACCTTATACTACAATATCAATAGAATATCCTCTGGAGTATAATAAAGAAAATGAAAAGGGAAATATGCCATATTATCCAGTTATAAATGACAAAAATAGGTTGATTTATGAGAAGTATCATAATGAGTGTAAGATATATAAGAACTTATTTTTGTGTGGAAGATTAGCTGAATACAGATACTATAATATGGATGATGTGATAGAACATGCATTTGATGTTTTTGATGATATTGTAGCGTATTTGGAGAAAAATGATGAATACTAATTTTAAGCATTTGTTGGCTAAGTATAATGAAGGAATTGCATACATTATATTTGGTATACTTACAGTAATAGTTAATACTGTTGCCTTTATGTTAAGCAGTAACTTTTTTGGTATTCTTGAAGCAAATACAATTGCTTTTTTTATAGCAGTATTATTTGCCTATTTTACGAATACTAAATATGTTTTTAAAACAAAAAATACTTTTAAAAAGTTTATTGCTTTTTTAGGAATGCGACTTTTCACACTTATTTTTGATAATTTAGGGATGTTAATTTTAATAAATATAAGTATAGATGAACTTATATCAAAAATAAGTGTGAATTTTTTAGTTATACTATTAAATTATATTTTTAGTAAATTTATGATATTTAAAAACTAATTTGGAGGATATATTATATGAAAGGAATTATACTTGCAGGAGGATCTGGTACACGCCTATATCCACTGACTAAATCTGTATCAAAACAGATGTTACCAATATATGATAAGCCGATGATATATTATCCATTATCAACACTTATGCTTGCTGGTATAAGAGATATATTAATCATATCTACTAATCGAGACATCTCTATGTTTGAAAATTTGTTGGGAAGTGGTAATGATTTAGGAATAAGATTAACTTATAAAATTCAAGAAGAACCAAAGGGATTAGCAGAAGCTTTTATAATAGGCGAAGATTTTATTGGAAAAGACAGAGTTGCTTTAGTTCTTGGAGACAATGTGTTTTATGCAAGAGGATTTTCTGAGATGCTACAAAATGCTGTAGATATAAAATCTGGAGCTGTAATATTTGGATATAATGTTCCAGACCCATCTCAATTTGGAGTAGTAGAATTTGATAAGAAGTGGAATGTAATTTCATTAGAAGAAAAGCCAAAAAATCCAAAATCTACATATGCAGTTCCTGGATTATATTTTTATGATAATGAAGTAGTTGAAATAGCAAAGAAAATAAAGCCATCTGAAAGAGGAGAGCTAGAAATAACAAGTATAAATAATGAATACTTAAAAAGAAAAAAATTAAGAGTAGAGCTTTTCGGCAGAGGCATGGCGTGGCTTGATACAGGAACATCAGAAGGTTTGTTAGAAGCAGCAAACTTTGTTTCTATAGTACAAAAAAGACAAGGTCTTTATGTAGCATGTATAGAGGAGATAGCATATAGAAAAGGTTATATAACAAAAAATGACCTTGTTAGATTGGCTAGTCCGATGTTAAAGACTGATTATGGTAAATATCTGATTCATATAGCGGAGGAATAATCAATGAAAAATATTTTAGTTACTGGTGGCGCTGGTTTTATAGGTTCCAACTTTATTAGACATATGTTGAGTCTATATGATTATAACATAATAAATTTAGATTTACTTACATATGCTGGAAATCTTGAAAATTTGATAGAATTTGAAAATTATAATAATTACTTTTTTATAAAAGGTGATATTACAAATAAAATGTTAATTGAAGATATATTTGACAAGTATTTTATTGATACAGTTATAAATTTTGCAGCTGAGTCTCATGTAGATAGAAGTATAAATAATCCAGAAGTATTTTTGAAAACGAATGTTCTTGGGACTCAAGTACTTTTAGATGTAGCTAAAAATAAATGGAAATGCAATCCAGAGGATAAATATTGCTTTAAATTTATGAATGGTGTTAGATTTATACAAGTTTCAACTGATGAAGTTTATGGAACATTAGGAGAAAAAGGTCTATTTACAGAAGAAACACCAATATCTCCTAATAGTCCATATTCTGCATCAAAGGCAAGTGCAGATATGTTTGTAAGAGCATATTATGAGACATTTAAATTACCTATTAATATCACAAGATGTTCTAATAATTATGGACCATATCAATTTCCAGAAAAATTGATACCTTTAATGATAAATAATTGTGAAAATAATAAACTATTGCCTATTTATGGTGATGGTATGCAAATTCGTGATTGGCTTCATGTAAAAGATCATTGCAGAGGAATTGATTCTGTTTTACATAAAGGCGAAATTGGAGAAATATATAATATTGGTGGAAATAATGAAAAAGCAAATATAGATATAGTAAAAATTATAATCAAAAAACTTAATAAAAATAAAGATTTAATTACTTATGTAAATGATAGGCCAGGACATGATAGACGATATGCAATTGATAATACAAAAATAACCAAAGAGCTTGGATGGAAGCCACTATATACATTTGAAGATGGTATATATGAAACTATTGATTGGTACATGAATAATAAAAAATGGCTAGAAAGAGTTGTTTCAGGTGATTACTTAAAATATTATTCTAGTATGTATGCTTTGTCTTATAGATAATAAGGATTTTATGTGTTACTTTGACTTATTTAAATTTTATTTTTGATTAAGATTATTTTACAAAAAATTATAAGTTATGATAAAATAATTAGGTAAAGAAATATAATTTTTAGAAAAAGGTGTTTGTATGATAAAAGAAAATCAGAAAATCCTAAATAGAATACAGATTATATTAGATATGATAGCTATAATATTTTCATACTTTTTAGCATATTGTACAAGGTTTTATATTCTAGATGGAATTAATTCTATTGGATTAAAAGGATACATATTGACAGCTTTATTTTCTGTGCCAATGTATTTTATATTATATCATGTAGTTAATTTATATAATGCAAAGAGAACTATTAATGTGTATAAAGAGTGTAGACATATTGTAAATGCTAATATGTTTGGAGCATTAATCTTAATATTAATATTATTTATACTCAAATTGATTAATTACTCTAGATTAGTGTTATTGTTGTTCATATTTTATAATATAACATTAACTAGTTTAATTAGAATAATAAAAAGATTTTTATTAAGAAAGTATAGATCAAAAGGTTTTAATCAGAAACATTGTTTGATAATTGGGACTACAAGTATGGCCAATGAACTTACAGATAAGATAAATAAAAATAAACAGTGGGGATATAATATTGTAGGGTATTTAAGTGAGGAAAAAGAAGCAGATAATATAGTTGAAAAAAATGATATATTAGGTAATCTAGATAATTTGGAATATATATTGAAAAATACATATTTAGACATGGTATTTATAACATTAGCTCCAAAGGATTTTATTAGATTAGAATATATAATAAAACAATGTGAAAAGGCTGGAGTAAAAACTAATATGGTTCCTTACTATTACAATTATATACCATCAAAGCCATATATAGATGATTTAGATGGTATACCAATAATAGACACAAGACATGTGCCTTTAGATAACTATTTTAATAGTGCATGTAAAAGATTATTTGATATATTTTTTTCTGTATTTGCTATATTATTAACATCTCCAATAATGTTAGTAACAATAATATTAATAAAGTTAACATCTCCAGGACCAATAATTTATAAGCAGACAAGAGTAGGATTAAATAGAAAGAACTTTGATATGTATAAATTTAGGTCTATGAGAGTTCAAGAAGAGAAAGTAGAAAAAACTCAATGGACAACTAAAAATGATCCTAGAAAAACAAAGTGGGGGTCTATAATTAGAAAAACAAGTATAGATGAGTTACCACAATTTTTTAATGTTTTAAAAGGTGATATGTCAATAGTAGGCCCAAGACCAGAAAGACCTTTTTTTGTGGAAAAGTTTAAAGATGAAATCCCAAGATATATGATAAAACATCAAGTAAGACCTGGAATAACTGGATGGGCTCAAGTAAATGGATATAGAGGGGATACTTCAATAGAGAAGAGAATAGAGCATGATTTATATTACATAGAAAATTGGACATTTTTGTTTGATATAAAAATAATATTTTTAACAATATTTAAAGGAATTGTAAATCAAAATGCATATTAGAGTAATAAGTAGTGTTTTTAAGAAATATAAATACAAGGAGAGATATATTGGAATATATAAATTTAATATTTTTTTCTATGATACCAGTCATAGAACTTAGAGGGGCTATACCTATGGGGCTGGCATTAGATTTAAATCCATTATTGGTATATTTATCATGTTTAATTGGTTCTACTATAATAGGCATACCAATATTACTAACATTTAGATATATATTAAATTATTTCAAAGTGAAGGGATATTTTAAGTATTTAATTGATTTGCTTGAAAATAAATTACGTAAGAGAGCAAAACAATTAAAGTCCATAAGTGTAATTGGAATAATTTTGTTTGTTGGAATTCCACTACCAACTACAGGAACTTGGAGTGCAGCTGGAATTGCATCATTACTTGAAATGAGATTGAAAGATGCAATTTTAGGCATATTTTTAGGTAATGTTTTATCTGGAGGTATTGTATTTGCAATAGCATATCATGTATTTTAAGAAAAAATTATAATATTAACGGATTTTTTATTAAAAGGGAGGACATAAGATTGGTAGAAGTAACTTTATTTTTTTCACCACATCAAGATGATGAAACTTTAAGCATGGGAAATGCAATAATTGAACATGTTGAAAAAAGTGATACACATGTAATACTATGTACAGATGGTAGTAAATCAATAATAAGAAAGGTATTAGATGATGGAGGAACATGTTCATATCATATAAAAGACATACATAAATATTCTCTGCCAGAAGAAGAATTCTCAAAAGACAGAGATGAAGAATTTAAAGGTAGTTGTAAGGAAATGGGAGTTAAAGAAAATAATATACATATAGAAGAAAATAGAGCTCATGATGGAGAGTTGAGTAAAGAAAAAGCAAAAGAAATAATATTGAAATATCTAGATAAATATCCAAATGCAAAAGTAAAAACAGTGACCCCATATAAAGCTAGTGGAATACATGAAGACCATAGAGCTTTAGGTGAAGCAGCATTAGAGTTATATAAAGAAGGAAAAATAAAGGATTTAAGATTTTATGTAGAACCATATGACTATAATGATTTCACAAAAGTTAATCCAAATGTAGAAGTATGGGAAGTTTTAAATAGTCAAGAAAATAAACTACTGAGTGCTATGAATGCTTATAAAAAATGGAATCCAGAGAATGGACAGTACGCAATAGGATATCATTCTGTAAAATCACACTTTGACGAATTAAAGGAAAATAAGATTCAATATGTACATACACCTTAATATCTAATATATTTATATTACTTAAATATATAGCGAAGCCTGCTGAAATAGTAGGCTATTTTTTTATTTAAGATTCTTAAAAATTATCATCTTAATAAATAAATAATTTAAAATTATAACAATTATATTTGTAATCACTTTAACTATAACATCATTTACAAAAAGTAAATCAATCATTATATATATTATTACCATTTCAATAACACCAGAAAGCAACTTAAAGTTAAGAAAAGATAAAAATTCTTTAAATAAGAAGATTATCTCAACCCTCATACTTTTGAATACAAAAAACTTATTTGTAACATAAGCAAATAAAACTGCAATTGTCTATAATAAAGCATTTGCAATCATAAAATTAAATAAAATAACTCAAGTAAAAAATAAATATGAAATTATATTGATAAGGGCAGTAAATGCTCCAAAAAATAAATATAATATTGTCTCTCTATGCTTTTTTTAAATCAAATATAACCTTCCTAAACTAATTAAATATAACTATCTTTAAATAAAAATTAAAACATTCTAGTATAATATATCCATTAATAAATCAATAGATTTTAAAATACTATAAAGAATAAAGCTATAAGATTATATAATTAATATATACTTATAATCCATATTTTATAAAAATAAAATATGACCTAGATTTAGAAATCTGATATAATAAAAATTAAATACATACAAGGGGGTAAATATGAGAAAGTACAAATTAAAAAAATTGTCAAAGCTACTGGCATTGTTGACAGTTTGCTTTTTAATAGTGTCAACAATACATGTCTCAGCAGAAAACAATAAAACTTTAGATGGAGTAGAAACTGCAGAGTATTCTGAAAGCTATCTTCAATACTTAGAAGATGTTAAAAATGGAGACACAGCAAAATATAATGGAGTAATACCAGTTCCATATGAAATGGAAGGGACAATACTTCAAAATAAGGGAAGAAGTACTCTTCCATCATCATACAAATCAAGTGTAGCATACAATCCAATGAACTTAGGCTTAACTACACCAGCGAAAAATCAAGGAGAGCTTAATACCTGTTGGGCATTTTCTAGTATGTCAACTTTAGAATCATATTTAAAGTTAAAAGGTTATGGAACTTATGACCTCTCAGAAGAACACTTTAGATGGTGGTCAACTGGTGGAACACATGGATGGGACTTAGATGATATGTCAGGTAGTTCAAATGTAACAGCTATAGGATATCTTACAGCATGGGCAGGTCCTAAATTAGAAAAGGACATACCATATAATCTTAAATCTGAAGAACAAGGTGCAACGAGACCTTCAAATATGGATACTGCACCTACACAGTTTAATGTGACAGATGTTGTACGTCTTAATAAAGATAAAAATACCGTAAAAAATGCAATAATGCAATATGGTGCAGTAACATCAGGCTATGCTCACTATAAAAGCTATTTTAATAGCAATGAAACAGCATATAACTGCACAAATAGAAGTGCACCTTTAAATCACTCTGTATCAATAGTGGGATGGGATGATAATTATTCAAAAGATAACTTTGCATCTGATGTTAAACCAGAATCAAATGGAGCATGGTTAGTAAAAAGTAGTTGGGGAGAATTCAACTCTATGAAAGGATTCTTCTGGATTTCTTATGAAGATAAAACTCTTTTAACAGATACAGATAACTATTCAATGAAATCAGTATCAAAACCAGATAGTGATAAAAAAATGTACCAACTTGAATATGCTGGTCTTAGCAAGATAATGTCAAATAAGATAACAGCAGCAAATGTATTTGATTTTAGTAGAGACTCTGAAAAACTTGACTCAGTTATGTTTGAAACAGACTCTGTAGGAGCAAAATATGAAGTATATTATGCACCAGTAGTAAATGGAGTTCCTCAAAATAACTCAATGACAAAACTTGCAAATGGAACAGTATCATACTCTGGATACATAAATGTGTCTACTAACTCTTATAACCTTCCAAAAGGTAAAGGTGCAATAGTAGTAGTTATAGACAACACAGCAAATCCTAATAGAGAAAAATCAACTTTAGCATATGAAACTAACATAGATGGATACTATCTATACGAAGCTAAAGCAAACTTAGGTGAAAGTTACATACTTCAAAACAATAAATTTGAAGATATAAATACATATAGTGAATTTTCTCCTTGTAACTTTGTTATAAAAGCTATAACAAAAACATCTTCTGGACAAGCTACTTCAGGAGAATCTTTAACTGGAGCAGATAGATATGAAACAGCAGTTAAAGTTAGTCAGAAAGGATGGACTTCTTCACAAAATGCAGTATTAGTAAATGGAAATGCAATAGTGGATGCTTTAACAGCTACACCATTTACAGCAGCAATTGATTCTCCAATCCTTTTAACAGGAAAAGATAATTTAGACTCAAAAACTAAATCAGAATTACAAAGATTAGGAACTAAAAAGGTTTATCTAATAGGTGGAGAAAATTCTCTAAGTAAGAATATACAAACTCAACTTAGCAATATGGGTATATCAATAGAGAGAATTAGTGGTAGTGATAGATACAAGACTAGTATATCTCTAGCTCAAAAACTAAATAGTATAAAATCTGTTTCACAAGTTGCAGTGGCAAATGGTGTCAATGGACTTGCAGATGCAATTAGTGTTGGCGCAGCAGCTGCTGACAACAATATGCCAATAATACTTACTAATGAAAAGAGTGAGTTACAAGGTGCTGATGAGTTTTTAAATTCATCAAAAATAACTAAGTCTTATATAATTGGTGGTACAGCTACTTTATCATCAAACTTAGAAAGTAAGCTTTCAAATCCAACAAGACTTGCAGGAAGCAATAGAAATGAAACTAATGCTAAGATAATAGATAAGTTCTATACTAATTCAGATTTAAAATATGCTTTTGTTGTTAAAGATGGTTCAAAAAGTCAAGGTGACTTAATAGATGGACTAGCAGTAGGAGCATTAGGTGCTAAAACTGATTCACCAGTAGTTCTAGTTGGAAATAAATTAGATGAAAGTCAAAAAACTGTACTTAAATCTAAGAAAATAGAAACTCCAATTAGAATTGGTGGAAATGGAAATGAAAGTGCTTTTAATGAATTAAATAATCTTTTAGGAAAATAATAATGTTAAATGTTTTATAGTTTAAAAAATATTTAATATTGCTTTAAAAATATATAAAGGAGATAAGCCCTAACTGTTAATATGGTTGGGGCTTATTTCTTGAGAAATTTTTATAGATAAAAATGTAATAATTTTAAACTGTAAAATAGTGTAAAGATATTCTATAATATAATATAGTAAGATTTTAAACGAAATAAGGGGGTAATAAAATGAAAGCACCAAAAACTATTTTAACAATATTGACAATAGCGCTTACTTTAAGTGGGATTTCTATAACTTCATCATATGCACTTACAGAAGAAAAATTAATAGGTGAAGGGAGATATGAAACTGCTGTGAAGATAAGCCAAAAAGCATATAGTTCTAGTAATAATGCTGTATTAGTCAATGATAGCTCTTTGGCTGATGCTCTTTCAGCTACACCATTTGCAAAATCTAAAGGAGCTCCAATACTTTTAACAGAAAGCAATAAACTGGATGATAGAACCAAAACAGAGCTAAAGCGTTTGGGAGCTAAGGATATTTATTTAATTGGTGGGACTGCCGTGTTAAACAAGGATATAGAGAATCAATTAAAAAGTGATGGATTAAATGTAGAAAGAATTAGTGGTAATGATAGATATGAAACTTCATTACTTTTAGCAAATAAACTAAAAGATATTAAAGATGTTAAGGAGATAGCTGTTGTAAATGGCGAAAAAGGGCTAAGTGATGCTGTAAGTGTTGGGGCACCTTCTGCTCAAAATAATATGCCTGTAGTTTTATCTAGTCCAAAGAATGGAGTAGAAGCGTTTGAGAAATTTATAAAAGATGAGAAAGTTATAAAGGCATATGTAATAGGAGGTACAAATTCTGTTTCAAGAACTATAGAAAAAAGCCTCCCTAATGCAGAAAGATTGAGTGGAAAGGATAGAAATGAAACTAATGCCAAGGTTATAGAAAAGTTTTACTCTGATGTAGATTTAAACAATCTATATGTAACTAAAGATGGAAGTAAAAATGAAAATCAACTTATTGATTCATTGGCAGTTGGAGTATTGGCAGCAAAGAATGAATCACCTGTTGTTTTGGTCGGTGATAAACTAAATACAAAGCAAAGGGATATACTTAGTACTAAAAAATTAAGTACTATAACACAAGTTGGTGGAAATGGAAATGAAGAAGCTTTTAATGAAATTAAGACTTTACAAGATAAAACTATCTTTGAAGCTAAAACCGTTGAGGAATTAACTAATATGATAAATATTGCAAGTCCTAATGACATTATTAACTTTAATCCAAAAGAGGATACTGTAAATGAAGCTTTTAGAATGGTAACAAATAAGCCAATAACTGTGAATATAAAAGGTGATTGTTCAAAGACTATCACTATTGATATGCCTAATGGTGAGGTAAATAACTATGCTACTTTAGTAAATGTTATAGTGAGAAATATTGGAGAAGGTGGATTTAACAATCATGATACAATAACTATATTGTCAGTTCGTGACAAAAATGGTAGAGTTATAGAAAATACTAGAAATTCAGATATAGAAACAATGATGATATTGGCATCTGCTAATGATACAAAATTGATTAATGATGGTTATATAGGAAAGCTTATAGATAACTCATCTAATAGTGACATCACTAATCATGGTACTATAGACAAAAAAGTAAATCAGGTTGAAGATTTAGAAGCTAAGGTTGATTCAATTGAAAAAGCTATAGATTCTATAAGCCAGAAAATTAATAAGATACAAGATATATTAGATAAACTTGGATTTCTAAAGAAATTTCTTAACTAAAAAGATGTATATTTAAGAAAGCTATATTTTATACTTATATTTGAAAATATATAGTTAGATTGATTCATAGCTAAAGATAAATATACAATTAAATCTTGGGGAGGTAATATGGAGAGTGGATTTGAAAGTAAATTAGATACAAAAATTATGAAAAATAGAGTTAAATCAATTGATATAATAAGAGGGCTATCAATAGCCCTCATGATAGTTTGCAATAATCCTGGGACTTGGATGAGAATGTATCCACAACTTAGACATGCTATATGGCATGGTGTAACACTTGCAGATTTTGCATTTCCTTTCTTTGTTATATCCTTAGGTGTTACAATTCCAATATCAATAAACAGTAAACTAAAGAATAATAAATCTACAATACGAATAATACTAAGTATATTTAAGAGAAGTATTTTACTAATGTTGTTTGGATTTTTCTTAAATTACCTAGGAAATCATGACTTAAGTACTGTAAGAATACTTGGGGTGCTTCAACGTATGGGATTAGTATACCTTGTAACTAGTCTAGTGTATTTACTACTAAAAAAACTGAATGTAGGAAGCACTGCAACTATAATTACTTTCTTATGTATATCTGCATTTATCATAGTGGGATATTATATAGTGGCAAAACCATATGGATTTGAGCTAGAAGGTTCTCTTGCACAATTGGTGGATTTCCATTTTTTCAAAGGACATTTGTACAAGCCAGAGTTTGAACCAGATGGATTTTTAACAAGTATAGTAGCAATTTCTTCAGGTATGTTAGGCTGTACTATGGGGTGTGTACTTCTAAAAGAAAATATAGGACAGTATAAAAAATTCTTTAAAATATTAATTATGAGTATCATTTTACTTATATGTGCTTTTGCTTTTAATCAATATTTTCCATTTAATAAGAGATTATGGTCAAGTTCATTCGTACTTTTAATGGCTGGAAGTTATGGTATTTTATTGGCAATATTTTACTTTATATGTGACATCAAAAATAAAAGCAAAATATTTACTCCAATAATAGCACTTGGAAGTAGCCCTATTTTTACATATATGTGTCTTGAAATATTGAGCCATGTGTTTTGGAATTTACCAAAACTTACTGATAAAGTAGATTATCCTACTACTTTGGTGGAATGGACTACATATGAATTTATAACACCTTGGGCAGGTACAACATGGGATTCTCTTGTATTTTCTCTCTTGTATGTATTGTTTTGGGTTATAATAATGTCGTTTATGTATAAAAAGAAAATATTTATTAAAATTTAATGTAGTGTTTTGTTTAAAAAAATATTTATTCAATTTGTTTAAATATGCAGAAATTCTCAGTAATAATCCAGTTTTTCCCTAGCGAAAATTAAAAAAACATGCCATAAAAGATTACAAAAAGATTACAATTTGTAATCTTTTGTGCTATAATGAAAAAAGATTTACATAATATTGAATTTATGTAATATAAAACAAGTTCAAGAAGAATTAAATAAGATTTAAAGATCTAAAAATCTAGGGGGGATACGATGAGAAAGAGAACAAAATTATTAGCAACAGGAATGTTGTCTATAGCAATGGTGGCACCAAACGTGGCTTTAGCAGCGGAAAATACTACTGCAAATACAGAATCTAATTCAGATATTAATATAAATTTACAAAGAAAAAGTGTTGTGTTAGGAAGTAAATCGAATGCAAGTGTAAAGTTTAAAGAAAAATTAAATGCTGATTCAATAACATTAAACTTTATGTGTTATGATATGCCACTTGAAGCTACTTTAAATTACAATGAAAAAACAGATACATATGAAGGTGTAATAAACTATAACAAAGACCCAGAATACTTAAATGTATGGGAACTTCAAAGCATAAAAGTAAATGGTAAAGATGGACAGAAGGTTTTAAATAAAGAAGATTTAGAATCTATGGGGTTAAATCTTAAAGATTATGATGTTACACAAGAGTTTATAATAAGTGATGCTAACTCAACAAAAGCAGTGAATGAATATATGAGAAAAACTTCTGCACCAGTAAAAAAACTTGCAGGAGCTACTAGATTTGAGACAGCAGTTGAGATAAGTAAACAAGGATGGAAAGATGGAGCTAGTAAGGTTGTAATAGTTAATGGAGAACTAGCAGCAGATGGAATCACAGCTACTCCACTTGCTTCTACATATGATGCACCAATATTACTTGCAAATAAAGATGATATACCAGAAAGTACAAAGGCTGAATTAAAACGTCTAAACCCAAGTGATGTAATAATCATAGGTGATGATGGTTCAGTTTCACAAAAGGCAGTATCTCAAATAAAATCTGCTGTAGATGTAAATGTAACTCGTATTGGTGGAGTTGATAGACATGAAACATCTTTACTTATAGCAAAAGAAATCGATAAGTATCATGATGTTAATAAGATATATATAGCAAATGGATATGCTGGTGAGTACGATGCTCTTAATATTTCATCAAAAGCAGGTGAAGACCAACAACCTATAATATTAGCTAATAAAGATTCTGTACCAGAAAGTACATATAATTGGCTATCTTCACAAGGTTTAGAAGAAGCTTATTACATAGGTGGAGACCAAAGTCTATCATCAAAACTTATAGATAAAATATCTAAGATAGCAAAAAATGGGACTTCAAAAAACAGAGTATCTGGAGCTGATAGACATGAAACTAATGCGAAGGTAATTAAGACTTTCTATCCAGATAAAGAATTGAGTGCAATGTTAGTTGCAAAATCTGACATAATAGTTGACTCAATAACAGCAGGACCTTTAGCAGCTAAGTTGAAATCTCCAATACTTATAACTCCAAAAACTTACGTTTCTGCATACCATAGTACAAATTTATCAGAAAAAACAGCAGGAACAGTATATCAAATTGGTGATGGAATGAAGGATAGTGTTATAAATTCTATAGCATCTAGTTTATCAAAACACAATGCACCAACAGAACCAGAAAATCCAGGTTCAGCAGCAGGAAAAACTGTAGTGATAGACCCAGGTCATGGGGGTTCTGACTCAGGAGCAACAAGTGGATTAAATGGTGGAGCTCAAGAAAAGAAATATACTCTTAATACAGCACTAGCAACTACTGAATATTTACGTTCAAAAGGTATAAATGTTGTTATGACTAGAGATACAGATAAAACAATGGCTTTAGGAGAAAGAACGACATTATCAAACACTATAAAGCCAGATTTATTTACAAGTATACATTACAATGCATCTAATGGAGCTGGTAATGGTGTGGAAATTTTTTACAAAGTAAAAGATAAAAATGGTGGAACAACTAAGACTGCGGCATCAAATATATTAAAAAGAATATTAGAGAAATTTAATATGCAAAATAGAGGAATCAAGACAAGAACACTTGCTAATGGAAATGATTACCTATATGTATTAAGAAACAATAAATATCCTGCAATACTTGTAGAATGCGCATTTATAGACAATAAGAGCGACATGGATAAGTTAAATACAGCAGAAAAAGTAAAGACAATGGGAACTCAAATTGGAATAGGAATAGAAGATACAGTAAAATAAAATAAAAAATATTAAAGCAAAATATATCATCTCCTGTTATAATGTAAAATATAGCAAGAGATGATATATTTTTGCAAAGAATCAAATTGTTTACAATGACGTTTATTGTATTGATAAACTTCTCATTATTGAGTATAATATAGAAATAAGTCAAAAATAAGATAGAAATACGTTGAAATTAAGAATTTAAAAATTTTTTATTCCAATATGGAGGTAACTATGTCTGGATATACTAATGATGAATGTGAAATACCTAAAGTTACAAGCTATCCAGGGGCAGATAAAGAAATTGCAAGTGAGATTGACTATAGCATAGTAAAAGGCACAGTGTTGTTTGACTTGTACCAAAGAGTTGTGGATTTAGTTTTATCTATATTAGGACTTGTAGTAGGTTTACCTTTAATAGCAATATTTGGAATTCTTATTAAAATAGAGGACAAAGGACCAATAACTTATAAGCAAGAAAGACTAGGAAAATGCGGGAGAAGATTCTATATATATAAATTGAGATCTATGAGAACAGACGCAGAAAAATTTGGCGCACAATGGGCTGAAAAAGATGATCCTAGAATAACTAAGGTTGGAAAGTTTATTAGGAAAACTAGAATTGATGAGATTCCACAGCTGTTTAATATATTAAAGGGGGACATGGGCTTAATAGGTCCTAGACCAGAGAGACCAAACTTTACTGTTCAATTTAATGAGGAAATACCTGGATTTATCAACAGGCTTGCTATAAAACCTGGACTTACAGGTTGGGCACAAGTAAATGGTGGATACGAAATCACTCCTGAAGAAAAACTTAAAGAAGATATTTACTATATAAAAAATAGGAGTATATTACTTGACTTTAAGATACTCTTTAAAACTGTTAAAGTAGTATTGACAGGAGACGGAGCTAGATAATTTTAAAATATTAGATTATTAATCAATGAAAAAGCTCTTTAAAAAAGAGCTTTTTTATTGTCAAAAAATACAAAAAGAAAAGGAATGAGAACTTATGATTAAAAAAATTTCTACTATATTATCGTTAGTTTTGCTAATCTCTATTTCTAGTACAGTGGGGGTATTTGCAGATGTAAGTCCTAAAAAAGAGTTGATAGAAGGTAGTATACCAGAGATTTCAACAGAATTAAATAAAAGAGTGTTCAAGAATTCTAAAGAAGTAATTCTTGTAAATGAAGAGTCAATTGTAGATAGTATAAGTGCAACACCTTTGGCATATGTAAAAAATGCTCCGATAGTTGTAACTAAGAGTAAAAATGTTGGTAGAGTAACAAGAAATTATCTAAAAGAGCTAGGTCCAGAGAAGGTTACGATAATAGGTGGTTTAAAGGCAGTATCTAAAGATGCTGAACGTAATATAGAGAAAATGGGAATTAAAGTGGAAAGAATAAGAGGAAAAGACAGATATGATACATCTTTAAAGATAGCTAGAGAAATGTACAGAACAGTAGGATTCGATAAGGCATTTTTACTTAGCTCAACTACAGGATTAGAGAATGCCATATCTGTATATTCTTATGCAGCTAAAAATGGAATGCCAATAATATGGGCTCAAGATGAAGGTTTTGAAGAACAAATTGACTTCTTAAAAAGTAAAAACCTTGAAAAAATATATGCATTAGGTGATTCAAAAGAGTTTATTGCAGACATTGATTCTAGCTTAAAGAATATAGAAGGTATAAAGCAAATAAATAAGTCAAGCACAAATGTCGATTTAATAAAGAAGTTTTATGATGAAAAAGATATAAAGAAAATCTATACTGCTAAATTAGATTTTGGAAGTAGATCTGATGTAAACGAATATATTTCTTTGGGAGTAGTATCGGCCAAAGAAAATATGCCAATACTGATTTGTAGTGATAATTTAAGTCATGCACAAGATAAATTTTTGAAAGATAACAACATAAGTGATGTAATTGAAGTTGGATATACAGTAGGTAATTATAGTCTGTTAAAGAGTATACTTAATTTAACATCCTTATCTTGTATAATATTAATACTATTATTACTATTGATTGTATTTAGAGCGCTTAGATATGAGTCAAGATAGTCTTTAATTTATTAAGGAAGCTTTTCATAGGTTAAATTTACTTAATCAGAATAATGTTTATAAGCAGTTTTAAAAGTTCTACTTTTAGAGTTTAAATTAGAGAAGGAGAAAGAAAATGTCAAAAACAGCTAAAGCAGCATTGTGGATTATGGCGGCCACTATGTTTTCAAAAGTATTAGGTTTCCTTAGAGAACTTGTACTTGCAAATTTCTATGGAACAGGTATGTATGCAGACGTATTTGTATTAACATTAAATATACCTGGTTTAATCATAGCAGTCATAGGTTCTGCAATTGCTACAACTTATATACCTATGTACTTTGAGACAAAGAAAAGACTCGGAGATGAAGGTGCCTTAAAATTTACTAACAATGTTTTAAATATATGCTATATAATGGCTATAATAATAGCTATTTTGGGGCTTTTATTTACAGAGCAATTTGTTACAGTATTTGCAGCAGGATTTAGAAGTGACCCTGCTAAGTTTCAAGCAGCAATACTATTTACTAAAATAATGATTTCAGGAGTTTTGTTCTTGAGTGGAAGTAAAATATTTAGTTCATTTTTACAGGTGAATGACAGTTTTGTAATTCCAGGTCTTATAGGAATTCCATATAATATCATAATAATAGCAGCAATAGCACTAAGTGCAGGTAAAAATGTATGGATACTACCAGCAGGAGCATTGGTTGCCATGGCAAGTCAGTTATTGTTTCAACTCCCATTTGCATTTAAGAAGTCCTACAAGTATAAACCATATATAAATTTAAAGGATGAGTCCATAAAAGAATTAGTGAATCTAGTCTTGCCTATGTTAATAGGTGTAGCTGTTGGACAGTTAAATATATTTGTTGACAGGTTATTGGCAACTACTTTGGGGGATGGAAAGTTGTCTGCCCTTAACTATGCAAATAGACTAAATGAGTTTGTTATGGCATTATTTGTTACATCTATAATAACAGTTATATATCCTAAGTTAGCAAAAATGTCGGGTAAAGATAATAAAGAAGGCTTTATAAGTACTATTGTAAAGTCATCAAATTGTATTATATTGGTAGTGCTTCCAATATCCATAGGAGCTATTATATTAGCAGAACCTCTAGTTAGAATACTATTCCAAAGGGGTAAGTTTGATGCATTATCAACAGACCTTACATCTATAGCTCTTAGATTATATTCGTTAGGTTTATTGGCTTGTGGGGTAAGAGATGTTTTATATAGAGCATTCTATTCTCTTTCAGATACAAAGACACCAATGATAAATGGAAGTATCGCGCTAATAATAAATATAGTTCTTAATTTAATATTGATAAGACCACTTGGTCATGCAGGTATTGCTATATCAACTAGTACGTCTAATATAATTACAGTTATATTATTGTTTATATCTCTTAAAAAGAAAACTGGATATTTTGGAGGAGATAAAATCATAAAGACTGGTCTTAAAAGTTTGGTAGCATCAGGTGTGATGGCAGTAGTCACTTTATTGATATATAACAATCTATATGCATTTATAGGTGCAGGAACAATTAAAGAAATTATAGCAGTTGGAACTGGAGTATTAGGTGGGGCTTCTGTATATACGATATTGATAGTTTTATTTAAGGTAGAAGAGATGGACTTAGCTTTTGAATTTTTAAAAAAAGGAAAGCAAAAACTACTTAAAAGATAGACATTTACCTTAAAAAATTAAAATAGAGTCAGAAAGGATGAAAATATGGATTATAAAAATAATTATGAGATGTGGTTAAATTCTCCTTATTTTGATGAACAAACCAAAGAAGAGCTATTAAGTATAAAGGATGATGACAAAGAAATACAAGATAGATTCTATAAAAATTTAGAATTTGGTACAGGTGGTCTAAGGGGTATAATAGGAGCGGGAACTAATAGAATCAATATTTATACTGTTAGACGTGCAACACTTGGAATTTCAAATTATATTATGAAGACGCAAGGTGAAGAAGGAAAGCAAAAAGGAATTGTTATAGCATATGATAGTAGATACATGTCAAGAGAGTTTTGTATAGAAGTAGCTAAAACTTTAAGTGCATATGGTGTAAAGGCTTATATTTTTGAAGAGTTAAAGCCTACACCAGAACTTTCTTTTGCTGTTAGATATTTAAAGTGTGCTATGGGAATAGTAATAACAGCAAGTCATAATCCTAAAGAGTATAATGGATATAAGGTATATGACTCAGATGGAGGTCAAATCTGTATAGATATGGCCAATGATATAATTGCAGAAGTTAATAAGATTGATGATTACAGTATCATTAAAAGTGTAGATTTTGAAGAAGCTTTATCTAAAAATTTAATAACTATATTAGATAATGAAATAGATGATGAGTTTATAAAGGCTGTTAAGAAGCAAGTTTTAAGACAAAGCACGATAGATGAATATGGAAAAAAATTAAAAATAATATATACACCTATTCATGGAACCGGAAATAAACCAGTAAGAAGAGTCTTAAATGAATGTGGCTTTGAAAATGTAATGGTGGTTAAGGAGCAAGAATTGCCAGATTCTAATTTTTCAACAGTTAAGTATCCTAATCCTGAAGAAAAGTCAGTATTTAATATAGCTATTGAAATGGCAAAGAGTAATGGTACTGATTTGATAATAGGGACAGACCCTGATTGTGACAGAGTAGGTGTTGTTGTAAAAGATTCTAGTGGTGAGTATGTAGTCTTAAATGGAAACCAAGTTGGCTCACTTTTAGTTAGATATATAGTAGAGAGTTTAGTTGAAGAAAATAAACTTCCTAAAAACAATCCTACAATAATAAAAACTATAGTTACATCAGAACTAGGTGCAAAAATAGCAAAGGCTTATAATGTAGATTGTTTGAATACTTTAACAGGGTTCAAATTTATAGGAGAAAAAATAAAAGCGTTTGAAGAAAGTAATGATAGAAGCTTTATAATGGGATATGAGGAAAGCTATGGTTACTTAATTGGAACTCATGCTAGAGATAAAGATGGTGTTGTATCTTCGCTTATGATATGTGAAATGGCAGCATACTATTTTTCAAAAGGTATGAACTTGTATGAAGCCTTGATAGATACATATAATAAATTTGGGTACTACAAAGAGGAATTAAAGTCAGTGACTTTAAAAGGCATAGAAGGAATAAAAAAAATAAAAGAGATGATGCTTTACTTTAGAAGTGTTAAAATAGATAATGTGGCTGATGTAAAAGTAGATAAGATTTTAGATTATAAAGATGGAGTAGATGATTTACCTAAATCAGATGTACTTAAATTTTTACTTGAAGATGGTTCTTGGATAGCTATAAGACCTTCAGGTACAGAACCTAAAATTAAATTTTACTTTGGAGCAAATTCAGATAACCAAGAAGATGTAGAATCTAAGTTGAATAATTTAATATCTTATATATTAAATGTGGTGGATTCTATATAAAGAGCTAAGGGGAGATAAACGATGAAAGTATATAATGTCATAATGGCTGGAGGAGGCGGAACTCGTTTCTGGCCACTTAGTAGACAAGAAGTACCTAAGCAGCTTATAAATTTAAGTGGAGAAGATGCTTTAATAAATGAAACTATAAACAGAATAGATTCTCTAGCAAACAAAGAGGATTTATTTATAGTAACTAATGAGAAGCAAATGGACGCTTTAAAAGATACAGTGAAAGATAAATGTTTATACAGCAATATCTTACCAGAACCATGTGCCAGAAATACGGCAGCAGCTATAGGTTTTGCAGCCTTTAACATAATGAAAAAATATGGTGATGGTGTTATGTGTGTATATCCAGCTGACCATTATATAAAAGATGAAAAAGAATTTAAAGCTATTTTAGAAAAAGCTATTTATATAGCAGAAAATAATGATAAACTAGTAACTATTGGGATAAATCCTACATTCCCATCAACAGGATATGGATACATAAACTTTAGTAGAGAAAATACAATAGAAAATGTTGCATATGAAGTAGTGGAGTTTGTAGAAAAGCCAAACTATGAAATTGCTAAAGAGTATGTAAATTCTAAGAAATATGTGTGGAATAGTGGTATGTTTGTATGGAAGGTATCCAAGATATTGGAAGATTTTAAGAGATACTTACCAAAAGTATATGAAAAATTAGAGGAAATCAGTAATTACTTAGGAACAGAAGAAGAAATAGAAAAAATAAGAGAAATCTATCCAACAATACAATCAATCTCTATAGATTATGGTATTATGGAAAGAAGTAATGACGTTATAGTAGTTCCTGGTGATTTTGGTTGGAATGACGTTGGTTCTTGGGACTCCCTAGGTGCGATATATCCAACTGATGATGAAGGTAACATCAAAAGAGGTGAAAATATTACTATAGATACTAAAAACTCAATTATATATTCAGATGACAAATTAATATCGACAATAGGTATTAGTGATTTGATAGTAGTATCTACAAATGATGCAGTTATGGTTTGTAGAAAAGATAAAGCTCAAGATGTCAAAAAGATAGTAGAGCAATTAAAAGAAGAAGATAGACAAGAATATATGTAGGAGGTGTTCATTTGATTCCTAAAAAAATACATTATGTATGGTTTGGTGGTCCAAAAGGAAATATAGAAAATATATGTATAAATTCATGGAAAGAAAAACTTCCAGAATATGAGATAGTAGAGTGGAATGAAAAAAACTTTGATATAGAGAAAGAAATAAAAGGAAATAAGTTTTTGGAAGAATGTTATAAAAGAAAGCTTTGGGCATTCATATCAGATTATACAAGAGTAAGGGTACTCTATGAACAAGGTGGAGTTTATCTGGATACAGATATGCAGATATTAAAGGATATAACTCCTCTTTTAGAAAATAATAGGCTTATATGTGGATATGAAGATGATGGAGAATACATGAATGCAGCCATAGTAGGTGTAGAAAAAGGACATCCTTTCTTTAAAGATTTATTAGAGTACTACGAAAAAGAGGTGCTTACTTCTTCATTGTTTACAATACCAAAGGTTATGACTCATCTTATGGAAAAAAATTATAAAAAGATTGACCAAAATAACTATGAAGAAGGCATTCGTGTCTACGATAAAGAATATTTTTATCCTTTTGGATTTAAAGAAGACTTTACACCAGAATGTATTACAGAAAATACTTATGGAATACATTGGTGGGGAAAAAGTTGGGCTAAGAAAAGAAATTATTTCTTAGAAAGCAAGCACTTAACAGGTGTAAATAAGATATGGAAGTGTTGTAAAATATTTGCAAGTAATACTTTAAGAAGCTAAAAGGGAGAAAGTGAAATGAAGACTTTAAACGATGATAGAAATATTATGATTAAAAAATATCTTTATATATTTGTTTTGTTTATCATAGTACTTAGAAAGTATATGATATCATTTATTGACCCAGATATGAGTATAGGGATAATTAAATCAGCGTTATTTTATTCTTCAATAGGAATACTAATGCTACTTTTTTTATTTGATAAGAGAAAAAGTATAACAGAAATGGTGCTAGTTGGAGCTTGTGTATTACTTTATATATTAAATAGAGAAGGAGCTATATTATTAATTGTTTTGTTAGCTGTATCAGCTAAACAAATAGATGATAAATGTATAGTTAAAAGTTATTTAATAATATCTGTATGTTTTTTAATAGGAGCTATATTATTATTTAATTTATTTCCTTCATTAGTATTTAATCAGGAAGTCCACTATAGATATATAGGAAAATTAGATACGCTTGTTACAAGAATGGATTTTGGACTTGGTAATCCAAATGGAGTATTTTATTATATGGTTACTATATATGCAGCATATATATTCTTAAGATATAAAAACTATAATAAATGGGATAGAATAATTTTATTTGGATCTGCATTCTTTGTTTATCAAACTACATATAGTAGAACTGGCTTTTTTACTATATTAGCAGGATTAATATTTGTAGAGATAATAAGAGTGATAGACCTAAAAAAAATAAAAGTACTACCAATGCTTATAAAGACATCACCGATAATACTTACTTTATTTAGTGTAATTATTGGTATGATGTTTTCTAAAAGTAGTGTACTAAATAGATTATTAGCAAGTAGACCTAAGTTCTGGAATGTATACTTAGCTCAAGAGGGAAATTTTATGAAACCTTTTGGAAATTCATATAGTGCTGCTATAAAAGCAACTAATCCATTAGACAGTTCTTATATATATATAATTAGTGTACTAGGAGTAATTGCTTGCATCTTATTTATGTTTTTGATGTATAAAGGTATACAAAGCTTTATAGAAAAAGATAAAAAAGAGTATTTAGTAGCTTTGTTCATATTTTTACTATATTCTTTTGCAGAAAATTTATTATTAGAAGCTTCATTTAGTTTCACAATAGTATTACTAATAAAAGAAGTAATATTAAATGATAAAAGAGAGGTAGATTTGTGGAAAATGAAAAGTAGGAGGTAGTAATGTTAATATCATTAATAATGCCAACATTAAATAGATATGATGATATATACTTACTTATGGATAGCTTAGAAAATCAAACTTACAAAAACTTTGAACTTATAGTAATAGATCAAAATGATAATAACAAAGTTAAGGAGATAGTTGATAAATACGTTGATAAGTTAGATATAAAGTATATAAAAAGCGATAAGCTAGGATTAAGTTATAACAGAAATGTAGGCATAGATAATGCTAAAGGGCAAATTATAGGTTTTCCTGATGATGACTGTGTCTACGAAAATGATACATTAGAAAAAGTTACAAACTTCTTTAATAAAAATAAAGATTATAAAATATACAGCTGTAAAACTATGGATGCAAATAAAATTGATGCATTTAAGAAAATGTATGATGGAACTTGTGATATCACAAGTTCCAACGTTTTAAATACTATAACATCCATAACTTTTTTTGTTGATTTTGGAGAAAAAGAATATACACGATTTGACGAAAAATTAGGTGTTGGTGGAGATTTTGGTGCTGGTGAAGAGATAGATTATGTTTTAAACCTGTTGAGTTTAGGATTTAAAGGAAAATACTTTGGGAATGATATAATTTACCATCCTGCAAAAAAACATTCTAAATCTAAAGAAAAGTATCAAAAAGATTATAACTATGGAAGAGGTTTTGGAGCCATTTGCAAAAAAGAAATAGTCTATAGAAAGAATTATAAGTTTGTAAAGGTTATGGCATCAAAGCTTGTAAGAAATATAGGCGGTCTTATATTGAGTTCCAACAAAGATTATCATAGTGCCACTATAAAAGGAAGAATTAATGGATTTAGACAGTATAAGTTATAATGAGGATGGTGTTTATGGACAAGGTTAAATTTTTAATAAATATGCTTTTGGCTTTTTTTATGTATCCATTTAATAAGCATAAGTTTAATGGTAGAAATATTTGGCTTATAGGTGGACATTCAGGAGATATATACAATGATAATGCCAAGTTCTTTTATGAGTATATGTTGAAAGAACATAATGATGTAGAAACTTATTGGGTAGTAAATAAAGACAGTAAAGTATTCAATAAAATTCCAGGCAAGAAATTAATAAGAGGAAGTGTAGAAAACTATCTATATTATTACAATTCAAAAGCTATAGTATTTTCACATGCGCCATCAGCAGATATAGCACCTTATAACTTTGCTGTACCTGTTCTTAATTATTTCCATAAAAAGACGATAAAAGTGTTCTTAAATCATGGAACGATAAGTTTTAAAAAGAGAAAGCCAATGAATAAAAAGTTTAAAAATATTATAGATAACCTATATAAAAGTTATAATATAGTTACAGCAAGTTCTGAGTTTGAAAGAGATGTTATGGTAAATGATTGGGGAATGTTAGATGACTCAGTTTATATAATTGGAAATGCAAGATATGACAATTTACCAACAAATGAAGTTGCACAAACACGAGATATATTATATACTCCTACATGGAGAGACTGGATAAAATTTAGTTCAGGAAAATTTACAGATACAGATTATTTTAAAAATATAATGAATTTCTTGAATGATGATAAATTAAATAAAATATTAGATGAGAAAGATATAAATGTAAAAATTTATATGCATCATCTTATGCATGAGTTTATAGATGACATAAAAGAAAACATAACTGGTAAACGAATTGTATTTTTAGATAAAGGGGTAACTCTAGCAAATGAAATAAGAAAATCAGCTGCAAACATAACTGATTATTCAAGTGTTGCCATAGATTTTCTATATATGAACAGACCTATTTTATTTTATCAATTTGATTTAGATGAATATATGGAAAAAGTTGACTCGTATATAGATTTAAAAAGCGAAATGTTTGGGTCTTTGGCTTATAATAATGATGAAGCTGTGAATAAACTTATTGATATTATTGAAAATAATTTTGAGGTTATGGGTAACCAAAAAAATGAAAGAAATAAGTTTTTCAGATATAATGACAATAAGAACTGCAAGAGGATATATGATTGTGTATTAAGTAAAATTAAATAAATATTTTATAAATGATGAGGAAGGTAATATGAAGAAGAATTTAGTATCTATAATTACTCCCATGTATAATTCTGAAAAATTTATTGAAGCAACCATAAAATCAGTATTAAACCAAACTTATCAAGAATGGGAAATGTTAATTATTGATGATTGCTCAACAGATAATAGTCCTAGTATAGTCAAATCTTATATGCAACAAGATAGTAGAATAAAATGCATAAAGACTGAGACTAATAAGGGTGTCTCTAATGCTAGAAATCTAGCATTAAGTAATGCGACAGGACAATTTATAGCTTTTTTAGATAGTGATGACCAGTGGAATAGTAGTAAGTTAGAAAAACAAGTAAACTTTATGTTAGAAAATGACTATGTAATCTCATTTACTTCATATGAACTGATGGACGAAAATGATAAAAAGTTAAATAAAGTAATAAAAGTGCCACCTAATGTAGATTATAGAAGGTTATTAAAGGGAAATATTTTGGGATGTCTTACTGTTGTAATTGATAAGTCTAAATTGGATTTTGAAATTAAAATGAGTGGTGTAAGACATGAAGATTATGTCTTGTGGTTATCTATATTGAAAAGAGGACATATCGCTCATGGAATAAATGAAGTTTTAGCATTATATAGAAAATCTAGTAACTCCCTTAGTGGTAATAAGATAAAGGCTGCTATGTGGACTTGGAATATATATAGAAATATAGAAAAAATACCTCTATACAAAGCTATATACTACTTTATTAATTATGGAATAAATGGAATTAAAAAAAGTTAGATAGAGAGGAAGATTTAATTAATGTATAAATATAAATTTACTGTATTTACTCCAACATATAATAGAGCACATTTACTTGAAAATTTGTATAATGATTTAAAAGCTCAAACATATGATTTCAACGACTTTGAATGGTTGATTGTTGATGATGGAAGTAGTGACGGTACTAAAGAATTAGTTGAAAAATTTATATCAGAAGATAAATTAAATATAAGATATATATACAAAGAAAATGGAGGAAAGCATACTGCAATAAATCTAGGTGTAAAAAATGCAGATGGAGAACTATTTTTCATTGTAGATAGTGATGATGGTTTAATTAAAGATTCTCTTGAAATTGCTAATGATGAATGGAATTCTGTAGAAAATAAAGAAGGATTTAGTGGGGTTGTTGGACTTTGTGTATACCCAAGTGGAGATTTAATAGGCACAGAAATGCCTGAGGATAAAAAAATATGTCACTTTGCAGACCTATATTTTAAATATGGTGTTAAGGGAGATAAAAGCATAGTATTTGTAACTGATGAGCTTATAAAATTTCCTTTTCCAGAAAGAAAAGAAGTGAGATTTTTACCAGAAAGTGTAGTATGGAATGAAATGTCTAAATACTATAATGTTAAATGTGTAAACAAACCTATGATAATAAGAGATTATTTGGATGATGGTTTGACTAAGAATATATTAAATAAAAATGCATTAAAAGGTAGAGCATTAGAGTTTTTATATTTAATAAATCAAAATACATATCCTTTAGGTAGATATCCATATATGTGGATAAAGAATTACATAAATTTAGCTAGATACTCATTGTTATCTGACAGTCATTATTTTGGCGAAATCAAAAAAATATCTGATAAATTATTGTATTTAGTGTTATTCCCATTAGGATATTACAAATATATTGGACAAAAAAAGTTAGTATCTAAGTAAACTTGTTGGTATAGTACTGCTAGTTGCTATATAAGGAGAGTAAAAATATGAATGAGCCTTTAGTATCGATAATTACTCCTGTATATAATTCAGAAGAGTTTTTATCAGAGACAATAAAGTCAATCCAAAATCAAACTTATAAAAATTGGCAGCTTTTATTAGTGGATGATTGTTCTAAGGACAATTCAAGTGAAATTATAAAAAGTTTTCAAAAAGAAGATGCTAGAATAAAATATATAAAGCTTGAAAAAAATTCTGGAGCTGCAGTATCTAGGAATGTTGGTATTGAAAATGCGGAAGGTAGATTTATTGCATTTGTAGATAGTGATGATTTATGGGAGAGTAAAAAGTTAGAAATTCAGATAGGATATATGTTAAAAGAAAATATCGGGTTTTCTTTTACATCTTATAGATATATGAGACAAGATGGAACAAAAACGAGTAAAGTTGCAAGAGCACCTAAAAAGATTGACTATGAAGGATTACTTAGAAATACTATAATAGGGTGTTCTACTGTAGTCATCGATAAGGATGTCATAGGTGAATTTAGTATGCCTTTAGTAAGAAGAGGACAAGATACTGCAACTTGGTTACAATTACTTAAAAAGGAAAAATATGCATATGGAATTCAAGAAGATTTAGTGAATTATAGGCTAGTTGGGAATTCTATATCAAGCAATAAGATAAAAGCATTAAAACGAACTTGGAATACTTATAGAAATGTTGAAAATTTAAGTTTACCAAAAAGTCTATATGTATTTTGTTTCTATGTTTTTAATGCCATTAAAAAAAGAGTATAAGTTTTATATACTTGGAGGTAAAAAAATGAAAATAGCTATAGCTGGGACTGGATATGTAGGGCTAGTAACAGGTGTTTGTCTAGCAGAGGTAGGCAATGAAAATGTAATTTGTGTTGATATAGATGAACACAAAGTTAAATCGATGCAACTTGGGATAGCACCTATATATGAAGAAGGCCTAGAAGAACTTATGGTTAGAAATTATAAAAAAGGAAGAATAAATTATACTACAGATTATAAAAAAGCTTATGAAGATGTAGATATAATACTAATAGCTGTGGGAACTCCTGAAAGAAGTGATGGTTCAGCTAATTTAGATTATATAAAGGCAGTTGCAAAGCAAATAGCTGAAACTGTAACAAAAGATACTTTAGTAGTAATAAAATCTACAGTACCAATTGGAACAAATGAAGAAATAGAAGATTATATAAATAGAAACTTAAAAAATGATGTGAAAGTTGAACTTGCATCTAATCCAGAGTTTTTATCACAAGGTAGCGCAGTAAGAGATACTTTACATGCTTCAAGAATCGTTATAGGAGTGGAAAGTGAGTGGGCAAGAGAAATACTGGAAGAAATCTATAAACCTTTTAATCAACCTATAATAGTAACTAATAGAAATAGTGCTGAAATGATAAAATATGCATCAAATAATTTTTTAGCACTTAAGATATCTTTTATGAATGATATTGCAAATCTTTGTGAGATAGCAGGAGCTAATGTGGAAGATGTTGCCTTAGGAATGAGTTATGATGATAGAATAGGAAGTAAATTCTTAAAAGCAGGTATAGGTTATGGAGGTTCTTGTTTCCCTAAAGATACAAAAGCTCTTCACTGGTTGTCTGAACATAATGGATATGAGTTAAAAACAGTAAAAGCTGCTATAGAAGTGAATGAAAGCCAAAAACTTAAATTAGTTAGAAAGGCATCTAAACTAGTAGAGAGCTTTCAAGATATGAAAGTTGCTGTTTTAGGACTAACATTTAAGCCAGATACTGATGATATAAGAGAAGCTCCATCTATCCCAAATATAAAATATTTGCTTGAAAGAGGAGCAAAAGTTACTGCATTTGACCCAATAGGAGTTGAAAATACTAAGAAAATATTTGGAGATTCTATACTTTATGCTAAATCTATAGATGATACAATAGAAGATGCAGAGATATGTTTTATAATGACAGAGTGGAAAGATGTCTTAAATTATGATATACATAAGTATAAGGAAAAGATGAAAAATCCTTTAGTTCTAGATGGAAGAAATTGCTATAAGCTTGAAGATATGAAAGAACTAGGTATTGAGTATTATTCGATAGGAAGGTAAATATTATGAAGACTGTTTGTTATTTGGCTGATGGGTCAAATCCTCATACTTTGAAATGGTGTAGTTTTTTTAAAAATAAAGGATATGACATTCATGTAATCTCTTTAAATGGAGGTCACATGGAAGGAATTAAAATATATGATTTTGGTTCTAACGTAGAAGAACTGAAAAATGAAAATATTTCTAAAAAAACAGGATACTTAGGTTCAATAAAACAAATAAAGAAACTAGTAAATGAAATAAAGCCAGATATACTTCATGCACAATATGCAAGTAGCTATGGATTTATAGGGAGTTTACTTGGGTATCATCCATATATTATTTCTGTTTGGGGTACTGATATTTACGATTTCCCAAACAATGGTTTTATACAAAAACAAATTATAAAACATAACTTTAGAAAAGCAGATTATATATTTTCAAATAGTAGAGACATGGCTAAAGAAGCTAATAAATATACAACTAAGCATGTAGATGTAACCTTTTTCGGAGTAGATATGGATAGATTTAAACCTATGGAAGTAGAAAAAGAAGATGCTTTTGTAATAGGAATTATAAAGAGTTTGGAAAAAAAATATGGAATTGAATATTTAGTACAAGCATTTAAGATGTTGAAAGATGAATATAAAGAAAAGAAAATAATTTTAAAAATAGGTGGTTCTGGAAGTCAAATGGATAACTTAGTGAATTTGACTAAGGAATTAGGACTAGAAGAAGATGTTCAATTTTTAGGTAGAATATCTCCAGAGGATGTAAGTAAGACTTTTAATTCTTTTGATGTAACTGTATTTCCTTCTTTGAGAGAGGGTTTTGGTGTAGCTGCAATAGAATCAGAGTCTTGTGAAGTTCCTGTCATTGTTACAAATGTAGGTGGACATCCAGAATCTGTATTGAAAAATGAAACTGGGCTAATTGTAGAGCCAAAGCAACCAGAAGAAATAAAAAATGCTATAATAAAGCTAATGGAAAATGATGAACTTAGACTTAATATGGGTAAAAAAGGGCGTCAGTTTGTTAGAGAAAATTATGAAGTTAATTTAAACTTTAATGATATAGCAAAAATATACGACTCTATATTAGATAAATATAAAAAATAAGAATTGAAAAATACAGCAAAAGATAGATGTTGTTGGCTATGCTTAGGTGCGTAGCTTTTGCTGTTTAATGGAGGGCTTCTAGTTATGCGAGAAAGTATAGATTTAGAGAAAGAAAGCTTTTTTAATAAGCTTTTTAAAAAATATAAATTTAGACAACTAACATTATTAATTCTAGATATTTGTAGCGTGCTAGTAGCATTTCGAATGTCTTTGAGTTTGACAGGAAATTTAGATGTATTCAATGTTAATAATGTAATAATTTCAGTTTGTATATATATTGTACTCCATATAGTATCATTTAGATTGTTTAAATGTTACAACACATTGTGGAGATATGCAGGAGAAGAAGAAATTATTTCGATTTTTATTGCAACTTTAGCTTATCTAATTCCAGCTTATGTGATAAATAGAATATTGGGACTCGATTATCCTATAATGCTTTATGTATTAAATACGATATTCATTATAATGTTTACAAGTGGAGTGAGAATAGGGTACAGAGCTATAAGAATAGTCATGAATAAAACCTATTCTAGAGGGAAGGTTTCTAACATTCTTATAATTGGAGCAGGAGATGCTGGAGAGATGGTTATACAAGAATTAAAGCGAAATCCAGAACTTAAAAAAGTCGCAGTAGCTATAATCGATGATGATAAAAATAAAATCGGAAGAATAATTCATAATGTAAAGATTGTAGGAACAACTTCAAAGATAAATGATATAGTTGAAGAATATAAAGTAGATGAAATAATTTTTTCTATTGCCAACATAGAAAAACGCAGAAAAAAAGAAATTATTGATATGTGTAAAAATACTAATTGTAAAATAAAGACAATACCAGGGATTTATGAAATTATAGATGGAAAAGTTGACATAAAACAGATTAGAGAGGTAGAAATAGAAGACTTATTGGGTAGAGAGCCTATAAGAACAAATTTAAAAGAGATAAGTAACTACATTGAAGGAAAAGTAATCCTTGTAACTGGAGGAGGAGGCTCAATTGGTTCAGAGCTTTGCAGACAGATTGCAGGATTTAATCCTAAAGAGCTTATTATAGTTGATAATTATGAGAATAATGCTTATGCAATACAACAAGAATTGCTTAGAAAATATAAAAACAAGCTGGATTTAAAAGCAATAATAGCTTCAATAAGAGAAGAAAAAAGAATGGATGAAATATTTAATAAATATAAGCCAGAAGTAGTGTTCCATGCAGCAGCTCATAAACATGTTCCTCTTATGGAGTCAAGCCCTGGTGAAGCTATAAAGAATAATATATTTGGAACTTTAAATATAGCAGGTTTATCTTCAAAATATAAAGCTAAGAAGTTTGTCCTTATATCTACAGATAAAGCTGTAAATCCTACAAATATAATGGGAGCTACTAAAAGAGCTGCTGAGATGATTATACAGACAATGAATGATGAAAGTCAGACTGAGTTTGTTGCAGTTAGATTTGGAAATGTACTTGGAAGTAATGGAAGTGTAATTCCCCTTTTTAAGAAGCAAATTGAAGATGGAGGACCAGTAACTGTTACACATCCAGATATCATTAGATATTTTATGACGATACCAGAGGCTGTAGGACTTGTTATACAGGCTGGAGCTATGGCTAAAGGTGGAGAAGTATTTGTGCTTGATATGGGAGAGCCTGTAAAAATATTGGATTTAGCAAAAAATTTAATAAAATTTAGTGGGTTTGAACCAGATGTTGATATAAAAATTGAATTTTCTGGTCTTAGACCAGGAGAAAAATTGTATGAAGAACTTCTTATGTCAGAAGAAGGTCTGTTAGATACAGAGCATAAAAAGATTTTTATTGGTAGGCCAATAGATGTTGATAGAGAAGAAATAACAAAATACTTAAAACTTTTAAAAGAAATTACAAACAATGAAGAAACTGAAAAAATAGATAGTGTAATGAGAAAATTAGTACCAACTTACATTAAACCAGAAGATGCTAATATCAAGGAAATTGCAATAACTCGAGATAAGTAGAATATATTTCTAATTTGTAACCAGGGGGAGCAAAAAGAAACAAATAGAGACTAAAAAGAAACAAAAGATTACAAAAAGATTACAAAAAGATTACAAAAAAGGTTGCAATTTATTTTGATGTAAGTTAGAATGTTAATTAGGAATTGGAAACGAAGGAACAAAATGTTAAATTTTCGAAAGGATTAGGTATTTGAGATTATGATGAATATTAAAAATAAAAAACATATATTGAAAAAATTTATAGCGATGGTGTTAATAGCAGGAGTTGTTACAGTGGAGGCGGGAGCAATAACAGCTAGTGCAGCAGAGTTATCTAATTCACCTATGACTGCGACAGTAGATCAATGTGACTTCTTAAACATGAGAAGTGGAGCTAGTGCAAATGATGCAATAGTAGGAAAGATAAACACAGGTGACAAAGTTGAAGTTTTAGAATTACATTCAAATGGATGGATAAAAATAAAAACAGTTGACAATGTTACAGGATGGGTAAATGGAGATTATTTAACTATTGAAGGTGGAAATGTAGACGCAAAGGTACAAAATGTTTTAAACTTAGCATTTAAGCAACAAGGTAAACCATATAGATGGGGAGCAACTGGACCAAACTCTTTTGATTGTTCTGGGTTCACTTCTTATGTTTACAAAAATGGAGCAGGAGTTAATTTGCCAAGAGTATCAAGATCACAAGCAACAGTAGGAAAGAAAGTATCTAGAGCAGAATTAAAAGCAGGAGATTTAGTTTTCTTTGGTTCAGGTGGTTCAATAAATCATGTTGGGTTGTATATAGGAGATTCTAAATTTATACATTCACCACAAACAGGAGATGTAGTAAAAGTTACTAGTATGGCTCCAGGAACTAATTATGCTAGAAGACTTATAACTGCTACACGTGTTTTACAATAATAATAGATTTAATTTACATAGGATTGAATATTAACATTAAATACAGTTATGTTTAATGTTTTACATAGAGAGTGAAGTATTAATTAATATTAAAATAGTGATGAACGTTATAAAAACAGCAAAGAAGATAAATTTCTTTGCTGTTTTTTTATAATAAATTATTTCATATTATAATCAAATATTAAATATAAATATTAACTATATTATTCAATATTTGACAGATAATATGAATTTTAGATATACTTAGTAAGGAGTATATTGTAGAAAAAATAAATTTAAGAAATTAAGGGGGATGAAATGAAAAAGATAAGTATATTACTATTATCGTTGGTAATGACACTTACAATGTGTAGTGTAAGTTCATTTGCTGATTCGTCAAATGATAAGGAAATGAGAGCAGCTTGGATATCTACAGTTTATAACTTAGATTGGCCTAAGACTAAAAATAATGAAGCCAAGCAAAAAAAGGAATACACAGACCTATTAGACAAATTAAAAAGTTCAGGGATAAACACAGCAGTGGTTCAAGTAAGACCAAAATCAGATGCTTTATATAAATCAAATATAAATCCATGGTCTGAATATCTTACAGGTACTCAAGGTAAAGACCCTGGATATGACCCATTACCATTTTTAATAGAAGAAGCACACAAAAGAGGAATGGAATTTCACGCATGGTTTAATCCATACAGAATAACTATGGCAGATGAGAGCATAGATAAGTTGCCAGCAAACCATCCAGCAAAGAAAAACCCAAGCTGGGTAGTTAAACATGGAAATAAGTATTACTATGACCCAGGTCTACCAGAAGTTAGAAAGTACATAGTTGATAGTATAGCAGAGGTAGTTCAAAATTATGATATAGATGGTGTTCATTTCGATGATTATTTCTATCCAGGAGTAAGCTTCAATGATACTGCTACATATCAAAAATATGGACAAGGACAAAACAAAGACAATTGGAGAAGAGAAAATGTAAATACTCTACTTAGAGATGTAAAGGCATCTATAAAGAGTATAAAGCCTGAAGTTGTGTTTGGTGTGAGTCCAGCTGGAATATGGAGAAATAAGAGTAGTGACCCAACAGGTTCAGATACATCAGGTAATGAAAGTTATGTAGGTACATATGCAGATACAAGAGCATGGATAAAACAAGGATTAGTTGATTACGTAGTTCCACAACTTTACTGGCCAATTGGTCTTAAAGCTGCAGATTACTCTAAATTAGTAGCATGGTGGGCAAATGAAGTAAAAGGAACAAATGTAGATTTATACATAGGACAAGGTATATATAAGCAAGGGCAATCAAGTTATAATGGGCAAAACATAGCAAAAGAAATAGTTAAGCAAGTAACATTAAATAGAAAATATAGTGAAATAAAGGGTAGTATGTATTTTTCAGCTAAAGATATAGCAAATAGTACATCTATACAAAATGATTTAAAGAGCTTGTACTCTGACAGCAATGAACAGCCAGTGACTCCACCATCTAATGTCAAGGTGGAAAAATTAAGAGGTGCTGAAAGATATGATACAGCAGTTGCAATAAGTAAAAAAGGATGGGCTACAAATTCAGATACAGTAGTATTAGTAAATGGATATTCTATAGTAGATGGTATAACATCAACTCCACTTGCTACTGCAAATGATGCACCTATATTATTAGTAAATAAGGGTGACATACCAACATCTACCAAAAATGAAATAAAAAGACTTAATCCAAGTAAAGTTATCTTAATAGGAGGAAATAGTTCTATTGGAGATAAAATTGAAAGTGAGATAAAAGATACATTATCAAATGTATCAATAAACAGAGTAGGTGGCTCAGATAGATATAGCACATCTCTTTTAATAGCAAAAGAATTAGCTAAGACTAATCCAGTAGACAAACTATATATAACAAGTGGTACAGGTGAAGCAGATTCTCTTTCTATAGCTTCAAAAGCAGGAGAAGAAAAACAGCCAATCGTATTAGTATCAAAAGATAATGTAAGTGATGAAATCTATAACTGGGTATCAGACTTAAATGTAAAAGATGCATACTTTATAGGTGGTAATTTAAGTATATCTGATTCAGTAATAAGTAAATTAGATAAAGTTATTACTAATGATGTATCTAAAAATAGAATAGCTGGAGAAAATAGAGAAGAAACAAATGGAAAAGTAATACAGAAATTCTATCCAAATGTTGAATATTCATCAATATTTGTAAGTAAGAGTAATCAGTTAGTAGATGCATTAACATCAGGACCTTTAGCAGCAAAATTAAAATCACCAGTAGTTATGCTTGGAAATAGTGTAACATCTGCTCAGAAAACTGCTCTAGAGCCTAAAAAGACAAGTCTAGTATATGAAGCTGGAGATGGCATAAATCAAACTGCATTAAACAGTTTATTAAACTTAGTTCAGTAGTAAGAATTTAATAAAGATGCTATATTATAAATTCTATAAAGGCAAATTAAAATAAAAGTATCAAATTGGAAAATGTTAAATTAAAAAGTATTAAATAAAAGTAGAAATTAAAAAAAGAACTATATACATTTTATAATCAAGCATGGATAACAACTTGAAAATAATTATGTAATATAGTTCTTTTTCTATATTTAATCTTATATTTTATAATAATATTTGTATTAAATGTTTTTTAGTGTTATTATTGTTTAAATTCTATATCATTAAATATAAAATTATGTAATATATCTAAAGTATCTGGGTCAAATCTAAGAACCCAACCAGCCTTTCCATATATACCACCTGTACTATGAATTTCATCATCAATAGGGAATTCAAATTGTTTAACATTTAAGTCGCCCATTTTTAAAACTTGAGCTCCTAGAGAAAGTATTGCATTAGGCTTCATATTAGTTTTAACATATGGAAGAACAGCATCTAATAAACCTGGATATTTAGTAACAGGTAAGGTTTCTGTTTTCTTGATTATAGCTTGTATAATCTCTCTTTGTCTTCCATCTCTTGCAAAAGCTGTATCATTATGTCTGATACGTGCAAAAGATAATGCTTGATATCCATTTAAAGTTTGTACTCCAGATTTTCTAATATATTGTATGCTACCTTTATCATCACTTTTATTCCAACCATAAGTTTCAGGAATAAATTTATTTAATTCACTTATTTCTCCTTTTTCAATTGTAACTTCAACGCCACCAATAGCATCAATTATATACATAAATGATTCGAAATTAACACAAGCATAATTTTGAATATCAACATTAAAGTTCTCTTCAATTGTTTGTATTAATAAATCAGCTTGTCCATAAGCATAGGCATGAGTAAGTTTTTGTTTACCATGACCAGGGATGTCTACATAGCTATCACGAGCTAATGATGTAAGTTTGATATCATTATGTTTGTTATCAATAGTTAATATCATCATAGCATCTGACCTTGAAGAATCTTCATTTGGTCTAGCATCTGTTCCCATAAGTAGTATGTTAGTTATCCCATTTTCATTTTTATGGTCATTATTATCTAATAAATCACTATTTATGCTTGAGTCATGAATAGTAGATAATTTATAATAAAAATATCCATAGACGCTTATAGGGAATATTACTACCAAGAAAGCCAGTAGTATAACAAATTTCTTTAATTTTGACAAAAGTACCCCTTCTTTCTTCTTTTTCCTGTATATTTTTTAATAGCATACACTTAATTATATTAAAGTATTGAGATATATTCAATACTTGTTTCAGTTACAAAAAAAAGACAATGGCATAATTTATAAGAAAATTTGTCAATTTATATATAATTAAAAGTATGTGTAGTATACTCTTTAAAAAATTAATTAAATTTTTAAAGAAAAATAAGATTTATATGTTTTTTTACAATAAAAATAAGTACACACCTATCAATTACAAAATAATTTGCTTCTTGAAAGGCATGCACTTACTGTCAAATTCTGTATATAACTTTTTATTAATATAAATAAATATTTTACTCTTCAACCATAATATCTTCAAATATGAAGTCGTGCATTGCATCTAATTCATATTCTTCAAAAGGAATTACATAGCCTGCACTACCAATTTTTCTACCATTTTCAGTAGAAAGAGGGAATTCCATTGATTTTAAGTCTAAGTTTCCAATACTTAAAAGTTTTGTTCCTAGAGAAATTATTTCATTAGGACTCATATTAGTTTTAACATATGGAAGTATAGTATTAACTAGATTAGGATATTTGGTAACTGGTAAATCCTTAACACCATTTATTAAACTTTGTATAACACTTCTTTGTCTTCTATCTCTCTCATCTGTACTATCATTTTTTCTTATACGAGAAAATGCAAGTGTTTGATATCCATTTAGTTTTTGCTCACCTGAACTTCTTATATACTCAAGAGAGCCTTTGTCAGAATTTTTATGCCATTTATAAGTTTCAGGTATAAATTTGTTTAATTCTCTTATTTCACTCTTATCAACTGTAACAGTAACCCCTCCTAGAGCATCAACTATATCCATAAAAGAGAAAAAGTCAACTACAGCATAATTCTGTATATCGAGTTGGAAATTTTCTTCTATAGTTTCTATTAATAAATTAGCTTGACCATATACATAAGCATGTGTTAATTTTTGCTCTCCATGTCCTGGTATATTAACGTACGTATCTCTATTTAATGATGTTAATTTAAGACTTTTATTTTTATTATCAATAGTTAATATCATCATGGCATCAGAACGAGAAACTTCTTCTCCTGGTCTTGCATCTGTACCTAATAATAATATATTTGTAATATCTTCTTCATTTTTATAGTCATTACTGCTAAGAGCCTCTGTATTTATACTATCATCTTGGATAGTTTTTAATTTAGTAAAAACATATCCGTATACACTGACAGGAAATGCTATGACTAAAAGGGCTAGAAATATAACAAATTTTTTGAGTCCTGACAATAATATCCCCTACTTTCTAAATTTTTTAATTACACATAGTTAATTATATTAAAAAATTGTTACATAAGCAATAAAAAACACAATAAATTAGCATAAGTTTGTCATAATATAATTATTTTTATAATATTTTATAGAAGGAAGTGTGTAGTTATTATTAATTTTCTTGGAATATAATTATATGAAGATTTAAATTTTTATAAATTACTGTATATATTGGAAAAAATATTTTCCTGATTGTAGTTATATCATCTTACAAAAGGTGTAAATTGTAATTTAGAATTTTTGGTGTATAATAGGAATTGAAAATTTAAACTGATAAAAATTAATAAAAAATAATCATAAATTATATAATTTGGGGGAGGAAATGTATGATAAAATTAATAGCAACAGACTTAGATGGAACTTTGTTAGATGAAAAGAGCGAAATAAATCCAGAATTTTATAAAGTATTTAAAAAATTAAGAGAGAGGGGAATAATGTTTTCTGCTGCAAGTGGCAGGCAGTATCAAAATCTTATAAAAAAATTTGAAGATATAAAAGATGATATGATGTTTATCTCAGAGAATGGAACATTAGTAGTATATAAAGGAGAAGAAATATTATCAAATCCTTTGGATAAAGAGTTAGTAAATGAAATCATAGAGACAACAAGAAGTATAAAAGGGAAAAAAATTGTAATGAGTGGTAAAAAATACGCCTATATAGAGAGCAAAGATGAAGCTTTTATAGAAGAAGTTAATACTTACTATGCAAAGTTTAAAATTGTAGATGACTTGACTGAAGTAGAAGGTGATATATTAAAGATAGCTATACATGATTTCAAAGGTGCAGAACATAACAATAGTATCTACTTTGATAAGTTTTCTGATAGAGCTCAAGTATGTATTTCTGGGGTAGAGTGGCTTGACTTAACTGCAAAAGGTGCGAATAAAGGAAGTGCCATAAAAAAAGTACAAAGAATGTTAGATATAAAATATGAAGAAACTATGGTATTTGGTGACCAATTGAATGATGTGGAAATGATGAAGAGTGCTTATCATAGCTATGCCATGGAGAATGCAAATGAGTATTTGAAAGAAATTGCTAGATTTAGAGCAAAAAGAAATACTGAAAATGGTGTTGTAGATAAGATAAAAGAAGTCATAAAAATTGGATAGCCATCTATGATGGGGTTCTAAATGAAAAAGATTATTTTGGCTGGTATAAATGATAAATTAAAGGAAGCATATAAATTACAGCTTGAAGAAGTATTGGGAGAAATTGCAGAAATAGAAACTAACTAACTATATGATATGTCTGGTGGATATACATTAGCATGGATGACATACTTAGTATTGACTGTAATTATGGTCGATTTGATATTAATAAGTTTAGTTTTAGGAAAAAAGAAAAATATAAATATCAAAGAGAGTTAAATGATACTAATTGAATAAATAAAAAATATCAATGTAATTTTTGATAAAATAAATTTATTTATATAAAAATTACATTGATATTTAATAAACATCAATAAAGATATTTATTTTTTTATGATACTCAGTATTTTGTCCTCTATTTGAGATACATTTTCTGCGGAAATCAAATAAACATATTTACCTGCTTTTTCAACAATAGTACTGTTTGCTATTTCAGAATTGTTTTTTTCTCCATGTCCTTCTCCAAAAGGTGCTTGAATCATGTCTCTTTTATAATTTTCTAGAGTTTTATAGATTTTATTTACATCGTCAGTTTTTATGACAATGATATCTTCTAGATATAATTTTTCAGAAGAATTGATTACAAAACCTTGTGTAATGTCTTCTTCTACATCGTTAAAATAATTAAATTCTTTTGCATCAAAAAATTTTGATTCTTTTATAAGCAAATCAGAAGACTTTAATGCTTTTTCAATTTTTGATGTAGAAACGTTTTTATAATCGCTACTTGAAGAACAACTAACCATTCCAAAGGATAAGATTATTGAAAAAAACAACATTAAAATTTTTTTCATGAGAAACCTCCAAGTTTTTTTAACTCTATCTTAATTTAGTTTACTACATAATTATATAAAAATAAATGTATTTAATGTTACAGTTTTGATTAATAATGTAAGAATTTGATAATAATACCTATTAAGAGGTGATTAAAAATGAGAGTACCAAAACATGTAGGAATTATCCCAGATGGAAACAGAAGATGGGCAAGTCAAAATGGAATGACAAAGGATAGAGGATATGAAAGTGGAATAAATCCTGGACTAGAATCTTATAGATTATGTAGAGATTTAGGTTGTGAAGAAGTAACTTTTTATGGATTTACAACTGATAATACAAGACGTCCATCAGTCCAGACAAAAGCGTTTACAAAAGCATGTATTGATGCAGCAAATATATTGATAGAAGAAGGTGCAGCTTTACTAGTTGTTGGAAACACAAAATCTCCAATGTTCCCAGAAGAATTATTACCATATACAAATCGAATTCAAGCTAAAGATGGACAGATAAGAGCAAATTTACTGGTAAATTATGGATGGTATTGGGATTTAAATAATATATCAGGAGTAGAAAATGTAAATAAGAATAACATACAGGATTACATACAGTCATTTGATGTGTCAAGACTGGATTTGATAATTAGATGGGGAGGAAGACGCAGATTAAGCGGTTTCTTGCCTGTGCAATCAATTTATGCAGACTTTTATGTTATAGATAATTATTGGCCAGATTTCAAAGGTGATGATATAAAAGATGCCTTTAGTTGGTATGATACACAAGATGTCACTTTAGGCGGATAATTAAGAAATTTCAGTTTTTAGATTGTAGAGTATTTTAAATTATTGAAAAAAAAACTTCTTGGTGGTAAAATAACACTAATAATATGAAAAAATGTAAAAATCTATACCAAGAAGGGTGAAGAAATGTCGAAAAGCAATAATAACAATAATTCAAGAAACAAATCTAAAAATACCAGCTATCTAAATAGAAAAAAAAGAAAAATAAATAAAAAAAAGTTAGTAGTACTGATTTGCTTTACAGCGTTATTTTTATTTATTGCATTTAAGGCTACTCAAGGTGTAGTAGCTTTGGTCAAAGGGATGGATAAAAATAATAAAGCAAATCAACAACAAAAAGTTGACTCAGAACAATTTGACCTTGGTGATGAAAACGAAAATAAAAACAAAAAATATACTGTATTTATAGACCCAGGTCATGGAGGAAATGATAAAGGAACTCAAAGTAAAACTAGTAACAGATATGAAAAAGACCTTACTTTACAAATTTCAAAGAAATTAGCAAATAAATTAGCTAAGCAAAAGGACATTCAAGTAGTTGTATCTAGAACTGATGATACATATGTATCATTAATGGATAGAGTAAACTTAGCAAAAAATAGCTCTGCTGATGTACTTGTTTCTATACACTTAAATGCAGAAAAAAATGGAAATACAGCAACGGGTATAGAAACATGGTATAGAAATAAAGCTACAGATGGCTCAAAAGAATTTGCACAAACAGTTCAAAGTACAATAGCATCTTATGTTAAAGTAAGGGATAGGGGAATAATTGAAAATAATTTTGAAGTACTTAGAGAATCAAATATGCCAGCTATATTAATAGAGTGTGGTTTTTTAACAACGCCTTCAGAAGAGCAAAAAATAATAAATGCGAAATATCAAGAGCAACTTACAGAGGGAATTGTTCAAGGTATACTTTCATATTTGGATTCTAAGGGAAACAAATAATTTAATTATTATCTAAATGTAAAAGTTAAATTAAAAATGCAAAGGTGTGAATTATATTAAAAGTATGATTTCATACTGAAAAGATTATTTAGATTCAAGAACTATGAAACTACAGACTGTTTTATGTATGTCTGTCTTCATAGTTTTTTTTGTCAAAATTAGTTGGTATTTGAAAAAAATAGAGAAATAAAATCGTAGAAATAGAGTTATTTATATGTGATTTTAAGTTAGATTGATTTACTAGCAATTGTGCCTTATAATTAATATATAATATAAAAAAAGTTTGATTGTAAAATAATTTAAAAAATAATATAGGGGAATTTATATGAATAAAAAAAGTATAATGAAAATTTGTTGGTTAAATAAAATAGTTTTTATTATAATTGGTGTTTTGGGAATAGTTTTACTTACAAAGCATATTGGAATAGACATTAAGAGTCAAATTTTGCTTTTATTAATCTTATTTAGCATAAGTATGTTTATTTCATACCTTAAGGTTAAGGCATATGAAGACGAAATTAATTTAGATATCACAAGTAATTTGGATAAACTTATAAACATCACTAAGGATGATGACTTTTTACAACATATTCAAAGTTATATATTTGCTAATAAGAGAGAAAATTGTGTGTTAGCATGCTTTGATTTATGCAGACTTAAACTTATAAATGAGATATATGGTTATAAGCTAGGGGATGAAGCATTAGACAATATCTCAAACAACTTAAAAAATTATTTTGGAAATGAAGCTATTTATGGAAAGTTAAAAAGCGATGTCTTTTTATTAATAATAAAACTTGAAGATAGAGATGAAAAGATTCCTAATTTGGCAAACCTTATTAAAAATAAAATTGTGACCTTGAGTCAGATAGATAGTTTTAAAATGAATATAAACATTGAAGCTTCTATTGGTATTTATAAATTTAATAATGATGAAATTGACATAAAAAAAGCCATAGATAATGCTGATATGGCAAGAATTAAATCAAAAGGATTAAAGCATATAGAATATGTTGAATTTGATGATGCTATGGAAAAAGAAATAAAATCACTTATGAAAATAGAACAAGATTTATTTTTAGCTATTAAAAACAAAGAGTTCATAATTCACTACCAACCTAAATTTGATTCAAGTACAAATAAAATTATAGGTTCAGAAGCATTAATAAGATGGATTCATCCAACCTTAGGTATGGTTGCTCCAAATAATTTTATACCTATAGCTGAGAAAAGTGGTTTGATAAATAATATTGGTAGATGGGTGATTGAAGAAGTTTTTATTACTATTGATAAATGGATTTCAGAAGGGATAAATGTTTTACCAGTTTCAATAAATTTATCTAGAGTAGAACTTTATAAGAATGATTTAGTAGATTTTTTTAAGTCGATGTTTGATACATATAATGTTCCTAGAAAACTTGTAGAAATAGAAATAACAGAAACAACAGCTTTAAATGATGTAAAATTTATTAGTGAGAGACTTTATGAAATTAAATCTTTAGGTATGAATATATCATTGGATGACTTTGGCATAGGGAACTCAAATTTTATCAATCTTAAGGGGATACCAGTAGATGTTATAAAAATTGATAGGTCACTTATATTAGATATAGTAACCAACTCAAAAACAAAGGTTATGATAAAAGCCATTGTTAATCTTTCGCACGATTTAAATTTAGCTGTTATATGTGAAGGTGTAGAGGATATGGAACAAGTTAAAGTTTTAAATAATATGGGATGTAATTTTATACAAGGTTATGTATTTTCTAAGCCAATAGAAGAATGTAGTTACAAGGAACTTCTTACTGGAAGAAGTAATATAAGTTTAGAAGAGAGTCTTTTGAAAGAATATATGGCAGTTGAGGAGGTGGAATAATGATTTCAGAAGACGTAGATTATGCAATAAGAATTGTAAGAGCTATATTTAATAATGGAGAAAATAATCCAATAGATGTCAAAACAATATTAAAGAATGAAGATATACCAATATTAACACTATATAAACTACTTAGAAAACTTTGTGCAAATAATTTACTTACTTTTAATAAAGAAGATGGAAAGAAATACATGTTAAATGTATCATTGGATACAATAAGTTTGAGAACAATTGTAGAAATAATTGATGGGAAAATATATATAAATAAATGTACTAGATATGTATCTAATTGTAGTAATTGTTTAAAAGGTTGCAAGGTAAATCAGGAATTACTAGAGATAGAAAAAGAAATCTATAAACTTTTATCAAGAAAATCTATAAGACAGATATTAGAATAATAAATTTTTAGCTTAGCTAATAGTTGGAGGTTTTCAGTTATGGATGATATATCTCAAGATAATTTTCTATTATCTAAAGAGTATGAGAATAGTTTAGATGTAGATACTAAAAAAGCAGGTGGAATATACTATACACCTAAAATCATTGTCGATTATATTGTTAAAAAAACCTTGAGAAATCACGATATAATTAAAAATCCATATCCGAGAATTCTTGACATATCTTGTGGATGTGGGAACTTTCTTTTAGAAGTATATGATATTTTATATGACTTATTTGAAAAAAATATTTATGAATTAAAAAATAAATATGATGAAAATTATTGGCAGATTGATAATATACACAATCATATATTGAACTATTGTATATATGGTGCTGATATCGATGAAAATGCTATAAATATACTAAAGGATAGCTTAAAAAACAAAAAGACAACGAATGATTTAGAAGATGAAGGTATTAAAATCAACCTATTTTGTTGTGATAGTCTAAAGAAAAACTGGCGATATAAGTTTGATTACATAGTTGGTAATCCTCCGTATATTGGACATAAAAAACTTGAAAAAAAATATAAAAAATTTCTTTTAGAAAAGTACAGTGAAGTTTATAAAGATAAAGCTGACTTATATTTTTGTTTTTATAAAAAGATTATAGATATCTTAAAATGTGGAGGAACTGGAAGTGTTATAACGCCGAGATATTTCTTAGAAAGTTTGTCAGGAAAAGATTTGAGAGATTATATTAAGTCAAATGTTAATATTAAAGAAATAGTAGATTTTTTGGGTGCAAATATATTTAAAAATATAGGTGTTTCTAGTTGTATTCTTACTTTTAATAAAAAAAAATTGAATGATACGCCTATAGATATATTTAGAATAAAGAATGAAGATGTATCTATAAATAAATTTGAAACACTAGAAGAACTTTTAAATAGTAGTAAATTTGAATATTTTAATATAAATCAAAACTTGCTTTCTGATGAATGGATAATTGTAAATAAGGATAATGAATCTTTTTATAATAAAATACAAGAAAAAGGTAAATATAGCCTAGAAGACATAGCTGTAAGCTTTCAAGGCATAATTACAGGATGTGATAAGGCTTTTATTTTAAGTGAAGGGGATTTAAAATTAAATTTTGTAGATGAGAAGCTTTTAAAAGATTGGATAAAAAGCAAAAATATAAACAAGTATGTAGTAGAGAAAAGTAAATATAAGTTAATATACTCAAATGATATAGATGACGAGGTTAAAAACAAAAAAATACTTGATGAAATTATAGGTGTGTATAAGACTAAATTAGAAAACAGAAGAGAATGTAAAAGTGGAATAAGAAAGTGGTATGAGCTTCAATGGGGTAGAGAAAAGCTTTTTTTCGAAAGAAAAAAGATAATGTATCCATATAAATCCAAAGAAAATAGGTTTGCTATAGATTATGATAATAATTTTTCAAGTGCAGATGTATATTCTTTTTTCATAAAAGATGAGTATTTAGATAAATTTTCATATGAATATTTAGTTGGAATTTTAAATTCTAGTGTATATGATAAATACTTTAAAATAACAGCTAAAAAAATGAGTAAAAATATATATGATTATTATCCTAATAAGGTTATGAAGATAAGAATTTTTAGAGATAATAATTATGAAGCAATAGAGGATTTATCAAAACAAATAATATCAATTTTATTAAATGAAACAATAGACAAAGACAGAGTAGAAAAATTGCAGATAAAAATAGATAAATTAGTAATAGATTCTTTGGGAATATAAATAAGTATGGATATGAAAAAATATGTTGAATGTTAATAATTTATCTAAATTGATAAAGAAAAAGTTAACCATATAAAAAATATTAAAAATATATACTTTTGAATATTTTTTTGATAAAATAAAAATAAATTTGTACAATTTTATTTTTCTCCAATAGCTAAAAGTAGTTTTTTGAATTAATATTTGCTGAGGAATATAAATTAGGAACGCTTTAAATAGTAGGTGATAATATGAAAGGATTAGTTTTAGAAGGTGGAGGAACAAAAGGAGCTTATCAAATAGGTGCGTATAAAGCTTTAAGAGAACTTGGTATAGAATTTCAAGGAGTAACAGGAACATCAATTGGGGCTTTGAATGGAGCATATATAATTCAAAACGATATTGAGGTAATGGAAGATATATGGCTAAACTATGATTATACTCATTTTATGAATATTGACAAAGAAAGCTATGAGAGATTTAAAAATGTAGATTTTACTACGAAAAATATCAATGCAGTTTTTGAACTTATAAATAAAGCCAGAAAAAATGAAGGTATAGATATAAGCCCATTAAGACACTTGATGGAAACTACATTAAATGAAGATATAATAAGAAAATCAAAAAAAGACTTTGGACTTGTTACGGTTTGGTGGGATAAAAAAATTAATCCTCATCCATTGTATATAGAAGATATGCCACAAGGTAGATTGGTTGATTATTTAATTGCTAGTTCTAGTTTGCCTATTTTCCAAACAAATGTAATGGATGATAAATTGTATTTGGATGGAATGTTTTGTGATAATATGCCAATAGGGCTTTTAGAAGATAAAGGATATGAAGATGTTGTTGTAATTAGGTTAATTGATGATTTTCTTGGAAAAATGAACCTAAATAAACATCAAAATATAAATATAAAAACCATAATACCATCAGAATATTTAGGCGGTTCTCTTAATAAAGATAGAGATAATGTAGAAAAAAATATTCGATTAGGATATTTAGATACCATGAAAGCTTATGAAAGATGCGATGGTATTAAGTATTACTTTGATGTAGAGTATAAGTATGATGAAGAGTATTGTTTTGATAGATTTAGAAGAATGAGTAATGAAACAATACAATGTATTTGTAACTTATTGAATATAAAAAGAGATGTTTCGCTTAGAACTGTTATGGAAAATGTAATACCAAAGCTTGGTGAGACACTTGGTTTACCCAAAAATTTTTCATATAAAGATTTATTTTACTGTGTATATGAGAAAAAACTTGAAGAAAATAGTATAAATAGGGTAAAATTATATGATTTTAATAAGGTTATAGATGTTGTAAATACAAATATTGATTCTAATAAGAATTTAGCATCAAATTTTGAAATTAGACCTAAAATCAGTATTAAAAAGAACAAAAACACAAAATTATTGACAAATTGTATTATAAAAGACTTAAAAAGTCAAAGTTAAATAAAAAACAAAAAAAAATTTGTAATTATACTCGAAAAAAGTGTATATTAGTAGTATAATATTTTTGTAGCACTAGTGGGAACAAAAAATGACCATAGGACAAAAAAGTACCACTAAGTGCCATTAAAGTAAAAAATAGGAAAACAATTTTAAAAAATATAAAATGTTAGGTTTATAGGAGGATTTAAAAAATGGAAAAAGTAGTTAGTATCAAAAATGCAAGTGGATTACATGCTAGACCAGCAGGAATGTTTGTTAAGAAGGCTGCTGAGTTTAAATCAACAGTAGAAGTTGTGGCAAAAGACAAAACTGTAAATGCAAAATCAATCATGGGAATAATGAGTTTAGGTTTAGCTCAAGGAGAAGAATTAAAATTAGTTGTAAATGGAGAAGATGAAGAAGTAGCTTTAGCAGCAATGGTTGAATTAGTTGAAAGTGGATTTGGAGAGTAGATATAATAATTTCTAAAAATTTGGTATTTATAATCTAATCATTGCTTAGAGTAAAAGTAACAGAGAAACATTAAAAATATACAGACAAAAGTTTGTAAATATTTAGTTTCTTTGTTACTTTCATGTTTATTTAATCAGAAGATTAAGATTATTATTAATTGGGTATGAAAATATAAATATTTTAAATGATGAAATAAGTAAGATATTTTTAATTATAAATTTGGAATCAAAATACAGAAGATATTTTTAGGAGGTAGGGTTATGGCTTACAAAGGAATAGGAGCTTCTCCTGGTATTGCTTTAGGGAAAGCGTTAGTAGTTGAGCATAGTGAGTTAGTAATTGAGAAAAAAACTATAGATAATGTTGAAGCGGAAGTTGCTAAATTAGAAAATGCAGTTGTAGTTTCTAAAGAAGAATTAATAAAAGTTAAGGAAAAAGCTTCTCAAGAATTAGGAGAAGAAGAGGCAGAAATATTTGAAGCACATTTATTAGTTTTAGAAGATCCAGAGTTAATTGGTTCTGCAATTGATAAAATCAAAACTGAAAATGTAAATGCAGAATATGCTTTAAATGAAATAAAAGAAATGTTTGTTAGTATGTTTGAGTCTATGGACAATGAATATATGAAAGAAAGAGCAGCAGACATAAAGGACGTTACAAATAGAATACTTAGACATATACTAGGAATCAAAGTTGTTGATTTATCTGCTTTAAGTGAAGAAGTAGTATTAATAGCACATGATTTAACTCCATCAGATACAGCAACTATGAACAAAAAAATGGTTTTAGGATTTTTAACTGACATAGGTGGAAGAACTTCTCATACAGCTATAATGTCTAGAACTTTAGAAATCGCTGCAATCGTTGGACTAAGTGATATAACTTCAAATGTTAAAGATGGAGATTTTGTAGTTTTCAATGGAGATACTGGTGAAGTAATCGTTAATCCAGATGAAGAAACTATAAGCAAATACACTGAGTTAAAAGCTAAGTATGAAGAGGAAAGAAAAGCATTACAATTATTAAAAGGAAAGCAATCAGTAACTCTTGATGGGAAACACGTGGAATTAGCTGGTAATATAGGAACTCCTAATGATATAGAAGGTCTAATAAAGAATGATGCTGAAGGTGTTGGTCTTTATAGAACAGAATTTTTATATATGGATAGAGATTCTTTCCCAACTGAGGAAATACAATATGAAGCTTATAAAGCTGTATTAGAAGGAATGGAAGGTAAACCTATAGTTATAAGAACATTAGATATAGGTGGAGATAAAGAGTTAAGTTACTTGACTATGGAACCTGAAATGAATCCATTTTTAGGTTACAGAGCAATAAGACTTTGTTTAGATAGAACAGATATATTTAAGACTCAATTAAGAGCTTTATATAGAGCAAGTGTTCATGGAAGATTGAGAATAATGTTCCCTATGATTTCATCTTTAGAAGAATTATTACAAGCTAAAGAAGTTGTAAAAGAAGTTTTAGCAGAACTTGATTCTGAAGGTATAGCTTATGCTAAAGATGTAGAAATCGGTATGATGATAGAAGTGCCATCTGCTGCTGTAATATCTGATATACTTGCTAAACATGTAGATTTCTTCTCAATAGGAACTAATGATTTAATACAATATACTTGTGCAGTTGATAGAATGAATCAAAAGATAAGCTATCTTTACAATCAATTTAATCCAGCTGTTTTAAGACTTATAAAGACAGTTATAGATAATGCACATAAAGAAGGTAAATGGGCAGGTATGTGTGGAGAATCTGCTGGAGACCAAAAAATGATACCAATACTTTTAGGTATGGGATTAGACGAGTTTTCTATGTCTCCAATATCAATACTTCCTGCTAGAAAATTAATAACTTCAGTTAAAGAAGCGGATATGAAAAAATTAGCTGATGAAGTACTTAATATGGGTACTGCGGAAGAAATAAAAAGATATATTGAAACAACTTTTAACATGTAATTTATAAAATATATAATATGTAATTTACAAACTTATATTATATAAAATATCCATGTAGATATGTTATAAATAATATGAATAACTCAATAAGTAAAGAAAAGCCATAGTTTATTTTATACGCTATGGCTTTTTTATTATTATAAATTAAAATTTATAATACTTTAATTATAGTTTGTGTTTTTTGTAGACTTATTTTTTAGGTAATTGCACCTGAATATGTATTAATGTTATGTGGATGTACTTTTGAAATATGGTAATATATATTAAGGGTGAATGGTTTAAAGAGTATATATTTAACCTCCTATGGCGAAATTCCTCTTCCTCGTCATAGGAGATGGAGGATGTAAGCCTAACCGATAGGTTATTTATTTTACTTGATTTTCAAAAAATGTATTGTATTATAAAATCAGTAGTAAAAACTGAAAGGAAGTAACTACAATGAAATTAGATAGTAATAATCATTAAGTATTTTTGTTACACTATCACTTAGTTATGTGTATAAAATATAGAAGAAAAGTAATAGATAACTCTATATCAGATAGACTAAAAGATATATTTGTAGATATCTCCCCAAATTATGGAGTGGAGTTGCTAGAATGGAATCATGATATTGACCATGTGCACTTGTTATTCAAAGCAAAACCAAATACAGAGATATCTAAACTCCTAAATGCTTATAAATCAGCATCAAGTAGAAGAATAAAGAATGAATTTCCAAGTATTCGTAAGTCCTTATGGAAAGAATACTTTTGGAGCAAAAGTTATTGTCTAGTAACAACTGGTGGAGCTCCATTGGATGTTGTAAAACAATACATAGAAAATCAAGGAAAGTAGGGATAATATGCTAAGAGCATATAAATATAGATTATATCCAAATAGCGAACAAAAAGAATATTTTGCTAAAACTTTTGGATGTAGCAGACTTATATATAATCTTATGTTATCCGATAGGATTAAAGCATATGAGGAAAACAAGGACTTAGATATTAAAAAAATAAAATATCCTACACCTGCACATTACAAAAAGGAATATGAGTTCCTAAAAGAAGTTGATAGTTTAGCACTAGCAAATGAACAAATGAATTTAGATAAAGCCTATAAAAACTTTTTTAGAGATAAATCAGTAGGTTTTCCTAAATTCAAATCTAAGAAAATAAACTATCATAGTTATACTACTAACAACCAAAAAGGTACTGTAAGGATTGAAAATGGATATATAAAATTACCTAAACTAAAATCGATGGTTAGGATAAAACAACATAGAATGTTTGATGGAGAAATAAAGAGTTGTACTATATCGAGAACACAGGTAATAGATATTATATTTCTATATTAGCAGAAACTGAAATAGAGAAACTAAAAACTATTGATAAGAAAATAGGTGTAGATGTTGGATTGAAAGAATTTGCAATATGTAGCGATGGATTTAGAGTAGATAATCCTAAACACTTTAGAAAATCAGAGAAAAGATTAACTAAACTACAAAAGGACTTATCAAGAAAACAAAAAGGAAGCAATAATAGATATAAAGCAAGATTGAAGGTAGCAAGGTTGCATCAAAAGATATCAGACCAAAGAGCAGATTTCCTAAATAAGTTATCAACTAAACTAATACACGAAAACCAAGTTATAGTTATTGAGGACTTGAAGGTAAAGAATATGGTGAAAAATCATAAGTTAGCGAAAGCTATAAGCGAAGCAAGTTGGTCGGAGTTCAGAAGAATGTTAGAATATAAAGCTAATTGGTATGGTAGAGAAATAATAGTAGCAGATAAGAATTTCGCATCTAGTCAATTATGTTCTAAATGTGGATATAAAAATCCATTAGTGAAGAACTTAGGACTAAGAGAATGGGAATGTCCAGAGTGTGGAGCATTCCACGATAGAGATATCAATGCAAGTATCAATCTACTAAACTTAGCCATATAAATGGTAATCATAAGGGTTAGGAACTAGCCCAATAGCTTGGAGATACTGATAACAATAGTTATCTTGACCAAGAAGCCACCACTTCAAACATTACCGTAGGTAGTTAAGTGGATGGTAGTTCACTGATACTAGATTTGAAATGAATTTACCAGATTATATTAATAGCGATACAATTGTATATATAGAAAAAATGGATTTAGGAGAAGAAAAAGATAAAAGAAGTTATAATGTAATATTTGCCAATGATGGGGTAGAAAAAGCTGGTGGGAAGTTAGGTTTTTCTGATATTAATATTGATGTTATAAATGATGGTGGAGTGTGGAAAGTATCTGGATTTACGAAATAAATTTAAACTTAAAATTATTAATGTTAAAATTTGATATTGTATTGAAAAATAATTAAAAGTATTTAATAATAGAATTAAGGGTAAAATAAATTAAGAACTTAAGATATTGAATATGAATGTATAATTCTAATGTGATATCCAGATAAATCCTGAATTTAATTTGAGTTTTAATATATATGGTCTAAGGTTTGATTATTAAAGATTTAATTGTAAGTGTTACAGTTGATGATATTGATGTAGAGATTAAAGTTTAGAGTAGAAAGTGCACCTTAAATTTTAAAATGTAAATTTAAAAATGTAAGCTAGTACAATCTAAAAATTATAATCACTCAATAGATTCAGGGATTTATTTGTTTATTATAAATAAGTGGGAGTAGATTTTTCTACTCCCACTTTGTATATTATTATTTAATCAAAAATTATCACATTAAAATCCTAAGATTAGTTGATATTTCCTGCTTTATTAGCAAATAACTCCTTAATAACATTGTTTCTAGTAGCTAAATCTCCATTAGAATTATTTGTTTTTTTCATAATTACAGAATAACGCTTTTTATTTATAAAAAATATTAAAATCTTATCATCATCAAAGTTATATTCTTTGTATCTATCAATAGATTCATAACCTAAATTTAAGATGTTTTTATCTTTTATGCTATCTACATCCAAAACATATGATGGGTCAGCCTTTAGTAATATATTAATTAAACATTTTTCTTCACCAGCACAAAATAAATCAACCTTATTTGATATAGACTTAGATTGTTCTGAAGTTATTTTTACAGGAATAAGATTACTATTGCTATCTCTTAAAAGAGAACCATATGTGTCTTGTTGATATACTAAATTAACTTTTTTCTTAGGAACACTTACCATCTTATCCAAATGTACATAATGATGATTTTCAACAAAGCCTTCATTTAATATTTCAACAAAGTTGTCAATTTTACCTAAACAAAAAGATTCTATAGATTCTTTACAGAATTTATTTGTAAATGGTATAATGTTTACGTTTTCCTCGTCTATATTCCATGCTATAGCATAATCCAATGAATATACTTCTTCCTCTATATCTGCAAAATTATATTGTACTATGTTTCCTTTCAAAATTACTCAACCTCCATCTTATAATATATTTAATATACTTTATAAAACTTATATTATACTTAAATAATATCATAAATTAAATGAATATGATATAGTAAATGATGAAAAAATTGAAAAAAATAACTATAAATGAGTATTAAATATAAATAGTATATACTAATGGGATGAAAAATGTCCACTATTAACTTTATTACCCCGCATGTTTATAATTAAATTATTAATATAAAATAGAATCTATCGACAATGAATGGACTTTTAAAAGAACTTAATATAAAATTAATTAAATAAATACTTAAAAATGATTTACTTTAATGATAAAATCGTATTAAAGGAGGTTAATTTTATGGATATAAAAAATAAAATTAAATCTATGTTTTTGCCAGATAAAGATGACTATTTAGATGATGAAGAATTTGAGGATGATATAAAAATTAATGAGGATAATTCAGAAGAAGATAATAATGTACATTTAAATGACTTAAGCAGAGTGAAATATGACTATAGAGAATTAAAAGACATAGAAAATCAAACTGAAGAAATGTGTTTACTAGCAGTAAGGCAAGATGGTACAATAATAGAATTTGTAAAAGATAAGACTGATAGGGTGTGCATGGAGGCAGTAAAGCAGACTTATAAAGCTCTCAAATACATAACAAATCAAACCGAAGCTATATGTATAGAAGCTGTAAAACAGAATTATAGAGCCTTATATTACGTAAACGACAAGACAGAAAATATATTAATTGAAGCTATAAGAAGTGCATCAACTCATGATGTTATGGAAGTTTTTAGATTTGTTGAAGAGCAGACAGAAGAGGTATGTTTAGAATTAATAGAAAGGGCATCAAAAAATGATGTGGCAGAAATATTAAAGGATATAAAAGAACAGACTCCAACAATATGCTTAGAAGCAGTAAAAAAAGATGGAAAGTCTTTAGCTTATGTTAAGGAACAAAATAATAGTATATGTTTAGAAGCAGTAAAGGAAAACTACAGTGCATTGCCTTGTGTAGAAGAACAGACAGAAGAAATATGTATAGAAGCAGTAAAGCAAAATGATTTTGCCTTGTATTATGTAAATGAACAGACAGAAAAAATATGTATAGAAGCAGTAAGACGAAGTTATATGGCTCTTCAATATGTAAATAAGCAGACGGAAGAAATCTGTTTAGAGGCAGTAAGAAATGATGGAAGAGCACTACAATATGTAAAAGAGCAGACAGAGAATATTTGTTTAGAGGCAGTAAGACAAAATGGGAAAGTATTACAATATGTAAAGAAACAGACAGAAGAAATATGTATAGAAGCTATAAGGGGCTCATTTAAAGATTTTGAAATAAAAGAAATATTGACCTATATAAAGATACTAACAGAAAAAGTATGTTTAGAGGCAGTAAAGCAAAATGGAAATATTCTTAAATATATAGAAGAGCAAACAGAATCAATGTGTATAGAGGCGGTAAAAGAAAATTACAGTGCTATACAATATGTAAAAGAGCAAACAGAAAAGGTTTGTTTGGAAGCAGTAAATCAAAGTTTTGAGGCACTTAAATATGTAAAAGAACAAACAGAGGATATTTGTTTAAGGGCAGTAAGACAAGATTATAGAATGATAAAATATGTTAAAAATCAAACAGAAAAGATATGTTTAGAAGCAGTAAAACAGAATTATAGAGCTTTGGAATATGTAGAAAATCAAACAGAAAAAGTTTGTTTAGAGGCAGTAAAACAGAATAGAAAAGCACTTCAATATGTGAAGCAAAAACAAAGTTAAACATATATATTACGAAAATAAAAGCAAAACTAAGGTATATCATAAAAATAAATATAAAATTAAGGATTTATAATAAAAATAAAAGCACATAACTTATATGCTATAAGTTATGTGCTTTTATGCATATAAAGCTTAATAAAACTCTTTTATTATAACTTTTTTATTATATAAAAAATAACAAAATGATTATATAGGTCTTTTTTTGACCAGTTTTACAATTTCAATAACTAGTTTTGAAAAATATATTGAATTTTCTCAAAAAAGACGCTATTCTATATATGTAAAATTTTTTTCTGGAGGTAATAATGTTTAAGAGATATGCTGATAAAATGACATCTGTTTTAATTTATAACAACATGATAGATAACCATGAATCTAGGGTGTATTCTTATGGATTTGAAATATTAATTGCTTTTATAGTTAATATAACGACCATACTACTCTTAGGTTTTTTATTTGGGAAATTTACATATATATTATTTTTTTTAATATGTTACTGTCCAATAAGACAATTTTCTGGAGGGTATCATGCAAATAACTATTTTAGATGTCTATTAACCTTTATTTTTATAATCTTATCTACAATATTTATTATAGAAAATCTAAATGTATATTTATTTAAAAATATTATTATGATTATTGCTAGTATTAGTTGGATTGGAATTTGCATCATGTGTCCAGTAGAGCATAAAAGTAATCCTATAAGTGAGATAGAAAAGTTAACTTATAAAAAAATTGCTATATCTATGTCTACAGTAGTCTTGTTAATGACAGTTTCAAGTTTTTCATCAAATGTATTTATGGATTACTTTATATATAGTGCTTTTGCAATGTTTTGGATTTGTATAATGCTAGTATTAGGTAAATTAAAATCTAAAAAGAATATAAGTAAAATGTGTACGAGGGAGAATTAAATTATGAAAAAGTTTATTGTGAAAATTATGAAGTGTGCTAGTTCATTAGCACTGAGTACTGCAATTTTGTCAGCAAATAGCACTTGTCCATGGATTATACATCAACCCAAGGTACCAAAAGAAATTAAGAATTTAAAAAAGATAAATTAAAAACAAGCAATTATTTATATGAAATAATTATAAGAAATATTATGGTTTAATAAATACAAAATAAGCAAATTATTTATATAGAATTATTATAAAAAGAACTTATTATACTTTTAATAAATATAAAATAAGTAATTAGATACAAAAATTTTATTTTATGAGTACATAATATACTTTATTTTGTAATGTATAAGTGTGCTAATTTAGGGGGATATAGTGTATCCATTGAAATGACTTACGAGTAGTAAGTCATTTTTGTATTGTATGTATTTTAAGCAAACTGTATGATATAATGAAGGGTAAAGTTTAATTAAAACAGTAAAAAACTTTAGTATAGATAGTAGTTTAGGAGGTAGGTTATGAGTATAATACATAAATTTTCTATGAATGGATATAATATCGTTTTAGATGTGAATGGAGGAGCTGTTCATGTATTAGATGATGTTGCATACGATTTATTAGATTTTTATAAAGAAAAAAGTAAAGAAGAAGTACTAGATATATTAAAATCTAAATATCAAGAAGAAAAAATAAATGAAGCATATGAAGAAATATTAAATTTAGAAAAAGAAGGTCTTTTATATACAGAAGATACATATCAATATCATCCAAGCTTTGTACATAGAGAGCCTGTAGTAAAAGCATTATGTTTAAATGTAGCACATGATTGTAATTTGAAATGTAAGTATTGCTTTGCAGCTCAAGGGGATTTTGGTGGAGAAAAAGAACTTATGAGTTTTGAAGTCGGTAAAGCAGCAATAGATTATTTGATTGCCAATTCTGGAAGTAGAAAAAACTTAGAGATAGATTTCTTTGGTGGAGAGCCTCTAATGAACTTTGAAGTTGTAAAGCAATTAGTTGAATATGGAAAAAGTATTGAAAAGGATTATAATAAAAATATAAGATTTACAATAACTACAAATGGTGTTCTGTTAAATGATGAAATTATAGATTATATAAATGAAAATATGCATAATGTAGTTTTAAGTTTAGATGGAAGAAAAGAAGTCAATGATAATATGAGACCAACTTTAAATGACAAAGGTAGTTATGATATTACATTGCCAAGATTTAAAAAACTTGTAGAAGGAAGAGCAAAAGATAAGTATTACTATATAAGAGGTACATTCACAAGAGATAACTTAGATTTTTCTAAAGATGTTATGCATTTTGCAGATTTAGGGTTTAAATTAACATCTGTAGAGCCAGTTGTTGGAGATGAAAGTAATCCATATGCACTTAGAGAGGAAGATTTACCAAAAATATTTGATGAATATGAAAAATTTGCGGTGGAGTATGCAGATAGACAGTTACAAGGAGATGGATTTAAATTTTTCCATTTTATGATAGATTTAAATCAAGGACCATGCGTAATAAAGAGAATAACTGGATGTGGTGCTGGAAATGAGTATCTTTCTGTAACACCAAGTGGAGACATATACCCATGTCATCAATTTGTTGGAAATGAAGAATTTAAAATGGCAAATATATTGGATAAAGAAATTGTACTTCCAGAAAAGTTAAAAAATACATTTAGAGAAGCTCATGTATATACTAAGGAAGAGTGTAAAAAATGTTGGAATAAGTTCTATTGTTCAGGTGGATGTCATGCAAATGCAATAAACTTCAACAATGATATATCAAAACCATATGAGTTGGGCTGTGAAATGCAAAGAAAGCGTACAGAATGTTCTATTATGATACAAGCAAAATTAATGTTAGAAGGAGCAAATAATTAAATTTATATCTTAAAGGAGTTGTTTATATATGATTAGAGATTATTTAGAAGATAAACCTTTAATTGATGAAAGTGTCTTTGTAGCAAAATCAGCAGATATAATTGGAAATGTTAAAATCGGTAAAGATTCAAGTGTATGGTACAATGCAGTAGTTAGAGGAGATGAAGGACCAATAACTATTGGAGAAAATACTAATATACAAGACTGTTCAATAGTACATGGAGATGAAAATACTGTAATTGGGAATAATGTAACAGTAGGGCATAGGTCAATAGTTCATGGTTGCAAAATTAGTGACAATGTTTTAATTGGAATGGGTTCAATAATACTAGATAATGCTGAAATAGGAGAATACACTTTAATAGGAGCAGGTACATTAATTACATCTAATAAAAAGTTCCCACCAGGAGTTTTAATAATGGGCTCTCCCGGAAAAGTAGTTAGAGAACTTACTGAAGAAGATAAAAAATATATTGATGAGTCATATCAATGGTATTTAGAAGCAGCACAAAATCAAAAATAACAATTAAAGAGTGGTTGTTTCAAAACATGCTTAAATTTGTTTTGAGGCAACCACTAATTTATTTTATTAGGTTAGTTGGTATTTTAATTTTGAGAAAGCAGTTGTTTAGAATAGGTATGAAATGTCAAAAATAAAAATTAACTGAGTTAAAGAAATTTAATAAAATTACTAGTATATGTGATAAAATTAAATATTAAAGAGGATATAAGATATTAGAGTATCAATTAGTAAAATAATGTCGTAGACAGAGATAAATTAAGGTGTAAGTTTTTGGGTATACCTATTCTAGGAGTGAAAAAATTTGAGAATAAGTTATAGGAATTTAAAGAGATATAGAGAAATTGGATATATTTTGATAAAGTATGGTTTTAGTTTTATTGTAGAAAGATTAAATATAGAGGGCATAGCATATAAAATACCACTATTTGACCCACCAGAAGAAATAAAAAACATGACAACTGGTGAGAGAATGAAAAGAGTCTTAGAAGAACTAGGACCTACATATGTAAAAATAGGTCAAATATTGAGTACAAGAAAAGACTTGTTAGACCAAGATATAATTGATGAAATATCAAAGCTTAGAGATGATGTAGAAAAATTTGATTCAAATATAGCTATTGAAATATTTAAAGAAGAAGTAGGCTTAAGCATAGAAGAAGTATTCTCAGAATTTAAAGAAGAACCAATAGCAGCAGCTTCAATTGGTCAAGTTTATGAAGGAATACTTAAAACAGGAGAAGAAGTGATTGTAAAAATTCAAAGGCCAAATATAGAGAAGATAATAAAATCTGACTTGGAGATTCTTAGAACTATTGCACATACATTAAAAGACTTAAAAAAAGATTTTAATTTAGATTTAGAGCAAATGATAGAAGAATTTCAAACTCAATTAATGAGAGAACTTGACTACAATTTTGAATCTATAAATGCAACTAAATTTTCTAGGATATTTAAAAATAGTGATGAAGTATATATACCAAAAGTATATTCAGAATATAACAGTAAGAGAATTTTAGTAATGGAGAAAGTTAATGGCACAAAGTTAAGTGATGTAGAAAAAATAAGAAAATTAGGCTACAATACAAAAACTATTGTCGAAATAGGTGTTAGGTCTTTTTTTATACAGGTATTGTCACATGGTTTTTTTCATGCAGACCCACATCCAGGTAATATATTTATAGTTGGCAGAAACAAGATAGCATATATAGACTTTGGAATGATTGGAATTATTGATAATAGAACTTTGAACCAATTAAATGAAATTGCATTAGCAGGTGTAGAAAAAAATGTTGATAAAATAATTTACTTATTAATAGAAATGGATGCATTAAATGGAGAAGCTGATGTTAAAGGTCTTAGACAGGATTTACTGTATCTAATACATTACTACTATGATATCTCTATAGAAAAGATAAATGTGACAGATATATTAAATGAATTGTTTAGATTTTTTAGACAGTATAAGATAATTATGCCTGCACAGTTTGTAACACTTGCAAAGACTATTATAACATTAGAGGGTACAAGTAGAACCTTAAATACAGATTTTTCTCTTGGCTCTATGGGAAAAGAGTTTATGAAGCATCATTATAAAAGTAAATTCAATCCTAAGAATGTAGTTTTAAATTCAAGACAAAATGTGGAAGAGATATTGCTTGACGTAAAAACTATTCCAAAACAGTTAAAAGCAATCTTAAGAAATGTAGAAAGAAATAATATAAAAATGCAAATTGAAGATGTTAAAATGACAAAATTAGAAATTTGTATAACAGAATTAACTTCTCAAATGTCATTAAGTTTAGTATTAGCATCCATCATAGTAGGTTCTTCACTTATAATTGCATCACCAAATATAGAAAATAATATATGGATAAAATTTACTGCTATAGCAGGGTTCTTTATTTCTTTTATAATAGGGCTATGCTTAGTTATAAGAAGTATTAGGTCAAAATACAAAAAAGATTAGGGGGAATTAAATTTGAAAAAATGGACACTGAAATATAAAGGGAAGATAGAGGAAAGTGAATTTAGCAAAAAACTTAATATTTCCCCGGAAATCTGCCAAATTTTAAAAAATAGAGGTATATATACTGAAAAAGATTCAGAAATATTCATGAATCCATCTTTAGACTATTTAAGAGACCCTTTATTAATGAAAGATATGCAAAAGGCTGTAGATAGAATAAAGTCAGCTATTGATAAAAAAGAAAAAATTTGGATTTATGGAGATTATGATGTTGATGGTGTATCTTCTACTTCTATTTTATGCTTATATTTTAATAGTATAGGATATCATGTGGATTACTATATTCCAAATAGACTAGAAGAAGGCTATGGTATAAATGAAGAGGCTATAAAGCTTATAAGCTCTAGGGGATGTGACTTGATTATAAGTGTTGATTGTGGAATTACATCAGTATCTGAGGTTAACCTAGCAAATAATTTGGGTATAGATGTTATAATAACAGACCATCATGAATGCCAAAATGAAATTCCCTCAGCTTTTGCAGTAATAAATCCAAAGCAAGAAGATTGTAACTATCCATTTGATGCATTATGTGGATGTGGTGTAGCATTTAAAATGATACAAGCACTTACTCCAAAAGAAGATTTTAAGACTAGCATGTATGATTATTTAGAAATAGTAACATTGGCAACTATTTGTGATATTGTTCCACTTGTGGATGAAAATAGAATAATTGTAAAAAATGGTTTAAAATTAATGAAAGAAGGCAAAAATATTGGATTAAGAGAGCTTATAAAAGTTTGTGGTGTAGAAAGTGAAAAAATAGGTTCTTCTCATATAGGCTTTGCAATTGGGCCTAGAATAAATGCATCAGGACGTTTAGGATATTCTTATTTGGGTGTTGAGTTATTTACTACTCAATCTAAAGATGAAGCTGTTGAAATAGCTAATATATTGGAAGAAAAAAATAATGAAAGACAGATGATTGAGGCTCAGATGTATCATGAAGCTGAGGAAATATTAAAGTCCAATAGTAGATATAATGAAGATAAAGTATTGGTTTTAGCTAAAGAAGGTTGGCAACATGGGATAATAGGAATTGTAGCATCTAAGTTGACTGAAAAATACTATAAACCAACGATTCTTTTAGGTGTAGAAGGTGGAGAAGCTACTGGCTCAGCAAGGTCAATAAAAGGATTTAATATATTTGAGGCTCTTGTAAAGTGCAAAGACTTAATGACTAGGTTTGGTGGACATGAGCAAGCAGCTGGATTGTCTTTAAATTCAGAAAATGTGGAAGCTTTGGCTAATGAAATAAATAAGTTTGCAGATTATAATTTGACTGAAGATGATATGATAGAAAATGTAAATGTTGAATTTGAACTACAAGAAAATGTAATAAGTTTAAATCTTGTGGAGGAATTACATAAGTTAGAACCATTTGGATTAAATAATCCTAATCCTAGATTTATAGTTAGGAACTATATTCTAAAAGACTTAAAAATCATAGGTAAAAATCAACAACATTTGAAATTAAGCATAGAAAATGAAAAGTGCTATGAATGTATAGGATTTAACATGAGTCATTTAAAATCATTATTCAAGGTAGGAGATAAAGTAGATGTATTGTTCCAACTAGATGAGAACAACTATATGGGAAATAGGAAAGTGCAGTTTCTACTTAAAGATATTAGATTAGCTCGACCTAAAAGTGCAAGTAATGACAAACTTTCGCTAAAATTAATGTCAAAAATAATACCAAAAGATTCACAAAGCTTGTATAATATATCTGAGTCTGGTTTTGAATTATTTGATGGAAATACAGATATAAATATATTTGATTATTTTGAAAAAGAGACATTGATAATATCTAATTCTATAAATGGATTCTATAGAGCAATATCAGATGTATCACTTATAGATTTGGATTTTAACATAAATTACAATATTATTGAAGATATTAACAAAAATACTGATAAATTAGAGCTTATATTTTCTCCTAATATTGATAAAATAGACTTAAAAAGATATAATAATATTATTCTTTATGATTATTTATACAATAAAGGCGAATATTCGTATATATATGAGAATAAAAGAGAAGAAAGTGAAATTATAAAATATTATAATAAAACAGACCTATTATATTTAAAGAATGTAGTTAGTAATATAGTTCCATCAAGAGATGAATTTATAACAATTTATAAACAAGCACTTATAAAAAAAGAAATTGATTTGGATATGGTAAATATAAAGGGAACTTTTAATGTAATTCCATTAAAGTTTTTTACGATATTGAATGTGTTTAGAGAATTAAATTTACTTGACTTTAATTTAAATTATGAAAAAAATTCTGTACTCATAAGAATATTGCCAAAACCACAGAAAAAATTAGACTTAAATGAGAGTTTAATACTCAATAATCTAAAAAAATTAGAAAAACAATACAATAGCAGTTATTAGGAGGCGTTTCCCATGGATTTAAAAAACTTTATAAGGAATATTGATGATTTCCCAAAGCCAGGTATAGATTTTAAAGATGTTACAACTCTATTTAAAGACGGCGAGGCATTTAAATATGCAGTAGATTCTATGGCTGAAGAATTGAAAAGCAAGGGTGTGGATTTAGTAGTAGGTCCAGAAGCAAGAGGATTTTTGATGGGTACACCTGTAGCATATGCACTAGGAGTAGGATTTGTTCCAATTAGAAAACCTGGAAAGTTACCAGGAGAAGTTGAGAGTTATGAGTATGGATTAGAGTATGGTACGGATACTTTAGAAATACATAAAGATGCAATTAAAAAAGGTCAAAAAGTGGCAATAGTAGACGATTTATTGGCTACTGGTGGAACTATGGAAGCTGCTGCTAAGCTTGTAGAAAAATTAGGTGGAGAAGTAGTTTCTATGCAATTTTTAATTGAGCTAGAATTCTTAAATGGGAGAGAAAAGTTATCTAACTATGATGTTAATTCTCTTATAAAATACTAGTACTTTTACAATAGTTGGTATAGCACCAACTATTTTCATATATATTAAAATTTTATACAAAATAGGTGGTTATATGCATGATAAAGAATTACAAGAAATAATTGAAAAGATAAAAGTTTATGCACCTAATGCAAATTTTGAAAAGGTTGAAAAAGCCTACAATCTTGCAAAAAAAGCGCATGATGGACAATATAGAAAATCTGGGGAACCATACTTTATTCATCCATTGGCAGTGGCAAATATTTTAATAGAGATGGAATTAGATATTGAAACTATAACAGCAGGTTTGCTTCATGATGTTGTAGAAGATACAGAATATACCTATGAAGACATAACAAAAGAATTTGGAAAAGAAGTAGCGGATTTAGTTGATGGAGTAACAAAACTTGGTCAGATAAAATATCGTTCAAAAGAAGAAACTCAATCTGAAAATTTAAGAAAAATGTTTCTAGCAATGGCAAAAGATATAAGGGTTATACTTATAAAGCTTGCTGATAGATTGCATAATATGAGAACGTTAAAATACATGCCTCCAGAAAAAGCAAAGTATAAAGCAAAAGAAACTTTAGAGATTTATGGAGGTATAGCCCACAGATTAGGTATATCTAAGATAAAGTGGGAACTAGAAGACAGAGCATTAAGGTTTATGGACCCAGAAGGATACTATGAATTAGTTGATAGAGTGTCAATGAAGAGAAGTCAAAGAGAAGACTATATACAAGGGATTGTTGAGCTTCTTAAAGATAAGTTTAAAGATTTAAGTATACCATGTGATGTATATGGTAGACCAAAGCATTTTTACAGTATTTATAGAAAGATGCAGAAAAAACACAAGACTTTTGAAGAAATTTTTGATTTAACAGCTGTAAGAATACTGGTAGATAATGTGAAAGACTGTTATGCTGTACTTGGTATAGTTCATACATTATGGAGACCTATCCCAGGCAGATTTAAAGACTATATAGCAATGCCAAAGCCAAATATGTACCAATCATTGCACACTACTGTTGTAGGGCCTGATGGAGAGCCTTTAGAGATACAAATAAGGACTCATGAAATGCATAATATAGCAGAAAATGGTATTGCAGCACACTGGAAATACAAAGAAGGTATTTCTGGCAAAGAAGTAAAAGTTGAAGAGAAACTTCAGTGGTTAAGACAAATGATGGAGTGGGAAAAAGATTTAAAAGACCCACAAGAATTTATGGATGCACTTAAAGAAGATGTATTTAATAGTCAGGTTTATGTATTTACTCCACGAGGAGATGTAATTGAATTACCAGCAGAATCAACTCCTATAGATTTTGCCTATAGAGTCCATACAAATGTAGGAAATAAATGTGTTGGAGCAAAAATTGATGGAAGAATAGTACCTATTGATTATAAGCTTCAAAATGGTAACATTGTTGAAGTACTTACATCATCTAATTCTAATGGTCCAAGTAGAGACTGGCTTAACATAGTAAAAACACCAAATGCAAAAAGTAGAATTAGACAATTTTTCAAAAAAGAAAGAAGAGAAGAAAATGTTGACCGTGGGAATACCATATTAGAAAGAGAGTTTAAGAAACATGATATACCACAGAAAGACCCTCTTGTTGAAAAATACATGGCATTAGTTGCCAAGAAGTTTAATCAGCCAAGTGTTGAAGACTTAGTTGCCACTGTGGGTTATGGTGGTATAATGTCATCTCAAGTTGTATCTAAAGTAAAAGACTTGTATTTAAAAGAAATTAAAAAAGTAAAAAAAGAACAACAGATGCAAGAAGAAGATTTAAATAAACACAATATGAGCGAAACAGAATACAGCAAAAAGAGAAAGAAAAATTCATCACAAGGTATTGTAGTAAAAGGACTTGATAATATCTTAGTAAGGTTTGCTAAATGTTGTAATCCACTTCCAGGAGATGAGATTGTAGGATATATCACTAAAGGTAGAGGTGTAGCTATACACAGAGCGGATTGCCCAAATGCAAATAACAATGGAGACTTCTTCCAAAATAGATTAGTGGAAGTGTCATGGAGTTCAGCAGGTAAAGGCAAGTTTGAAGCAGAGATTCAAATAAAGGCTGTCGACAGAAGAGGAATTGTTAATGAAATAACTCATATTGTTGCAATGGATAAACTTAGCTTAAATGGAATAAATGCAAGAAAAGGAAAAGATAGTATTGTAAGTATAAATCTACTTGTAGAAGTTAATGACACTGAGGAATTGAAAATTCTAATGAAAAAATTAAAAGCAATTCCTGGTGTAGAAAGTATTTATAGAATGACAAATTAGAGTTAAAATAATAGGGAGGAAAATATGAGAGCAGTAGTACAAAGAGTATCTTCATCTAAAGTTACAGTAGATGAAAACATTATAGGTGAAGTAAATAAGGGGTTGCTAGTACTGTTGGGAGTAACTCATGATGATAAATCGAGTGATGTAGACTACATGATTGATAAAATATTAAACCTAAGAATTTTTGAAGATGAAAATGATAAGATGAATTTATCTCTAATGGACATAGGTGGAGAGCTTTTAGTAGTATCTCAATTTACTTTATATGGAGACTGTAGAAAAGGAAGAAGACCTGGATTTAGTAACGCAGCTAGACCAGAACTTGCAAATGATTTGTATGAAGAATTTGTAAAAAAAGCCAAAGATAAAGGTGTAACAGTAGGTACAGGTCAATTTGCAGCTCATATGATGGTAGAATTAACTAATGATGGACCAGTAACAATACTATTAGACTCAAGTAAATCTTTTTAAGGGGGAAAACTTTAATGGTTATAAAAAAATTTGTAGATAGTTATTTTGGAGTAAACACTTATGTGTTAGGTGATGAAAAAACTAAAAAATGTGCAGTTATAGACCCAGGAGGAAGTTTAGTAGATACATTAAGCTTTGTCAAAGAAAATGGATTGAATGTTGAATATATAATTCTTACTCATGGACATGGTGACCATATAGGGTATGTTAAAGATATTAAAGATAAGACTGGTGCTAAGGTAGTTGCACATACTGATGAAAAAGAATTATTAAATGATAAAAATAAAAACTTAAGTTACACAATGAGATGTGGCGCACAAGAATTTGATGCAGATATATATGTAAATGATAAAGATAAAATGGAACTTGGTGAATTAAAAATGACTTTCTTGCATACACCAGGTCATACACAAGGATGTATGTGTATAAGAGTTGAAGATGACATGTTCACAGGAGATACTTTGTTTGCTGGAAGTATTGGTAGAACTGATTTATATAGTGGAGATTTCCACCAAATGGAGAAATCACTTAAAAAATTATGTAAATATGAAGATGCTGTTAGAGTATATCCTGGTCATGGGCCAACTAGTACTCTAGGTGTTGAAAAGAAGACAAATCCTTACATGTAATTTTATATTAATATTTAAAAATAGTATCAAATATTTAATAAATGTATCAGTGATGGGGTTCTTCTAGTGTTTAAATAGAAGGAGTTAAGTTGATGTTGGATGTTTTTTTAAAAGGACATGATTATAAGTATGAAGTAGCAGAACTTATAAAATTGTTTACTAGTGAATTTAAATTTAATGACTTTGCTGATTGTAGCAATAGTATAGAGTCAAGATATTTAATAAATAGATTGATTTGTGAAAATGATACTTTACTTTCAATTACTGAATATTATGAAGGTGGTAACTTAAAGTATGAATCAATACAAAATATCAAAGATATAAATACGGAGTTTTTAAATGGATTTTGTAATAATAATACGATTGAAGAGTTTTTAGATAGACTAGACAGTGAAAGTAAGAGAAAGATTAGAAAATTATGCAAAGAAAGTATTAAAAAAAGTATGTTTATAGTACTTAAACAAATATTTAATTCTTATGTTCCATGGGGCATTTTGACTGGTATAAGACCAGTCAAAATTGTCCACAATCTGATGGATGAAAGACTAGATGATGATAGTATAAGAACTATTCTAAAAGAAAACTATTTTATAATGGATGAGAAAATAGATTTAGCTCTTGAAATAGCTAAAAGAGAACGCTTATTTATGTATCCGATAGACAAAAATAAAATTTCTCTTTATGTAAGTATTCCATTCTGCCCAACTAGATGTGTATACTGTTCATTTCCTTCAAACTCGTTAAAGCAATTTGGCCATTTAAAAAGAGAATATGTCTATAAATTGATTGAAGAAATTAAAGGGTTTTCCAAAGTTATTGAGGATACTAATAAAGAAATTGAAACTCTATATATCGGTGGTGGAACTCCTACTACATTGGATGAGGAAGAATTGGATTTACTTATAAATGCTCTCTTTAGAGAATTGGACTTAAGCAAAATTAAAGAATTTACGGTAGAAGCAGGTAGACCAGATACTATTACCAAAGAAAAATTAAGTGTATTAAAAAAACACAATGTAAGTAGAATTAGTATAAATCCTCAAACTATGAATGATGATACTTTAGTTAAAATTGGAAGAGAACATAAAGTTTCTGATTTAGTAGAATGTTTTAATATGGCTCGAAATATGGGATTTGACAATATAAATATGGATATAATTTTAGGTCTTATAGATGAAGACTTAGACATGGTAAGAAATACATTAGAGGAAATAAAAAAGCTTTCTCCTGAAAGTCTTACAGTTCATACATTAGCTATAAAAAGAGCTTCTAACCTAAATATAAATATGGATAAGTACAAAGAACATTTAACTCAGTATGAAGAAATGATAAAAATGATAGATTTATCAATGAAATATGCCAAGGATATGGGACTTAATCCATATTATATGTACAGACAAAAACATATGCTAGGTAACTTAGAAAATATAGGTTATGCTAAAGAAGGATATGAGTGTATTTACAATATACAAATTATGGAGGAAAAACAAAGCAACTATGCCTTGGGTGCAGGTGCTATATCAAAATTTGTCTATGTAGATGAAGATAGAATTGAAAGAGTAGAAAATGTAAAGAATGTTGAACAATACATTGATAGAGTAGATGAAATGATAAAAAGGAAGAAAGAAGAGGTATATAAAAATGTTGACTAAAGCTCCTAGAGGAACTAAAGACATAACTCCAAAAGAGGCTTATAAATGGCGTTATGTAGAAAATAAATTTAGAGAAATATGTGCTTTATATGGGTATGAGGAAATGGTAACTCCTATATTTGAACATACAGAACTTTTTAAGAGAAGTGTTGGAGATACTACAGATATAGTTCAAAAAGAAATGTATTCTTTTAAAGATAAAGGGGATAGAGAAATTACTCTAAAGCCAGAAGGTACAGCTGGTGTAGTAAGAGCATTTATAGAGAATAAATTATATGCAGATACTCAACCAACAAAATTATTTTATGTTACACCTTGTTTTAGATACGAAAGACCACAAGCTGGTAGACAGAGACAATTTCATCAATTTGGTATAGAGGCACTTGGAAGTGATACTCCTTCAATGGATGCTGAAATAATAGCACTAGCTGTTCAATTTTTTAATGAAGTTGGATTAAATGATTTGGTAGTGAGTATAAATTCAGTGGGTTGTCCAGTTTGTAGAAAAGAGTACAATGCTTTATTAAAAGAATATCTTGATTCAAAAGCAGATATATTATGTGAAACTTGTAATGAGAGAAGAGAAAAAAATCCAATGAGGGTTATAGACTGTAAAAACCCTACATGTAAAGAAAATATCAAAGATATACCATTTATTGCAGACCATTTGTGTGATGATTGTAAAGTTCACTTTGATAAACTTCAAGAATACTTAAAGGAAATGAATATAAACTTTGTAATTGATAAAACAATAGTTAGAGGGTTAGATTACTATAGAAAAACTGCTTTTGAAATTATATCTAATGATATAGGTGCTCAAAGTACTGTATGTGGTGGAGGCAGATATGATGGTCTTGTTGAACAACTAGGTGGTCCAAAAGGTATAAGTGGAATTGGATTTGGACTAGGGATTGAAAGACTTTTACTTACACTTGAAGGTAATGGAATTGAAATAGAAAACCCTCAATCTACAGACATATTTATAGTAACTATAGGTGAAGAAGCAAATACAAGAAGCTTTAAATTGTTGAAAGATTTAAGACAAAATCATATAAGTGCGGATAAAGACCATATAGAAAGAAGTGTAAAAGCACAATTTAAGTATTCAGATAAAATAAATTCAAAATTTACAATAGTAATTGGTGATGACGAGCTAAAAAATGACACTGCAACATTAAAAAATATGAAAACATCAGAGCAAACTACTGTAAAATTAAGTACATTAGTTGAAGAATTAAAGCAAAAGCTGTAAAATAAGAAAGTATGATGTTTTGTGTATTAGATAAATATATAGCATTAAAATTAAATAAAATGGAGGTAGTATCTTGGAAACTTTAAAGGGTTTAAAGAGAACTCACTACTGTGGAGAGTTGAGAGAAAAAAACATAAATGAAGAAGTTGTACTTATGGGATGGGTACAGAAAAAAAGAAACTTAGGAGGACTTGTATTTGTTGATTTAAGAGATACAAGTGGATTATGCCAAATAGTTTTTGATACAGATGTAGATAAAGAAGCTTTTGAAAAAGCTGAAAAATTAGGTGCTGAGTTTGTAATAGCAGTAAAAGGAAAAGTATGCGAAAGACAGTCTAAAAACCCTAACATGCCAACTGGGGACATAGAGATATTTGCAACTGAACTTAGACTTTTAAATAAATCAGAAACTCCACCTATTTATATAAAAGATGATGATGATGTTTCAGAAGCACTAAGACTAAAATATAGATACTTAGACTTGAGAAAATCATCTATGCAAAGAAATTTAAAGTTAAGACATAAAGTAATGAATATTACAAGAAATTACTTATCAAATAATAGATTTTGTGAAATAGAAACACCATTTTTAATTGCTCCAACACCAGAAGGAGCAAGGGATTATCTTGTACCAAGTAGAGTTAATCCAGGTAAATTTTATGCATTACCACAATCACCACAATTATACAAACAATTATTAATGGTAAGTGGTATGGATAGATATTTCCAAATTGTTAAGTGTTTTAGAGATGAAGACCTAAGAGCTGATAGACAACCAGAATTTACACAAATAGACTGTGAAATGTCTTTTGTTGAACAAGAAGATGTTATGAGTATGATTGAAGGATTACTTGAAGTTATATTTAAAGAAGTTTTAAATGTAGAATTGACACTTCCACTTCCTAAAATGACTTATGCAGAAGCTATGGCTAGATATGGTTCAGACAAACCAGACACTAGATTTGGTTATGAACTAACAGATATATCTGATGTCGTTTGTAATTGTGGATTTAAGGTGTTTGCTGATGCTACACAACCAGGAAAAAGCGTTAGAGGTATAAATGTAAAAGGAAAAGCTGACGATTTTACTAGAAAACAAATATCATCATTAGAAGAACATGCTAAAACATATAGAGCAAAAGGGCTTGCTTGGATGAAAGTAGGTCAAGATGGAGTAACTTCTCCAATAGCAAAATTCTTTAGCGAAGATGAAATGAATGCTATACTTACAAGAATGAATGCAGAAGCAGGAGATTTACTTTTATTTGTAGCTGATAAAAACTCAGTAGTATTTGATGCTTTAGGACAAGTTAGACTTGAAGTGGCAAATAGACTTAATATACTAGATAAGAATGTATATAATTTATTATGGGTAACTGAATTCCCTGTTTTTGAAGAAGATGAAGAAACAGGTAAGTTTGCAGCAATGCATCACCCATTTACATCACCTATGGATGAAGATTTAGATAAACTAGAAGATGGAGATAAAGCATCTTTAAGAGCTAAAGCTTATGACATTGTATTAAATGGATATGAAATAGGTGGAGGAAGTGTTAGAATATCAAATTCAGATGTTCAATCAAGAATGTTTAAGGCACTTGGGTTTACAGAAGAAAGAGCTAATGAGAAGTTTGGTTACTTATTAGAAGCATTCAAATATGGAACTCCTCCTCATGCTGGTCTAGCTTTTGGGCTTGATAGACTTGTTATGTTGCTTGCAGGAGCTGAAAATATAAGAGAAGTTATTGCATTCCCTAAAAATCAAAATGCTGTTTGTCCTATGACAAATGCTCCTACAGTAGCAGATGATGAGCAATTGGATGAATTAAGTATAAAAGTTGATATAAAAGATAAAGAATAATATATGAATAAGAAATAATATATAAAAGACTGTCGCACTAAAAATAGGGTGACGTCTTTTTTTTGTACTATTTAATAGTAATAATTGTCAATTAAAAGTAACATTAATTATTATTTACACAATTCTAAAAAAGAATTCTGTTAGATTAATAATCCAAACTATTCCTACCTGATACTACAAACAATAAAATACTATATTAGACAAAAAAATTAAAAAATTACCAAATTAAAAATTATTTAAAAATAAATTGACAACGATTTCGAGTTGTTATAATATGTAATAAAGAACTTGTTATATAATGTTATAAAAATACTACATGAGGGGGTGAGTAAAATGGATGAAAAAAAGCAAAAAAAAGAAATGGACTTAGAGGTAAATTCATTTATTCCTTTGTACCAACAACTATATGACAACATAAAAAAACAAATAGCAGCTGGTATATATAAGCCAGGAGATAAACTTCCATCTGAAGTAGACCTATGTAAGGAGTTTAATATAAGTCGTATAACTGTGAGAAATGCGCTTAATGAACTTGTAAAAGAAGATATATTATGTAAAAAGCGTGGAAAAGGAACTTATGTAACTATTCCAGAGAGAATAGAAGCAACATGTGCAGGAAATAGTTTTACTAATTCTTGTCATCGTATTAATGCAAAACCAAGTACTAAGATAATCTCTATTTTGATAAAAAAAGCTGATAAGCAGGTGGCTGAAGCTTTAAATATTGAACTAGAAGAGAAGATAATATGTATTAAAAGACTTCGATTAATAGATGAAGTACCTGTTATTTTTGAAGTTGATTACTTTAGAATAGATTACATGTTTTTATTAAAAGAAGAGCTGGAAGATAAGTCTTTAATGGAAGTTATATCTAATAATATAAGTACACTACCTAATCGTGTGGAAAATATATTTGAAGTAAAACACTCAAACAAAGAATATTCTGACCACCTTAAATGTGCAAGCAATATGGCATTATTAAAAGTAAGACAATTAGTATATACAGAGAATAATGATGTTTTATATTACAATGAACAATTTATAAGAAGTGATAAGTATAAATATGCAGTATCAGCAGAAATATAATTTACACTTAGGAGAGGAATAAATATGAGAAAAATAATATTAGCGTCTCATGGAGACTTTTCAAAAGGGCTTTTAGATTCAGTAAAAATGATAGTAGGAGATTTAGCAAATTGCGTTAATTCATACAGTTTATATCCTGGACAAAGCGCTTCAGATTTTGCTTTAGAGTTAGAAAAAACAATAGTAGAAGATAAAGAATGTGAATATATAATTTTATCTGATTTATACGGAGCAAGTGTATGTACTGCTATGTTAAGGTTAACTAAGTTACATAATGTTAAGCTATTTTCAGGAATGAATTTAAATATGGTATTAGAGCTTCTTACAAGATTTTCTGATAAATTAACAACTGAAGATGCAGAACAGTTAGCAAAAGAATCTAGAATGGGAATACAAAATGTAACATTACAAATAAATGAAGAAGAAGAGGTATTTTAGTTTATGGACAATAAGGGAATATTATCAGTTTTTAAAAACAAAAAGCCAATTATAGCAATGATACACCTAAAGGGAGATACTTCAGATGATATTTTTGAAAGAGCTAAAAAAGAAATTAGTATCTTAGAAGCAAATGGTGTAGATGGAATAATGTTAGAAAATTACTATGGCAATTACTATGATTTAGAAAGAATACTTGAATATGTATCTAAATCTAATTTGTCAATACCATATGGAGTAAATTGCTTAAATGTTGATACTATGGGATTTGAACTAGCAACAAGATATAATGCAAGCTATGTACAAGTTGACTCTGTAGTAGGTCATGTCAAACCTAGAGATGAGGCTACTTTAGAAGAATTTTTCAAATTACACCGCTCAAAATGTCAAGCTTATTTAATTGGAGGGGTACGTTTTAAGTATCAACCAGTTTTATCAGAAAATACTGTTGAAGAAGATTTAAAGATAGGAATGACAAGATGTGATGCTATAGCAGTTACAGAAAATGCTACAGGGCAAGAAACATCAATGGAAAAAATAGAATTATTCCGCAAAAATGTAGGAGATTTCCCTTTAGTTATTGCAGCTGGAGTTACATTAGAAAATGCAAAAAAGCAGCTTGAGATAGGGGATATGGCAATAATAGGAAGTTACTTCAAAGATAATTACCAAGACTTTGGAGATGTTAGTGCAGAACATGTAAAAACATTTATGGATGAAATAAAAAAAATTAGGGAGGAATTATAATGATTAAATTAGTAAGGGTAGACCACAGACTTATACATGGACAAGTAGCATTTACATGGACAAAGTTTTTAAATACAGATTGTATATTAATAGCAAGTGATGAACTATTAAAGGATGATTTAAGAATGGCAGGGCTTAAAATGGCTAAGCCATCTAATGTCAAACTTGTAATGAAAAGTATCGCAGATTCTATAAAAGCACTTAATTCAGGTGTAACTGATAAATACAATCTTTTGATACTTTGTGAATCTGTAGAAGATGTTTATAGACTATCTAAAGAAGTTAAATCTATTAAATCAATAAACCTTGGTGGAACAAAATCAGATGATAATCGTGAAAATATATCTAAAGCAGTTCATGTATCAAAGGATGATATAAACATGATTAAAGAATTAGATTCAGAAGGTGTAAATGTATTCGTACAATTAGTTCCTGATGATGATGCTACAAATGTAATGAAACTAATATAATTTTAGGGGGATAAAAATGGAATTTACACAAGTTATTCTAATAACTCTAATTGCATTCTTTGCATATATGCATTGTTTTGTAGGTTCTACAATGCATAATAGACCTATAGTTGTTGCACCACTTGTTGGTTTAGCACTAGGAGATTTACGTACAGGTATAATAATAGGGTCAACATTAGAACTAGTATTTATGGGTGCATTCCCAGTTGGAGCAAGTAATCCTCCTGACTTTGTATCTGGTTCTATTATTGCTACAGCATTTGTAATATTAACTGGTCAAGATGTATCAGCAGCAGTTGTACTTGCAGTTCCTATAGCAACTTTAGTATTACTTATAGACAACTTCTTAATGACAGTAGTACTTACATGGGGAGCTCATCTTGCTGACCGTTATGCAGAAGATGGTAACATTGAAGGCGTAGAACGTATACAATTATTATTTGGTATAGGCAATAAATTAATACTAGCAATAATAGTAGGTACAGGATTCTCATTAGGTGTTCCAGTAATAGAAAAAATACTTTCATTTATACCATCATATGTAATTCATGGTATGGATGTTGCAGCAGGCGTGATACCAGCAATAGGTTTTGCCATGTTAGCTAGAATGATGCTTAATAAGAAAACGATAGCATTCTTATTATTAGGTTTTATAATGGTTGCTTATTTAAAAATAACAGTAACAGGAGTTGCATTATTTGGATTAGCAGTAGCTTTAATATATGTTAACTTTTTAGGAGAAAAGGAGGTAGTAGTAGATGACAACGAATTCTAAGAAATTAGAAACAATTTCGCCAGATAGCAAAATAACAAGAAAAGACTTTTGGAAATGTTTTAGAAGGTCTTTAACATTAGATTCATCTTGGAACTACGAACGTATGCAAAACATAGCATATGCATATACGATGGCACCAATAATCCGTAGATTATATAAAAATGATAAAGAAAAAAAATCTCAAGCTTTAAAAAGACATCTTGAATTTATGTCAGTTACACCTCATATAAGTACTCTTTTAGTTGGTATATCTGGAGCTATGGAAGAAGAAAATGCAAAAAATGAAGAATTTGATGCAAAGAGTATAAATGCTGTTAAGTCAAGTTTAATGGGTCCAGTTTCTGGAATAGGAGATTCATTTTTCTGGGGAACATTAAAGCTTATAGCAGCTGGAGTTGGTATAGCTTTAGCTTCTCAGGGGAATATAATGGGTCCAATTTTATTCCTTCTAATAATAAATATTCCTCACTTTATTATTCGTTATATATGTTTAGATAAAGGATTTAAGTATGGAACTCAATTTTTTAAAGATGTAAGTGGTTCAAATATAGTCTCAAAAGTTATGGAAGCAGCATCAATGCTAGGACTTATGGTAATTGGAGGGATGACCGCCTCTAATGTAATACTAAAACTTAGTGTTAATGTAGGGAGTGGAGAATGGGCAGAGCCTATTCAAACTTACTTAGACCAAATAATGCCATGTATGCTTCCAGCTATGATATTTGGAATTATGTATTGGTTATTAGGAAAAAAAGTCAAGACAACTACGATATTAATTTCAGTTATGATTATTTGTATAATATTAGCTGCAATTGGGGTAGTATAAGTAAAATTATGAATATGATTTTTGATAATCTTTTCTACAATTGAAATATATAAAGGGGGGGCGTACTAAAAAATAGGCGATTCCCCTTTTGAATAAAAAGTAAATACTAAGTTCAAATAAATCACCAATTTTATGCCTATAGTGGCAAGCACCTTTTTCTTTTTTATCCATTAAAGTTATCTTTATCTTTGGTCTTCTAGCCATAATCTTACACATCCTCCTTTGTATTCATATTCAATATAATAAAAATACTGTATTTTAAAATTTTATCATGAATTCGTTTTTAAGTAAATTTTGTTTTAAAAACTATTTTTATAATAATAATCAGAAAATTTAGACTAAATTTGATTAGTAAAGTTGTAATAAATTCACTAAAAATAAGTTAGAATAGGTGAAAATTGAAGTATTTATAAGCCTCATAAAAAATATTTGGGAATAAATTACACACTATAAAATTTTAATAAAATAAGTATAATTCTAATAAAACTGAAATAAATTTAAAATATGTGTGAATAGTCTAAATTTAAATAATAATTTTAGACTATTTATCTATCTATAACTTAAATTATATCAAATTGATAATAAACTATATATTATACTTTTTTGTAGAGTAGAATTATAATTATAGAAAGAAAAAAAACTATCAAGGGTGAAAAAAATGTAGAAAAAAGTAGAAAAGATTCTTTTACAAAGAAAGGGAGGGATAATCTTGCAAGAGAGAGAAGAATTAGTTTTAAATCCAGTTCCAAAAGAGGAAAGAGTTGGATGGTTAGCTCCATTATTTAATATGCTTGGCTCTAATATAGCCATATCAGAATTAATGGTTGGAGGAACCTTAATTTTAGGAATGACTCTTTCCAATATGATTATTACATCAATTATAGGGAACTTAATATTAGTCGCAATTATTATGATACAAGGTTATATTGGTTGTAAAGAAGGGTTAAATACATATGTATTAGCTAAGGGGGCATTTGGAGAGATAGGTGGAAAATATCTAATATCTCTATTGCTTGGAATAACTAGCTTTGGTTGGTTTGGTGTACAAGCAGGAGTTGCGGGATTATCAGTACAAAAAATATTTCCAAGTGTAAACTTAACTCTAGTCACAGTTATACTTGGATTATTAATGGTAGTTTTCGCTTTGTATGGTTTTAAGGCAATGGCTAAGTTTAATTACTTAGTTATACCACCACTTATAATATTAATGGCTTGGGGAGTTTTTAAAGCTTTTTCTACTTATGGAGTTGAAGCTATCTACAATTACACTCCTCAAACAACAATGAGCATGGTTGAAGGATTAAATATGGTTGTTGGTCTTATCATAGTCGGTGCGATTATATCACCTGACCAATTAAGATATACAAGGGGAGTAAAAGATATTTGGATAATTGGTTTTTTAGGATTAGGTATTATTTCATTGTTCCAACAAGTTGCAGCAGGTGTAATGTCTATGGGTGCTCCTACTTGGGATATAACAGAAGTATTGGCTAATTTAGGATTTGGATGGATAGCATTTGTTATTTTAATACTTGCATCTTGGTCAACCAATGTATCAAATGCCTATTCTGGTGGATTGGCACTAAAAACTATTTTTCCAAATGTAAAGAGAAATGTATTAACTTTAGTTGCAGGTCTAATAGGTACAACAATAGCAGCTACTGGTATAATATTCAAATTCCAATCGTTCTTATCTTTCTTAGGAATAGCAGTTCCAGCTATAGCAGGAATTATGTGGTGTGAATATTATTTTATACAAGGAAGAACTTATAAACACAGAGAAGGAATAAATTGGATTGCAGTAATAAGTTGGTTAATTGGTTTTGCAGCATCATATTATACTTCAAAAATAAGTTTCTTAATACCACCAATAAATGGAATTGTAGTAAGTATGATTCTTTATTATATACTAATGAAATGTTTTGGAAGTAAGGATAAATAAAGGGGGAATTTGTATGAGTCGTAAAGTGAAAATAGGTATAATTCAACAGCATAGTGTACTTGGAGATGTTAAAAAAAATATAGAAAAAGCAGTAGAGATGATAGATGATTTGGGAAATCAAGGTGCAGATATTATTTGTTTGCCAGAATTATTTGCTACAGGATATAACTTAGAATATTTAGGTGGAATTAAAACATTAGACCTAATAAGAGAACATAACAAATACATAGAAGAATCAATGTCAGAAGCAGCTAAAAGAAATAATGTATACCTAATATCTCCATATGGAACTTTAGAAAAGGACTCTACACATGTTTTCAACTCAGCTGTTATATTCGATAGACAAGGTAATATGATGGGAGAATACTGTAAAAATCACCTATGGTCATTAGAAGCAGTATACTTTAAAGCAGGGGAAAAAGTAGATGTATATGATGCTGATTTTGGTAAATTTGGTGTAATGATATGCTATGATGCAGGATTCCCAGAAGTGGCTAGAGAGTTGACATTAAAAGGCTCTGAAATAATATTTATACCTTCTGCATGGAGAATACAAGATGAAGATATGTGGGATTTAAACGTATCTCAAAGAGCTTTAGAAAATACTGTGTATACAGTAGGAGTAAATTTAGTAAGTAATGACCCTAATTTGATACTGTTTGGAAAGAGTAAAATATGCAATCCTAGAGGAACTATAATAAGTCAATTAGATACATATAGAGAAAAATATATATTAGCAGAGATTGACCTAGATGAAATAGAAAAATATAGGAACGATATTCCATACTTAAAAGACAGAAAAAATAGTTACAATATATAATTTTACATTATATGTTAAGGTACAATTTTGATAAAAAATAAAATAGGAGGATATGTCAAACGCTAAAGATAAAGTTATTAACTCTGTTTGATATATCCTCTTTAATAATACCAGCTTTGGTTTAAAGGTTTTTGAAATAGTTTATAAGAAAGTCTTTGAATAATAAGACTGCTTTAGATGCATAATTCTCACTAAACCATGAAAGATTTAAATATCTTTTAAATTCAATATCTTTTATATGTAATAGTTTAATTTCAGGGTCTCGAGATAAGCCCCATGATTTTCCACATATAAATCCAACTCCTTGAAGTGATTTTATAAGAGCATAGATTGTATATGGAGAATCGGATTCAAAGGCTATTTTGGGCTTGAAATTAGCTGATTCACATAATATATCTATTATTTCTCTGTAATTCTCACCTTTAGTTATAACTATAAAATTTTCATCTGAAACTTCATTTAGATAAACCTCATCTTTTAAAGATAGAGAGTGGTTTATTGAAACTCCTAATAATATTTCCTCACAGGTTAATGTTATATTATTTTCTGAGTTTAATTTTGTAAATGAAGAAGATATATACAAATCAAAATCACTTTTCTTATAAGACGATGGTAGAGTATGTGAAACATTAAAGGTAATATTAGGATATAGTTTTCTAAAGTTGCTCAAAAGTGGCGGTAATACATTAGCAGCTGCTGTAGCTAATATTTTTACTTCACCAGAGTTTTCTAAGGAAATATCTTGTAATTCTTTTTTTGACATTTCTACTAAATCTAAAATACTATCCACCCTTTTTAGAAATAATCTACCATACTCATTTAGTACAATATATCTTCCTTTTCTATCAAACAACTGAACTCCAAGTTCTTTTTCTAAAGAAGATATGGTTTTACTTAAAGCTGGTTGTGCTATATTTAGTTTTTGTGATGCTTTTGTTATGTGTTCCATTCTAGCGACAGTTTGAAAATACTTAAGATGCAATAAATCCATAATATAAAATACACCTCTTTTAATATAACTTGAATTATATAAATTTGATAATTAATTATATATTATACATTATAATACAAAGCTTGTATAATAAACTATAATATGGCATAAAGTTATGTAAATATTTACTAATACATTTACATAATCTAACTAATAAAGGAGATATTTAATATGAAATTAACTAAGGAAATATTAGAATATGCTTTAATAGGAGGTACAATTTTAGGTGGAGGAGGTGGTGGTGCAAAGGAAAGTGGAAGAGAGATGGGGGAATATGCCTTACAACATGGATTTCCAAATCTAATAAGTATAGATGAATTACATGATGATGCAATTGTCTTAAATGTATCAGCAGTAGGAGCTCCAGCAGCACCACTCAAGTATGCTGATAATGATGATTATATAAATACAGTCAAGATATTTATTGATAAACTAGGATTAGATATACAAGGTATTATTACAAATGAAAATGGAGGATGTGCAACAATAAATGGATGGCTTCAGTCTTCTGTACTTAAAATACCACTAATAGATGCACCTTGCAATGGTAGAGCCCATCCAACAGGCCTGATGGGGAGCCTTGGATTACATAGAGATAAAACATATAAGTCTTATCAAGCTGTGTCTGGTGGAAATCCAGAACTTGATAATCATATAGAGGGATTTGTAGAGGGTTCTTTAAATAAGACAGCAGGACTTGTTAGACAGTGTGCTGTAGCAGCAGAAGGTTTAGTTGCTGTAGCTAGAAATCCTGTAAAAGCATCTGTTGTAAAAGAAAATGCTGCTATAGGAGGTATAAGCCATGCAATAGATTTGGGTAGAGAGTTTTACTTAGGTTTAGAAATATCAAAAGATAAAGCAATAAACAACGTTGTCGAATTTTTGAATGGAGATGTAGTTTCAGAAGGAACAATAGAAATTTTAGAGTTAGAAACTATAGGTGGATTTGATGTAGGTAAATTGATTGTAAATGGTTATGAGGTAACTTTTTGGAATGAATATATGACAATAGAAAAAGAGAATAATAGAATAGCAACATTTCCAGACTTAATTATGACTTTTGATAAAAACACAGGCATGCCTGTTACATCAGCAGAAATCAGAGAAGGGCAAGAGATAGTTTTAATAAAAACTTCTAAAGAAAATTTAAAACTTTCAATAACAATGACACAAGAAGAATTATTAAAAGATATAGAAGATATATTAAATAAAAAAATAATTGGAGTTAATTAGGATATGTAGTAATTTGATTGATTGAAGAATTAAAATTAATTAAATTTAATGAGCAATATAATACCTATAAAACTATAAATAAAACAAATACTTAGGAAAAAGTTTATAAAAATAAAAAAATAAATAAGATATTAAATATAATAAGAAAAAGTTTATAAGAATATAGATAAAATAAAAAAATGCTGTAATATTTATAAAAATAAAAGTAAAAATATTTAAACAAAAACTATAAATAAAAGAAATAAAATTGGATGGTGAGCAAATATGATGTTAAAACAAGTTTTGGAAGTTTATGATATTATTGATAGCGCAGAAGTAGATGGAGAATGTGTAAAAAAATATTTGGAAAGCTATGGTGGGAAGAATATATTAGTAAAAACTTTAGGTACAGAAAAAGGGTCTACTGACTTAGTAAAGCTTACAATACCAGGAAAAAATGGAAAATCATCAGGAGGAACAGCTAAGACATTAGGTGTTTTAGGAAGACTAGGAGGAATTGGAGCAAGACCAGAAATGATGGGTATGGTTTCTGACGCTGATGGAGCTTTAGTAGCAATAGCAGTAGGAGCAAAATTATTGGACATGCAGAATAAGGGAGATTTTATTGATGGAGATGTAATAGTTTCAACTCACATATGTCCAGATGCACCTACTAAAGAACATAAACCAGTTCCATTTATGGATTCTCCAATTGATATGAGAACTATGAATGAAAATGAAGTTGATTTAAGCTGTGATGCTATATTATCAATAGATACAACTAAAGGGAATAGAGTTATAAATACAAGAGGTTTTGCTATATCTCCCACAATAAAAGAAGGGTATATTCTAAAAACAAGTAATGATTTATTAGACATAATGCAGACTACTACAGGAAGACTTCCTTACGTATTTCCAGTGTCAATACAAGATATAACTCCATATGGAAATGGTTTATACCATATAAATAGTATTCTTCAGCCTGCTGTAGCTACAAAAGCACCTGTAGTAGGAGTTGCTATAACAACTGAGACAACAGTTGCTGGATGTGCAACTGGAGCAAGTAATTATTCTGATTTAGAGAGTGCAGGAAGATTTGTTGTTGAAGTAGCAAAACACTATTGTGGTGGAAATTGTGAGTTTTATGATGAACATGAATGGAATATTTTAATGAATAGATATGGAAGCTTAGATAAGTTTCAAACTTTTGGAGAAGAATAAAGTTGTCTTTTATTGATGTTTTAGAATGGATGATATAGGCTAAATTATTGTGATATAATATTTAGAGTAAATAAAAATTGTAGATATAATAATTTTAGGGGGAGTTAATATGAAATCAACAAAATCAATATCATCAGTATTGTGTTTATCTCTAGTTTTAAGCTTATCATCAATATCATATGCAAATGAAGTGGGTAGAACGGCAACAGAAAATACTTTAATAGGTAAAGATAGATATCAAACAGCTATTGAAGTAAGTAAAGAGGGTTGGAGTAGCACAAATGAAGCTGTAATAGTGAATAGTGAATCTATTGTAGATGCATTATCTGTTACACCATTTGCTAAATTAAAGAACGCTCCAATACTACTTACAGAAAAAAATAATTTAAATTTACAAACAAAGAAAGAATTAGAAAGATTAGGTGTTAAAAAAGTTTATATAATTGGACTATCTGGTTCTGTATCAGATAATGTAGAAAAACAACTAGAATCTAATAACTTAACAGTTGATAGAATTGGTGGTAGTGACAGACATCAGACAGCTTTAAACATAGCTAAAAAGATAGAAGGTTTAAAAGACATATCAGAAATAGCTGTGATAAATGGATATACAGGTCTTGCAGATGCAGTTAGTATAGCTTCTGTAGCTGCTACTAATGGTATGGTTATACTTCCGGTTTCTGATGCATCTGGAGTGTCTAGTTTTAAGGATTTTATAGCTTCTAAAAATATAAGTAAGTCATACATAATAGGCTCTACTAATGCTGTATCAGATAAAATAAAACAAAGTCTACCAAATTCAGAAAGAATAGGTGGAGCAGATAGAAATGAAACAAATGGAAAGGTAATAGAAAAATTTTATACATCAAATGACTTAGATAATGTATTTGTAGCTAAAGATGGAATGAAAAAACAAAATCAACTTATAGATGCTCTAGCAGTAGGTGTATTGGCATCAAAAGAAAATTCTCCAGTACTTATAGTAGGAGATAAATTGAGTGCAACTCAAAAGAGTATATTTACAAATAAAAAGGCGACTGCTATAACTCAAGTTGGTAGTGGTGGAAATGAAAATGCATTTGCAGAACTAAAAGATTTACAAGGGAGTAGTACTGGTAAGAAAGTAATGTATGTAGCTAATACAGATAAAGTAAATGTAAGAAGTGATGCTACAATAGAAGCTTCTGTAGTGGGTTATCTAAACAATGGTGATGAAGTAGAAGTTTTAGAAGTACTAAAAACGGGATGGGTTAAGATAAAATACAATGACGATATTGGATATGTCAGTGGATCTTATCTAACAAGTAATAAACCTAATAACAGCAGTGAGAATGTTAAGATAAAATATGTAAAAGAAAAAGATGGTCTAAATGTTAGAAAAGGACCAAGTACGGAAGATGAAAAAATAGGACAACTTCCATATGGAAGTAAGGTAGAAACTGTAGAAATGTTTGCTACTGGATGGGTAAAAATAAAATACAATAGTGGATATGGTTATGTAAGTAATGATTACCTATCTGATACACCAGTTATCTAAACTTATAGATAATAAACAATAAAGAGACTGTCTTAATATTAATGACAGTCTCTTTATTGTTATGAAATGTAGATTTTAATAATGATTTATATTTTGATAACCTAACTTTAGAAGTTATTATTGTAGATATTATTAATATATAAATACTTAAAATCCGATGCTTAATACCAAAATTGCATATTAATATGATGAGATAATTTAAATATAAATAATTTTATCTAATTATTATTATAAATTAAGTAGTAATATAAAAGAAATAGCTAAAATGAGTCCTTTTATTTTTGTTTTTTGTATCTATTTGGTATAATAGTATTGAAACATATAATAATTTAGATAAAATTTCTTAAGAGAAATACTATGAGGAGAACATAAAATGAAAAAATGTCTTTACTGTAATAGGGATATAAAGTCACCAAATAATAAATTGGCTATAAAATACGATGACAATACCAATATATATCCATGCCGTACAGAATGTAAGGAAAAAATTGAAGAATATATAATAAAAAAACCTACTTATAAGTTTATAAATATATTGGAGGTTCTTTTAGGTGTAGGTGGAATATTTTGCTTTTTGAGCAAATGGACTATTGCAGCCCAAATTGTACTTGGAATTGACGCATTAGTTATATTTTTATTTCCATTAGCAGGGTTTAAGATGAATGGTAAATTAAGTATGGAGCAAACTAAGCATCAGAGCAGGTCTATAGCAATATCAATTTTAGCATTTATAATAGTAATAACTGTATTATATTTTAAGCAAATTGGTAAGTAAATCATAATTGTATAGAACATCATAAGAGTATGAGGTGAGTTTATGGAAGAAAGAAAATTAGCACCAAACAATGAGCGAGAAGCTCTTATAAAAAGATTAAAAAGAATAGAGGGTCAAGTTAAAGGGATACAAAAGATGGTAGAAGAGGAACGTTATTGTGTTGATATATTAGTTCAAATATCTGCTATAAGGTCTGCTATAAATAGAGTGGGTACAATTATTTTGGAAAATCATATAAAAGGATGTGTAGCAGAAAGTATCAAACATGATGATAGTGAAAAAACTGAAGAGATGATAAAAGAACTTATGGATACCATAAATAAATTTACAAAATAAGGGGGCGATTAGGTATGAATCAACAAGGATTTATTATGGAGATTGTTGATGATAGAACTGCAAAATTAAAAATGCAAAGACACTCAGCTTGTGCTGCTTGTGGAAAATGTGCTACTGCTGACTCATCAGAGTCAAAAGAGATATTAGTAGAGGTAGACAATACAATTGGTGCGAAGGTTGGTGACCATGTAGAAGTAAGTATGGATAACATGAATGTATTAAAAGCAGCTGTGATGGCTTATATAATACCTCTTGTAGCACTTCTTGTTGGAACAATAGGAACATACTATATATTGGGAGCAATTGGCATGACATCTGGCGTTGAAGCGATAAGTGGATTAGTTGGGATTTGTCTTACAATAATTTGTTATTTGTATTTAAAGAAGAATGATAAAAAATTTAGAGATAGTAGAGAATTTATACCAGTAATCACAAGAATCTTAATTGACCTTTAAAATGATTATAATTTAAAAATAGCAATGTACTCTTATAAACACTTAATGTATATTTATAGGATTTGGGTACATTGCTATTTTTATATTTTTATTTTGATTTTCTTTGAGGAATAAAGTTCTTTCGTATTTTTAAAAGGTTTAATGTTCTTACAAAAGAAGTTACAACCAATACACCAAGCGATATTGCAGCACTTAAAAATAGTGCATCAGTACCTTTTGACATAGCTAAATCATAATTTTTTTGAATTAAAGATAACATTGTATTGTATAATCCAATTCCTGGTATCAGAGGAAGAATACCTGGAATTACAAATACAATAGCTGGTTGCTTTAGTTTTCTAGCCAATATCTCACTACATGCTGAAACCAAAGCGGCAGCTATAAAGCCCGCAAAAATTGAGTTTGTAGTGAAATTAAATAAATATACATACACAATCCAACCAACTCCACCAGTTATTCCAGCTGGAAGAAGTAGATAAAGTGGTGCATTAAAAAAAACAGCAAATCCAGCAGTTGCAATGCCTGAAAATAAAAAATGTAAAATCATTGACATATCAGTCATTAGAAAGGACCTCCAATTCTATACCATGTATCAAGGACAAAACCGACTCCAGAAGCAATTGCAATAATAATCATAGCAGCATCGAAAGCACGAGAAATTCCTGATATTAAATTACCTGATATTAAATCTCTGATGGCTTTTATAAAAGCAACTCCTGGGAGTAGTGGCATTATTGCTCCAACTATAAGCATTTTAGGGTCATTCAAAATACCTATTTCAACTAGTAAAACTCCTGAAAGTGCTATTAAAAAAGAAGATACTAAACATGAAAATGCAGATATTGCACTTATCTTCATGGTTTTATCATAAGTAATTGCAGCAAATATTGCTATTATAAATGTAAGAATAAAATTTAATATATAATTCCCTCCAAGCAAGCAAGCAAAGCAAGCAGATGCAATTCCTGTACAAGAGTAAAACAACCATAAAGGATAAGGTTTTACCTCTTGAATTTCATAAAGACGTGCAATAGCAGTATCAATATCATATTCTTTATCATTTACAAATTCTCGAGAAAAACTGTTTAATAAGGAAATCTTATTTAAGTTTATACCTCTTGATTGAATCGTTTTCATAAACGAAAAACCGTCAAATTTTTCATCTGAAATAATTATTACTGTAGGAGTTGTAAAAATATTTACATGATAAAATCCTCTTGACCTGCATATTCTAAGGACACTGTCTTCAACCCTAGATGTTTCAGCTCCATTTTTTATCATAAGTTCCCCTACAAATAGAGCTAATTTTAGAATATTTTTTTTATATTCAAGTTCCTCATTTTGATTCATAAATACACCTCCAAATTAAAAAACATAATATTGAAATTATATCAAATTTTTAAGTAATATTCCTTATATATATATAAATTATATTATCTTTTTTTATTTAAAAATAGTCACATCTAAATTATATCCAATTAAAAGAATTAGACAATATTATTTATTATATTTTAACTTAAAATACAGAAAGAAAACATGTAAAAGTAGTAAAACACTTGACTATTAATTTATAAAAGACTATAATAATAAATTATCATATTGATAAAAACGAAAATTATGAAATGTCTGTAAAAGTAAAATTTAAATAATAACTAGGAGGAGTAATATGTTTGAGAACTTGAAAAAAGCGGACCCTGAGATTTATGAAAGTATGAAAAGAGAGTTAAAAAGACAACAAAGGAATATTGAGTTGATAGCATCTGAAAATATAGTATCAGTTCCAGTAATGGAAACTATGGGAAGTCATCTTACTAATAAATATGCAGAAGGTTACTCAGGCAAAAGATATTATGGTGGATGTGAGTACATAGATGAAGTTGAAACTCTTGCAATAGATAGAATTAAAAAGATATTTGGGGCAGAACATGCTAATGTTCAACCTCATTCTGGAGCAAATGCAAATATCGGTGTATATTTTGCTATGCTAAAACCAGGTGATGTTGTTATGGGAATGAATTTATCTCAAGGTGGGCATTTAACTCATGGTGCTCCAGTTAATATTTCTGGTCAATATTATAAATTTTATGAATATGGAATAGATAGAGATAGTGGACTTATAGATTTTGATGATGTTAGAAAAATAGCACATGAAGTAAAACCTAAAATGATAGTTGCAGGAGCAAGTGCATATCCTAGAGAGATAGATTTTAAAAAATTTAGAGAAATAGCTGATGAGGTTGGAGCATTACTTATGGTAGATATGGCTCATATAGCAGGTCTTGTAGCTGCTGGTCTTCATCAAAATCCATGTGAGGTAGCTGATTTTGTTACAACAACAACTCATAAAACTTTAAGAGGACCTCGTGGAGGAGTTATCCTTTGTAAAGAAAAATATGCTAAAGCTATAGACAAAGCAATATTCCCTGGAATTCAAGGCGGACCTCTTGAGCATATAATTGCATCTAAAGCAGTATGTTTTAAAGAAGCTTTAAGTGATGAATTTAAAACATACCAACAACAGGTTGCTAAAAATGCAAAAGCTTTAGCTGAAGAACTTATTAAGAGAGATTTTAAATTGATTTCTGGAGGAACAGATAATCACTTAATATTATTAGATTTAACTAATAAAAATATAACTGGTAAAGCAGCAGAAAAAAGATTAGATGATGCTTACATAACTGCTAATAAAAATACAATACCATTTGATCCAAATGGCGCACTTGTTACAAGTGGAGTAAGACTTGGTACTCCAGCTGTAACTACTAGAGGCATGAAAGAGGAAGATATGGCAGTAATTGCTGAGGCTATAGACCTATGTTTAACTTATGATGAAGAATCTAAGGCAAGAACATTGGTTGTTGGTTTAACTGAAAAATATCCTCTATATGAAGAATATAATATTATGGATTAATTAAAAGTATAATTAAATAAGACATATCTAAAGAATTAAAATGATAGTATTTATGTTTAAGTATGTTTATAAAGACAAAACCCAATTAATTAGGAGATAGCTTCCAATATTAATTGGGTTTTGTCTTTTTTAATTAAAACTTTAAGATTTCTTAAGAATTATACTAGGTTTTTCTAAAGATTTAAAGTTTATACTTATAAATATAGTAATTAAAGGTATTTAAAGGCTTTAATGAGGAGGGAATCTTATGAAAGTATTAATTCTTACAGGAAAATTTGGTATGGGTCATTACTCAGCATCAAACTCTTTAAGTGAAGATATAAAAACAAAATTTAATAATTCTGAAATAATAATTAAGGATATATTTGAATATATTATGCCTAACTACTCAGATAAAATGTATAAAACTTTTTCTATTCTTGTAAATCGGGGAAGTAGTCTTTATAATTTATTTTACAAATGCACTGAAAATGGTAAAAAAGATATAAAATTTACATTTTCAGATTATTTCTTAATTAAATTAGACAAGTTACTTAATGAAATACAACCAACAGTAGTTATTTCAACTTTTCCATTTTGTTCTCAAGTAGTATCAAGATATAAAGAAAAGTATAATTCAAATCTTCCTTTGATAACATGTATAACAGATATAAGTAGTCATTCAGAATGGATTAGTAAAAATACAGATTGTTACTTAGTGGCTAGTGAATCTACTAAAGAAGAACTTATTTTAAAAGGAATAGATGAAGATAAAGTAAAAGTTAATGGTATACCTGTAAAAAAAGAATTTAAAAAAATAGAACATATAAATCATTTAGATAAAAAAAACATCCTCATAATGGGTGGGGGCTTAGGTTTATTGCCTAAGTCAGAACAATTTTATAGAGAACTAAATAGTTTAGAAGGAGTAAAAACTACTGTAATAACTGGTAATAATAAAAAAATGTACTATAAATTGTGCAATAGATATGAAAATATTGAGGTTGTAGGCTATACTAATGAAGTATACAACTATATGGAGAGTGCTGACCTTATTATTTCTAAACCAGGTGGAATAACATTATTTGAAACAATTTACTCAGAGCTTCCAATATTAGCATTCAATCCATTTTTGCAACAAGAGATAAATAATGCTGATTTTATACTAAATAATGGAATTGGAAGAATACTTGATAAAAATAAAAAATACTATGTAGATGAGATAAAAGACTTAATCTATGATGATGTTACACTTAAAGAAATGAGTTTGAATATGAAAAAACTTAAAAAACAATTTGATAATAATTCATTAGAAAATATTTTATTTTCATTTGATGGACAAGGAGTGTGTAGAGAATGTATGTAGTAGGTTTAATTATAGTTGTTGCTTTGATTTTTTTAATCCATTCAATTATACCTACATATTATAATAAATTATTAAATAAAGATGTATTGAAAAATATGACTGAGAAGAATGAAATTGCTCTTACATTTGATGATGGACCAGACAAAAGATATACAGAAAAATTGTTGGATGTACTAAAAGAAAATAATATAAAGGCCATGTTTTTCGTAGTGGCAAAGAATGCTGAAAAAGAGCCTGAAATTATAAAAAGAATGTTAAGAGAAAATCACATAGTTGGTTTACATTCACTAGAACATAAGAATGCATGGCTTTATAGTTATAATTATGTTAAAAAAGATTTTATTGAAAGTACAAATACAATGAAAAATTTAGGTGTAGATGTAAACTACTATCGTCCACCATGGGGTCATACTAATATATTTTCATATCAATTTGTTAAAAAATATAACTTAAAGATGACCTTATGGGATGTAATGGCAGAAGATTGGAGTAAAGATAGTACAGTAGAGATTATAGTAAATAAGTTAATAGATAGAACAAAAGAAAATTCTATAATTTGTTTGCATGATGCAGGAGAAAACTCAGGAGGAGCAGTTGGCGCACCTGAACGTACTATCGAAGCATTAAAGATAGCTATTCCAAAACTCAAAGCTAGTGGTTTTAAATTTGTAACACCAGAAAGGATGTAGTTATGATAAGTAAAACTGAAAAGAAAAATAAGTGTCTAGGTAGTGTAACCTTCTTAGTTTTACTAATGGGTATAACTGGATACTTTGTTTTTAGAGGTCAATCAATTGAATCGTTAATAAAATCATTAAAAGGTGCAAGTCCTGTGTTTATATTAATTGGATTTGCAATGATGTTTATATATGTTGCTTGTGAAGGTATAAATATATATTTAGGTATAAAGGCTTTAAATCAAAAAACTACATTTTTAAAATGTATGGGATATGCGTTTGTTGGATTTTATTTTAGTTCAATTACACCTTCAGCGTCTGGAGGTCAACCAGCGCAAGTTTATTACATGAAGAAAGATGATATAAACATATCTTATTCTTCACTTATACTATTAGTTATTGTTGTCATTCACCAAGTTGTTGTATTGGCATATAGCGGAATAATGTTCATTATGGAACGTGAATTTATACTAAACAATGTAAGAGGAATGAGTATTTTATTGATATATGGTGTAATAACGAATGTTGCTCTTGTTGTTGGAGTAATTGCAGTTATATTTTCAAAAAAATTAGTAAATAACTTCATAATATTCATAACGAATTTATTAGGAAAATTAAGAATAATAAAAGATGTTGAAGGTTCACGAAAAGTGATAACTTCTCAAATTGAAGAATATGTTAAAGGTGCTCAATATATAAAACAAAATCCAAAGTTAGTAATTAAGATTTTACTTATAACTATTGTGCAAATAACAGCTATGTTTTTAGTACCATTCTTTGTATATAAAGCTTTCCATCTATCAACATATACTGTGTTTGAAATATTAGCAATACAATCATTACTCAATATTGCTGTTTCATCTTTACCATTACCAGGAGCTGTTGGGGCATCTGAAAATAGTTTTATGACATTATTTAAGATATTTTTCCCAGGGCATTTATTAGTGCCAGCGATGTTACTTAGCAGAGGAATAAGTTTTTATGCATTCGTTGCTATAAGTGGTTTAGTATGTATTGTAGCACATGTTAAATCTTCTGAAAAAGTTAAGTCAGTAAAAGAAGTTGTTTATGTAAGATAGTATTGTATAGTTTATTTTTTACATCAAGGATATGTGTGTACGTTTTGATTAAACTTTGAGCATACTTACAATAGTAGAAAGTATTAAAACGTATGACATTGCTAAGCTTTTACTAATAAAGTATAATATTTTATATAGTTTGAAATATTTAAGAAATATAGTAAAAAAGGAGCTTAGCGATGAATAAAGAGATTCAAAAAAAAATTTTAGTAGCTGATGATAATCCAGAAATTAGGGAAATTGTAGAAATACTTTTAACTGGTGAAGGTTATGAAGTTGTTATGGCGACGAACGGAGAAGAGGCTGTAAACTTAGTAGACAGTACAATTGATTTGATTATTTTGGATGTTGTTATGCCAGTAAAGACAGGGTTTGTTGCATGTAATGAGATTAGAGAAAAAACAACAGCTCCAATATTATTTTTAACTGCGAAAACTCAAGATTCCGACAAGGTTATTGGGTTTTCAGCAGGAGGAGATGACTATTTATCAAAGCCTTTTTCATATTCTGAGTTAATTTCAAGAGTTAAGTCATTACTTAGACGTTATTATATATATCAGGGAAAGGAAAAGAATAAGGAGCAAAATATATTGAAAACAAGAGGTTTAAGTGTAAATTTGGATACCCAAGATGTCATATTGGATGGAGAAACTATATTTTTGACAACTATAGAATATAGCATACTAGTTCTTATGCTAAAAAATAGAAAAAAAGTTTTCTCGTCTGAAAATATATATGAAAGTATTTGGGATGAGCAATATTTTTATACAGCAAATAATACTATAATGGTACATATTAGAAATTTAAGAAAAAAATTAGAGAAAGATCAGAAAAATCCACAATATGTAAAAACTGCATGGGGAAAGGGGTACTATATTGATTAGCAAAATTAAGCCATCAAAGTTGGGTGTCATACTATTGATATATGTAGTAATCTCAGCTGGGGTGGCTTTTATTTTAAATATACCATTTTATTCTGCCGTTGAGTCAATAGTAAAGGATGTATCAGAAGGTAGAACCTATTTTAAAAGAGAAGCAGACCAGTTAATGGCTGATTTTCAAATCTATGTGAATGATAAAAATTTAAGTTCAAATGATGGAGAAGATATATCAAATTGGAATAATGACAATTGGTTTGTATCTATGAAAGTATATAAAGGAAATGAGCTTTTTTATGATACACTGTACTATCCAGATGAAGTACCTGATAAGAGTGAAGAAAATGAATTTTATAGTAGCTCTATGGCTAGACATTATGAGATACAATTTTCTGATATTAAAGCTAGTGTAGTTATAGTAGCACTATTTAGATTTCGATTTCAAAATTTTATAGAAGCTGTTTCTATCACATTTATGGCAATTACATTTATTGTAACATTTTTATTGCTGTTGAGTAGAAAGATTAAATATCTAAGAAAAATAGAGATGGGCATAAAGATAGTAGAAAGTGGTAGTTTAAAGTATAGAATTCCTGTTAAGGGTAACGATGAATTATCATCACTTGCATCTAGTATTAATGAGATGAGTCAGGCACTTGATAATCAGATTATAAAAGAAAGAGAAATGAAGAATAAAAATAAGGATATAGTAACTTCAATATCACATGATGTCAGAACTCCATTGACATCAGTAATTTGTTATTTGGATTTAATTAAAGATCATAAGTATAATAGCCCTGAGCAATTGGAGCAATATATAAAAAATGTGAGATTAAAAGCATATCAGATAAAAGATTTGACAGATGACCTTTTTACACATTTTGTTAATTCGGAAGAAGAAGTTTCTAAAAAATATGAAAAGATTAATGCAAATGAATTTATATTTCAACTGCTTTTAGATAGTTCATATACATTGGAAGAAAAGGGATTTCATATAAAAATAGAAAATGAACTTTATAATCAATATCATATTTATGTAGATGTAACACAATTTAGAAGAATATTTGATAATCTATGTTCCAACATAATAAAGTATGCAAGAAGGGATAGACCAATAGTATTTTTAATTAAAGTTGAAGATGGTAAGCTGTTAATTATACAAAAAAACAAAGTTAGTAACATTCATAAAAATGTAGAAAGTTTTGGAATTGGCATAAAAAACTGTGAAAAGATAATTGCATATCACAATGGAAGTATAAATGTAAAATCAGGTGACAAAGAGTTTTCTATTGAAATATCTATTCCAGTAAATGAATCATAAATGTCTAAATTAAGTACTGCACATGCCAATTGTTATGTGCCTATGACCAAGTAACAAGTTTACTTGTAAGACCATATAATATTATTATCTTAAAAAAAGGGGACATAATAATATGGTTTTAACAGGAGCGCATTATATTTACATTGTATTTATGGTAATTATCTTAATTACTATGCTTATGAAAAAAGATACTATAGTACCATGTATATTAGGTGTTTTTTTCATGGGGCTATTCTTTGAAAAAAATATCTTTGGAGCTATAACAGCAGTGTTTAACTCGTTTATTATATCTTTAAATGAGTTGGGACCTATTATTTTAATCATAGCTATTATGGTAGCTTTATCTAAAGCTCTAGAAGCAAATAATGCCATACAGTATATGGTAAGACCATTTTCCAAAGTTATAAAAAATTCTAACACAGCATTTTTTGTAACTGGATTTGTAATGTTGATTCTTTCTTGGTTTTTTTGGCCAACTCCAGCTGTTGCCTTAGTCGGAGCTGTATTTTTACCTGTTGCTATTAGAGCTGGATTACCAGCGATTGGTGTTGCAGTAGCATTAAACTTATTTGGTCATGGTCTTGCCTTATCTACAGACTTTGTTATTCAGGGAGCCCCAAGTATAACAGCTGGTGCCGCAGGAGTAGCAGTATCATATGTCATAAATGATGGTATGATTTTATTTTGGGTAATGGGAATTGTAACGATATCGATGGCGTTTTATACATTAAAAAGAGATATCAATAAAGGAATGTTTAGAGAAGAGCTTAAAGATTTTGAAAGTGAAGAAGTAAAAGAATTTAATGGAAAATCTAAGATAGCAACTATTTTAGTAGCTTTAGGATTTCTTGCTGATATAATTGCTATGTATATGTTTGACCTAAAAGGAGGAGATGCATCAGCTCTTTTAGGAGGAACAGCAGTGTTTCTAATAATTATTATAAACACTATAAATTTTGGTAAAAATAGTCTTGAAAATGTGTGTGAAAATATAATAGATGGTTTTGTGTTTGGTATAAAGATATTTGGAGCTATTATACCAATAGCAGCGTTTTTCTACATGGGAGAAGTTGCACCTTTAACTGGTGTATTTGGAAAGGTATTAGCCCCTGGTTCTCAAGGATTATTATCAGATATAGGGATAGCTCTTTCTCAAACTATACCACTTAATAAATTTGCAGTATCAGGTATAGAAACTGTAGTAGGAGCAATAACTGGGCTTGATGGTTCTGGGTTCTCTGGAATCTCATTAGTTGGTTCACTTGCATCTGTATTTGGAACTGCTATTAATGCAAGTGTTGGTGCATTAGCTGCATTAGGTCAAATTAGTGGTATTTGGGTTGGTGGAGGATGTCTAGTTCCTTGGGGGCTTATTTCAGCAGCAGCAATTTGTGGAGTTAGCCCTATTGAATTGGCAAAAAGGAACTTTATTCCTGTGATAACAGGTCTCATTGTAACAACAATAGTAGCAGTATTCATTATTTAGAAAATAAAAGCTAATATTATTTTACTTGTAGATTAACAAAGCTTATGTAAATTAAAACTTATATAAATTAAAAATAAAAAATCATATAAATTAAAAATAGATGTACAGTTATTATCTACTAAAAGACTTTTGTATCATGTAAAAACTATACATCTATTTTTTTTGGAAGTATTTAATTTGAAGTAGTTTATGTAAATTAATATCTGAATATTAGATTTAAAATATAGCTTTTAAATATATTTCTAAATGTTAATAATTTAGAAGCTCAAAATTGTATCCTAGTTTTCTAGCATCTGATATAAAATCACTTAGAATTTCTGTACTAGTTTTAGAAACAGCATGTAGTAATAAGATAGAACCATCATGTAAATTATCCATTATTTTCTTCTTAGCTTCCTCATGTGATGGTTGTTTTTCAGTATCCCAATCTCTATATGCGAAACTCCAAAATATAGTTTTATAACCTAGGTTTTTAGTCATTGCTAAGCTTTTTTCTGAATATTTACCCATAGGAGGTCTGAAAAACTTAACTATGTTTTTTCCAGTTAATTCTTTATAAAGTTTTTCAACATCTTCAAATTCATCATTAAAGCTTTCTAGATTGCTTGTTTTTGTTGGCATAGAAGGATGAGTTTTACTATGACTTCCAACTATGTGACCTTCTGCAACCATTCTTCTTATCAAATCTTCATTTTCCTTTATATATGGAGAGGTAACGAAAAAAATGGCCTTTACTTTATTTTTTTTTAAAACATCTAGTATCTTTGATGTATATCCATTTTCATAACCTTCATCAAATGTAAGATATAATGTTTTTTGACCATCTTTGATGGGTCCATTATATATAGCATTATAGTCAGAAAAATTAAATTTGATGTCAGTATTTACTTCTGGAGTTTGATGTTTAGTATTTGGTATATAAAACCAATCAAGAGCAGTATTATCCAAAGATGACACATCTAACTTTTCATTATCATTGTTCACAGTATTTTTATTTGATGGACTGTCTGTTCCATCTGAAACAGTTACATTGGAAGTATTTTTACTATCATCAGCATTTTGAGAATCTCCTTGTGTTGATATTTCTTTATTCTGTTCTGTGTTTTGTTTTTTTTGTGAGTTTGAACATCCCACAACGAAAAAAATAGATATAGAAAGTATTGTCAAAACGTATAGTATCTTTCTAAGCATTTTTTAGCTCCCTTCTAAATTAATTGTAATTATATATAGTATTATTATAGTTTGAAAGTGTTATTATTAATAGTTACATATTTGAAAATAAAGTCGCAATAGTATTATAAAATATGAATAATTAATAAATTTAAGAAAAAATGTAAAAAAGTAGTTGACCATATTATAATAAGATGTTATGATAATAAATGTGCTCAACAAGGAACCAAAAGGAACCAAAAAATAATGAGTACAAAATGATTTATTTAATAAAATGAACTTTGAAAATTAAACAGTAGGTTAATTTATAAAACAAGAAACAAACCATAAAGCCAGATATTTAGATAACAATAGTATCTGAGCCTGATAAACTTTTATTTGAGAGTTTGATCCTGGCTCAGGATGAACGCTGGCGGCGTGCCTAACACATGCAAGTTGAGCGATTTACTTCGGTAAAGAGCGGCGGACGGGTGAGTAACGCGTGGGTAACCTACCCTGTACACACGGATAACATACCGAAAGGTATGCTAATACGGGATAACATATTTGAGAGGCATCTCTTGAATATCAAAGGTGAGCCAGTACAGGATGGACCCGCGTCTGATTAGCTAGTTGGTAAGGTAACGGCTTACCAAGGCGACGATCAGTAGCCGACCTGAGAGGGTGATCGGCCACATTGGAACTGAGACACGGTCCAAACTCCTACGGGAGGCAGCAGTGGGGAATATTGCACAATGGGCGAAAGCCTGATGCAGCAACGCCGCGTGAGTGATGAAGGCCTTCGGGTCGTAAAACTCTGTCCTCAAGGAAGATAATGACGGTACTTGAGGAGGAAGCCCCGGCTAACTACGTGCCAGCAGCCGCGGTAATACGTAGGGGGCTAGCGTTATCCGGATTTACTGGGCGTAAAGGGTGCGTAGGCGGTCTTTCAAGTCAGGAGTGAAAGGCTACGGCTCAACCGTAGTAAGCTCTTGAAACTGGGAGACTTGAGTGCAGGAGAGGAGAGTGGAATTCCTAGTGTAGCGGTGAAATGCGTAGATATTAGGAGGAACACCAGTTGCGAAGGCGGCTCTCTGGACTGTAACTGACGCTGAGGCACGAAAGCGTGGGGAGCAAACAGGATTAGATACCCTGGTAGTCCACGCTGTAAACGATGAGTACTAGGTGTCGGGGTTACCCCCTCGGTGCCGCAGCTAACGCATTAAGTACTCCGCCTGGGAAGTACGCTCGCAAGAGTGAAACTCAAAGGAATTGACGGGGACCCGCACAAGTAGCGGAGCATGTGGTTTAATTCGAAGCAACGCGAAGAACCTTACCTAAGCTTGACATCCTAATGACATCTCCTTAATCGGAGAGTTCCCTTCGGGGACATTGGTGACAGGTGGTGCATGGTTGTCGTCAGCTCGTGTCGTGAGATGTTGGGTTAAGTCCCGCAACGAGCGCAACCCTTGTCTTTAGTTGCCATCATTAAGTTGGGCACTCTAGAGAGACTGCCAGGGATAACCTGGAGGAAGGTGGGGATGACGTCAAATCATCATGCCCCTTATGCTTAGGGCTACACACGTGCTACAATGGGTAGTACAGAGGGTTGCCAAGCCGTAAGGTGGAGCTAATCCCTTAAAGCTACTCTCAGTTCGGATTGTAGGCTGAAACTCGCCTACATGAAGCTGGAGTTACTAGTAATCGCAGATCAGAATGCTGCGGTGAATGCGTTCCCGGGTCTTGTACACACCGCCCGTCACACCACGGGAGTTGGAGACGCCCGAAGCCGATTATCTAACCTTTTGGAAGAAGTCGTCGAAGGTGGAATCAATAACTGGGGTGAAGTCGTAACAAGGTAGCCGTATCGGAAGGTGCGGCTGGATCACCTCCTTTCTAAGGAGAATTGCCTACTGTTTAATTTTGAGGGTTCGTTTTTACGAATACTCAATTAGCACTTTGAGCAACAGGATTTATCTGTTGGCGCTGTGCGTTAGCACTTTGAAAACTGCATATATATATTTAGTGATATGACATCTAATTTGTAATATATAAAGCTGATAACTTTTAAAAATTATCGAAGTTGATAGCTTCTAATCTATCAAACCTTTTTAACTGGTCAAGTTATTAAGGGTGCAGGGCGGATGCCTTGGCACTAGGAGCCGATGAAGGACGTGATAAGCTGCGATAAGCTTCGGGGAGTTGCACGTAAACTTTGATCCGAAGATTTCCGAATGAGGAAACTCACTTAGAGTAATGTCTAAGTATCATTAAGTGAATACATAGCTTAATGAGGGGGACTCAGGGAACTGAAACATCTAAGTACCTGAAGGAAGAGAAAGAAATTCGATTCCGTAAGTAGCGGCGAGCGAACGCGGAATAGCCCAAACCAATAAAGTTTTCTTTATTGGGGTTGCGGACGTATCTTAAACGAAGAGGTATCGTAATTGAAGAGGTTTGGAAAGACCCACCACAGAAGGTAATAGTCCTGTATGTCAAACGAGAAAACTTCAGATATGATCCAGAGTACCACGGGACACGTGAAACCCTGTGGGAAGCAGGAGGGACCACCCTCCAAGGCTAAATACTACCTAGTGACCGATAGCGTATAGTACCGTGAGGGAAAGGTGAAAAGAACCCCGGGAGGGGAGTGAAATAGAACCTGAAACCCTGCACTTACAAGCTGTGGAAGCACATTTCTTGTGTGACCGCGTACTTTTTGTAGAACGGGCCAACGAGTTACGTTAAGTAGCAAGGTTAAGCACTTAAGGTGTGGAGCCGTAGCGAAAGCGAGTTTTAACTGAGCGTTCAGTTACTTGACGTAGACCCGAAACCGGGCGACCTACCCATGAGCAGGATGAAGCGAAAGTAAAATTTCGTGGAGGTCCGAACCCACGAGCGTTGAAAAGCTCGGGGATGACTTGTGGGTAGCGGTGAAATTCCAATCGAGCCCGGAGATAGCTGGTTCTCCCCGAAATAGCTTTAGGGCTAGCCTCAAGGTGAGAGATACGGAGGTAGAGCACTGAATGTCCTAGGGGGTATTGCACCTACCGAAGACTATCAAACTCCGAATGCCGTCATCTTATACTTGGGAGTCAGACTGTGGGTGATAAGATTCATAGTCGAAAGGGCAACAGCCCAGATCGTCAGCTAAGGTCCCTAAATGTAAGTTAAGTGGTAAAGGATGTGGGATTGCACAGACAACCAGGATGTTGGCTTAGAAGCAGCCACTCATTCAAAGAGTGCGTAATAGCTCACTGGTCGAGTGATCCTGCGCCGAAGATTTCCGGGGCTAAAACTTACTACCGAAGCTACGGCATCAGTAATGATGGGTAGGGAGCTTCCCATACGGGTTGAAGCATGACCGTAAGGACATGTGGACAGTATGGGAGTGAGAATGTTGGCATGAGTAGCGAGATGTGGGTGAGAATCCCACAGGCCGTAAACCCAAGGTTTCCAGGGGAAGGTTCGTCCGCCCTGGGTTAGTCGGGACCTAAGCTGAGGCCGAAAGGCGTAGGTGATGGACAACAGGTTGATATTCCTGTACTACCGATAACCGTTTGAGAGATGGGATGACACAGTAGGATAAGCTAAGCACACTGTTGGTTATGTGTGCCCAAGCATTGAGGCAGTCAGAGTAGGTAAATCCGCTTTGATAATGCTGGGATGTGATGGGGAGCGAAATTTAGTAGCGAAGTAGCTGATTTCACACTGTCAAGAAAAGTCTCTATCGAGGTTAAAGGTACCCGTACCGCAAACCGACACAGGTGGGTGAGGAGAGTATCCTAAGGCCCGCGAGAGAACTGTTGTTAAGGAACTCGGCAAAATGACCCCGTAACTTAGGGATAAGGGGTGCCACCATACGGTGGCCGCAGAGAATAGGCCCAAGCGACTGTTTACCAAAAACATAGGTTTCTGCTAAGTCGCAAGACGATGTATAGGAGCTGACGCCTGCCCGGTGCTGGAAGGTTAAGGGGATCTGTTAGAGTAATCGAAGCAGTGAACTTAAGCCCCAGTAAACGGCGGCCGTAACTATAACGGTCCTAAGGTAGCGAAATTCCTTGTCGGGTAAGTTCCGACCCGCACGAAAGGCGTAACGATTTGGGCACTGTCTCAACAACAGACTCGGTGAAATTGTAATTCCGGTGAAGATGCCGGATACCTGCGACAGGACGGAAAGACCCCATGGAGCTTTACTGTAGCTTGACATTGGGTCTTGGTACTACATGTACAGGATAGGTGGGAGGCTTTGAAACCAGGACGCCAGTTTTGGCGGAGCCATCCTTGGGATACCACCCTTGTAGTACTGGGACTCTAACCATAGGCCATGAATCTGGTCTTGGGACACTGTCAGGTGGGCAGTTTGACTGGGGCGGTCGCCTCCCAAAAGGTAACGGAGGCGCTCAAAGGTTCTCTCAGTACGGTCGGAAATCGTACGTAGAGTGTAAAGGCAAAAGAGAGCTTGATTGCAAGACATACAGGTCGAGCAAGGATGAAAATCGGACTTAGTGATCCGGTGGTTCTGCGTGGAAGGGCCATCGCTCAACGGATAAAAGCTACCCTGGGGATAACAGGCTTATCTCCCCAAGAGTCCACATCGACGGGGAGGTTTGGCACCTCGATGTCGGCTCATCACATCCTGGGGCTGTAGTAGGTCCCAAGGGTTGGGCTGTTCGCCCATTAAAGTGGTACGCGAGCTGGGTTCAGAACGTCGTGAGACAGTTCGGTCCCTATCCGTCGCAGGCGTAGGAAATTTGAGGAGACCTGTCCTTAGTACGAGAGGACCGGGATGGACGTACCTCTGGTGTACCAGTTGTTCTGCCAAGGGCATGGCTGGGTAGCTATGTACGGAATGGATAAGCGCTGAAAGCATCTAAGCGCGAAGCCAACTTCAAGATAAGATTTCCCACCGCAAGGGTAAGACCCCAGAAAGACTATCTGGTTGATAGGTCGAAGGTGTAAGTGCAGCAATGTATTTAGCTTATCGATACTAATAGGTCGAGGACTTGACCAATATTTATTTGATGTTCATTAATTAAAATATATATGCAGTTTTTAGAGTGTTAATTTAACTCACAATAGAATAAGTGTGCTGGTGTGGCTCAACGGTAGAGCAGCTGACTTGTAATCAGCAGGTTGTAGGTTCGATTCCTATCACCAGCTCCAGTAAAGACTATGTTTTTAACATAGTCTTTTTTATTATATAATATATTTATTATTTTATATAGTTTATAGAAATAGACAGGAAATTGATAAATTTAAGTAAAAAATAGCTATTAAGTAAGAAATAGCTATTAAGTAAGAAATAGCTATACAGATTAAAATAATTATTTTAATCTGTATGTGAATACCTTAACGCAAAAATTTGATTATTTGTGTAAGAATTGTTAAAAAGACATGTATATTTAATTTGAAACTAACTTGCCATGGATTACCATTCTAGCATCATCAAATTCATAAGTGCATGTAGAAAGTGTAACTATCTTATCTTTACTACTTACTTTCATATTTGATTTATGTAATGATTTGGAAGTAATAGCATCTATGTATTTTTGATAGTCTGATTCGCTATTAAAGCTTGTTTTTAGATAATCATAATCAGATTCTACAATATAGGCAGAAAATACTTCATATAATAATTCTTTTCCATCCATAGTGATTTTTATTTGATTGTTTTCTTTAAAGAAATCATCATCTTTAAACTTATTTAGATTATTAAACATTGTTTTGTTTTTCATATTATGTCCATATACTATAACATTTTGGTCATCCAGAGATTTATTTCTATAATCCATGAATAATGTACCTGAGATAGATTTTTTACCATAAAAGTCTTTGTCAAGATAATAAGAATTATCTTTAGATTGTACAACTGGATAATTTATATTTGTATTATCAACAGAAAGCCAAAACTTAAAATCTTTGTTTATTTTTAATAAGTCTTCTTTTTTATTTTCTTTTTTCTGAAGTTGAGCAGATACTTTAGTATCATGGCTGTACTTGCTAAGCTTTAAGCATATATTAAATCCACTATAGATTATTACTAATATTAATATAATATTAATTATTACTCTATATAATTTTTTCAACATTCCACCTCAAATCATAAATAATAGTTTATATACCTATATTACACTATTTTTGAAGAAATTTAAATTTTTAGTATAATATTACTTTGACATACTTAAGTATTTATGATAATATAGCTAAGTAAAATGAATATTAAGTAAGCCAGATAATCGCATGTAATTTTACATGAGGAAAGTCGGAGCTCCATAGAGCAGGGTGCTAGGTAACACCTAGTGGGAGCAATCCTAAGGATAGTGCAACAGAAATAAACCGCCACTTAAGTGGTAAGGATGGAAAGGCGAGGTAAGAGCTCACCAGCAGCTAGGCGACTAGTTGGCTATGTAAACCCCACCTGGAGCAAGACCAAGATAGGAATAAAGAGTGCTGCTCGTACTCTCCGGTAGGTAGGTCGCTTGAGCTTATTGGTGACAATAAGCCTAGAAAGATGATTATCTAATACAGAACTCCGCTTATAGACTTGCTTAATTTTTTCGATAGGTGAAACATCAGTTTAAACTGATGTTTTTTTATTTGCAAATTTGTCTAATTTACTTTCAAAATTTTGTGGAATATTGTAATATAAGTTAGTACAGATATTAAAAATGGTATAATATAAGATGGATATAAAAAGAAAAAGTAAAATGATGTAAATAATATGATATGATATAAGATGTAGTAAATTTAGTAACTAATTATTAAAATATCATAATCAAATTAGTAATTTTACATAATGTAAATATCACAATAAAATAATTGATTTAAGGAGTGAAGGTTTTGAGTGAAAATAATATAATAAGAAATACTGTTTTAAATGTCACAGCAAGTTTTTTAAAACAAGAGTCTAAGATAAATGAAAAATTAGAAGGTGTTTTAGAAAAGAAATTTGAAAAAGTAGAATTCAATGAAGCAAAATATGCTGAGCTTTTAAAATTTAATATATTGTTTTATAAAACATTAGCAAGAAATACAGAACCGCTTATCGGGAAATGGATAGTAGATAAATACATACCTGAAATAGATGAATTAGAGAAAGAATTAGAATTAACTACAGCTAAATGTAGAAAGTATGTAAATAAGGCAATGAAGGATGGTTTAGACTGTCTAAAAGCCAACGATTTAAGTAGTTTTTTAGCTTATGATAAAATGGACCTATTAGAGAGACGAAGACGTTTAGAAAAGGATTATAAGGTTCTAAATCTATATAAAGACCTTCTTAATATAACACTTAGAAAGATAAGTTTAGAAAAGAAAGATTGTGCAAGTTTATTTCTTAAGAATCAAGCTGATGCTAAAAGAGAACTAAAAAGAGAAATAATATTCTGTGTAAATAAGATATTAGCTAGTAGCAAAGAGGTAGTACCTAAAAATATAGAAGAGAATTCTGAACAAAGCAGTGAAGATATAAAAGCAACAGAAATTGAAGATTTACAATTAGGTAAAGATAATTCAGAAAATGATGTTTTATTAAATTCAGTTAAAAAGTCAGAATTAGGAAAAGAACCGCAGATAAATGATGTAGAAGCAAAGTTTATGGATAAACTAAATAGTTTAAATGATGAAAGTATATCTCAAACTGTATATAATGAATATAAAAAATTATGTGGGTTAGAAGAACTTCCTTATGTTGAAGGCTATGGCTTTGGTGGAGAAGTTATTAAAGACTTTGTTTGTGCAACAGTTGCATTAGAATTTTTGAAGAGAAGAAATAGAGACCTTATAGAAGGTGCGATGAGATTAACTATAATTGGAGAATTTGGTGCTGAAAATTTTAAGGAATTCATAGATTATGTAATTAAAAATAAAACAGAAATTAGTGAAAATGTTTGGGAAGAAGCACACATTGTTCTAAAAGATAAATCTTCTGAATTAGAAAATCACGATATTGTATCAAAGAGAACTAGAAAAAATAAAGACATTGATATTGAAGAATATATTTATATGATAAAAAATGCAGATAAAGATGTTTGTTTTAGAAGTAGCATTTCTATAGAGGAAGATACTAAAGAAGAAGTAATTAATAAGAATGAAAATGTAGAGAATGCTATAGAAAATAAAGAAGATATTGAAAAAGATCATGATATAAATAAAGAAGAAATAATTGAACCAGAAAATAAGAAGAGTAGAAAAAAAGATAAATTATTTGGATTTATGAAAAAGGAAAGCAAAAAAGAGGATGTGCTAGAAGAAACTGAAAAGGAAGAGATTGGATTAGATAATACTTCTGATACAGTTCCAGGTGAAGCTGATGAATCTATTAAGGAAAATATAGAAAACTTAGAAGAAATAAACCAAAGTTTAGAAGAAGAACGCAACATAAAAATAGAAAAACCAATAAATAATGATGAGTTAGATAAAAAACTATCAGCAAGTAATGAGCCTAAATCTGAAAAAGAAAGTAAGGGATTAGGTGATGAAATGCCAAAAGAAGCAGAAGAAAAAAAGGTAGAAAGTGAAAAATCAGTAGTAATACCTATTAACAAGAAAGAAAAAAATAGCAAAAAGTCTAAACATTCTTCTAAGTTTAATTCTAAGGAAAAGAAAACAGAAATAAAAAATTATGAATCAAATGAAGAAGATTCTATAGATGATGAAGAGGTTGGTTCTAAAAAAAGCAGATTAAAAGAGACTATTATAGCTATAGTTATAGTGGCAATTGTTGGTGTAGGATACTTTATAACAGTAGGCAATAACAAGAAAAATGATAAAGACACGACACCTCCAAAAGCACCAACTCAGCAACAAGCCAACAATAAACAAACAGAAGAAGAAAAGAAAGCAAAAGCTGAAAAAGAAAAGAAAGAAGCAGAAGAAAAGGCAAAAGCAGAGGAAAAAGAAAAAGCTGAAAAGAAAGCAAAAGAGATGGAAGCATATAAAGACGGTAAAGGTGTATATTATACTGTCTATGCAGGTTCACTTAAAGTTGAAGCAACAGCAAAAGAAACAGCAAAAGAATATGAAGCTAAAGGTATTTCTTCAACAATAGTTCAAGAGAATGGATATTATAAAGTGAAGATAGGTGATTATTCTGAGTATGGAGAAGCACAAGAAAAATGTAATGAATTAGCTAAGAAATCTATTGATACATATATAGCGATGTATGATAAGTACTATGATTACAAATTAGAAGATTTGAAAGAATCAGCTCCTTCATTAAGTGCTGAAGAACTTAGACAAAAATATGAAGATTTAAGAAGTGAGTTAAAAAATAAATCTGGATATCGTGAATATGTTAAACATTTAGATAAACTTTATGAAGAAATAGTTGAAGGTGCTTAGGATATTTATTAAATAAGGACGAATTATGTCTCAAAATAAAAAGTATTAAAAGATATTATTTATTTTGAGACATTTTATTCACCTTTAGAAAATAATTATAATTTTGTTTAGGCGGTGAAGGTATGTTGAAATTAGGAGAAAAAATTATATATGAGCTTTCAGATGGATTTGAGCTTAGTGGTATCAGTAGATATTCAAAAGAATCTAAGAAACTTCATATAACAAATTTAGGTAATATTATAATCAGCAAAGCAGATGAAGTTAATGATGAATCAGGGGTAAAATATATATATAGTTTTTCAGATAATAAAAAAAAGTTAGAAGCAGTTTTAGAAGGTTCTCAAATAATCATTTATGGAGATAACTTGCCTTTTTATATAAAAAGTGAGAATTCAAGTAAGAATGTTACAGCAAGTTTAACTATGAAAATAACTTTAGATGAATATGATTTAATCTGTAAGAACCAAAGAGAATTTATATTTTATTTAAAAGACAACATGACTATCTTGAGTTTAGATGATAATAAATTTTATATGGGTGGAATTAATAAAGATAATGAAAAGTTTATATTTATCAGTGGAAAAAATAGATTTGAAATAAACTTTGATGATATAGAAAGATATATTTTAGAAGATAAGAGAGTTTCTCTAAAGGGTTATTTTCATATGGAAAGAGAAGGTCTTATAGTAAGGTCTATTTCTATATTTAATAATAATGTAGAAAATATAGTTCCAGCCGATTTAAGTGAGAGAGTTAAAGATAATAAGAAAATAGGAAATCTTCCTAAAGATTGTGAGATAGTATTCTGTAAAATATCAGGAAATATAGATGGATTTGATTATAAAAATACTAATATGCTTTTAGTAAAATATCAGGATCAACTTATTTTTATAAATAAGAAGTCTAAAAAAACTATTGTTAAGTCAACAAAAGATAATTGTTCAAAGTTAATTTTAGGAGAAGACATTATATTATATGATAATAAAAATGTATTTAACTTGCACATAAATGATAAAAATAAAGAAGCTATGCAAATAGAGGATTTAAAAGATATAGAAAATGAAATAGTAGGATATACATTAAAACATGCCCCATTTTTTATCCAAGAAGATTTTAATAGTTTAACAATAATGAAGTCTTTCCAAAAAGAAATTATATCTATAAAAAATAGTGATGTTAAAGATATTGTAATTAATAGAGATATTGAAAGTAAAAATTCTGATTTTGTAGAAACAGAAATAAAATTTAATAATCAAAAAATAATTTTAAATTTAAGTAGAAGTATGGTTCAAAAACTTATGCAAGATGTCTTTATATATGCAAAAAAACCACTACTTAAAGACGTTTCTGTTGAGATTTTATATAAAAATTGGTCTAAAGCTATGAATGATATGATAATATTTAATTTCTTTGGAAATATTTATTACATGAAATCTGAATTTGATAAAGTATTAGAAAGAGAATTGAATGATGAAATAAGAATAGAAGTCATAAATGCACTTTATAATCAGATACAAGAACAGAGAAATAATTTAGACTTGATATCAGCTTATACTCCAAGAATATTAGAAAATCAAGAGATAGAGTTATTTGAAAAGTATAATGCAAAACTTGATGTACAAGTATTTAGACAGATTAAAAATTTATTCTTTGATTTATCATACAATATAAGTAGTTATTTAGATGGAGTTGAAAAAAGTTTAGATAATATTATATTTGTAATATCAGGTAAAGATAAGAAGCGATACAATTATAGGATGTTAAAGGAAAGTGAAAGTGCAAACTTGGATGTATTTTTAAAACAAGCTATATCAAGATTAAATCATTTAGTAGAAAATATGTATCCTTACTATGTGGATGAAACTAGTAGAGAGATGTTTAAGTTATTTGAAGTTTTATGGAAAAATTATAAAAATATTAATGATGATAGTGTAAAAGAAGTATTATTCGAGAGAATAACAAATACATATGTATTTAGACAATTGACATTAAATAATAATACAAATGAAAGAAGAAAAGACATAATTGAAAAAATATATAATTCTGTTGATTATGGAGCCAATAAGATAGATGAAAATATGTTTTTCACAGGAGGTATGAAGTATGTCAAGTAAATACAATGTATGGAATTTTAATTATGAGTTTTTAGGTTTGAATTCAAGTGATGAAAAAAATAATGAAGTTTATTATGAGATTGATTTAGATGAAGTCTTAAATGAAAACTATATAAGTGAAGATATAGATGGAGATTTAGATACTGATGGAAATAGCATCTTAGGAGAATTAATATCAGAAATGGATATAGATGAAGATGTAAGTGTTGACATGACATATCAAGAATTAGACGTGGATTTAGAAGATTTAGATTCATATTTGGATGATGATATAGATAGTGATATAAAGGGTATTTTAGATGAAATTTAGTATCTATGTGAGTTTTAGGTAGAATATATAAAATATAATATATTAACTTATAAAAACTAAAGGTAGATGAAATTTCATCTACCTTTATGTTCTTGTAATGTTAAGAATTGGGATAATATAGAGTTTGAAGAAAAAGTATAAATATGGTATATTAATTTGGTACAAGAGAAAATTTACGAAGAAGGGTGAAAAAATGCAGATGACAGTAAAAAAAGCGATAATACCAGCAGCAGGGCTAGGAACTAGATTTTTACCAGCAACAAAATCACAGCCCAAAGAAATGCTTCCTATAGTAGATAAGCCAACTTTACAGTATATAATAGAAGAAGCTATAGACTCAGGAATTGAAGAAATTCTTATAATAACAGGTAGAAATAAAAAATCTATAGAAGACCATTTCGATAAATCAGTTGAATTAGAGTTAGAATTAGAACAAAAAGGTAAGACAGAAATGCTAGAAATGGTAAGAGATATATCAAATATGGTAAATATTCACTATATAAGACAAAAGGAGCCAAAAGGTCTTGGACATGCAATTTACTGTGCAAAAAGTTTTATAGGAGATGAACCTTTTGCTGTACTATTAGGTGATGATATAGTAGACTCAGATGTGCCTTGTCTAAAGCAATTAATAGATACTTATAATGAATATAAAACAACTGTACTAGGTGTTCAAAAGATAGCTAAAGAAGATACAAACAAATATGGAATATTGGATATAAAACATATAGAGGATAGAGTTTATAAAGTTAAAGATATGGTTGAAAAGCCTGCAATTGAAGAAGCACCATCAGATATAGCCATACTTGGAAGATATATAATAACTCCTGCAATATTTGATATATTAGAGAAACAAACACCTGGAAAAGGTGGAGAAATACAGTTAACAGATGCACTTCAAACTCTTGGAAAACAAGAAGCTATTTATGCGTATAATTTTGAAGGAAGAAGATATGATGTGGGAGATAAGATTGGTTTTTTAGAGGCGACAATAGATTTTGCTCTACAAAGAGAAAATCTAAAAGATGATTTAATGGATTATATGAGAAAAAAAGTAAGCGAAAAATAAATTTAGAAAAGAGGTAATTACTATGGCGGTTTTAGTAGCTGGAGGAGCAGGATATATAGGAAGCCATACAGCAATAGAACTTTTAGAATCAGGTTATGAAGTTGTTATAGTTGACAATTTAAGTAATAGTAACTCAATAGTAGTTGATAGAATTAGAGAATTATCTGGAAAACAAGTAAAATTTTATAATATTGATATAACTAATAAAAATGAAATGCACACTGTATTTAAAGAGAATAATATTGAATCTATTATACATTTTGCAGCTTTAAAAGCAGTTGGAGAATCAGTGGAAAAGCCAATTGAATATTATAGTAATAATCTAATAAGTACATTAAATTTATTTGAATTAATGAGAGAATATGGTGTTAAAAAATTTGTATTTAGTTCATCAGCTACTGTATATGGAGATCCACATACTTGTCCAATATTAGAAGATTTCCCGCTTTCCGTAACTAATCCATATGGAAGAACTAAGCTTATGATAGAGCAGATGTTAGTGGATATATCAAAAGCAGATGAGTCATTAGATATAGCACTTTTAAGATATTTTAATCCAGTAGGTGCTCATAAGAGTGGAAGAATTGGTGAAGAACCAAATGGAACTCCAAGTAACTTAATGCCTTATATAACAAAAATAGCAGTGGGTAAATTAAAAGAACTAAGTGTATATGGAAATGATTATCCAACTCATGATGGGACTGGAGTTAGAGATTATATACATGTATTAGATTTAGCTGCTGGTCATGTAAAGGCATTACAAAAATTAGAAGAAAATCCAGGACTTGTTGTTTACAATTTAGGAACTGGTAAAGGATATAGTGTTCTTGATTTAGTTAAAGCATTTTCTAAAGCCAGTGGAAAAGAGATACCATACAAAATTGTTGGAAGAAGAGCTGGAGATGTAGCAATGTGTTATGCAGATTCATCAAAAGCAGAGAAAGAACTTGGATGGAAAGCTAAATATGAACTTGAAGAAATGTGCCAAGATTCTTGGAGATGGCAAAGTATGAATCCAAATGGATACGAAGCATAAAATGTATATTAAAGGGGTAAATGTAACAAATTTGTAAATGCAAGATATTGGTAATTTTATGTTATAATTAGAGGCGTGTAGTTATGTTTCTAAAAGAGGGGGAAGTTATAGTGAAAAAAAGTCTAAAAAAGTATTTAGTACTAGCAATGACTTTAGTTTTAGTATTTGCATGTGGTGTACCAGAATCAAGTGCAGCCAGTAAACATGTAATTATAGTAAACTCAAGAAAAAATACTCTGGGATATTTTGTAAATAGCAAGCTTGTAAAAGAATTTAAAGTTGCAACAGGGAAAAAAGGTTCAGAGACACCAACAGGGAAAACAAAGGTAGTTAACAAGATAAAAAATAGACCATATTATAAAGGAAATATACCTGGAGGAAGCCCAAAAAATCCATTAGGAGATAGATGGATGGGATTAGCACTAAAAGGAACTTATGGAGATACATATGGGATACATGGAAATAATAATGAAAGTTCTATAGGAAAACACATTTCTGGTGGATGTATAAGAATGCACAATAAAGAGGTTAGATGGTTATTTGACCAAGTTCCAGTAGGTTCAGATGTAATTATAGATTATAGTAATGACAGTTATACTAAAATAGCAGCAAAATATAAGATAAATTTAAACCAAACAGGATGGAAAACAGAAAATGGTAAGAAGTATTATGTAAAATCTGATGGAACATACCAAAAAAATAGTTGGTTAAAAGTAAATGGAAAAATGTATTATTTTGATGCTTCAGGAGTAATGCAAACAGGATGGAAGACAATTAATAATAAAAAATATTACTTAGGAACTGATGGAGTAAGAGTATCTGGATGGAAGGTAATAGATGGAAAAACTTATTACTTTAATTCAGATGGAGTAATGCAAACAGGATGGCAAGAAAAAGATGGCAAGAAATACTATCTAGGAAATGATGGCTTATCAGTAGTAGGATGGCAAGAAATAGATGGTAATAAGTATTACTTTGATAAAACAGGAGTAATGCAAACAGGATGGCAGCAATTAGAAGGTAAATCTTACTATTTAGACAAAGAAGGTAAAATGCTAACAGGAACTCAAAAAATAGATGGAAAAGATTATACTTTCAATGAAGATGGAACAATAAACCCTACATGGAACACAGTTATAGGAGCAAATAGATTTGATACAGCTAAAAAAATAAGTGAAGTTGGAAATTGGGGTGCTGATAGTTCAGATACTGTTGTATTAGTAAATGGAAATGCAATAGCAGATGGAATAACAGCAACACCTTTGGCAAGTAGTTACAATGCAACAATATTACTTACTAATACAGATAAATTACCAACTGAAACTGTTGCAGAAATGAATTTATTAGCACCTAAAACAGTAATTTTAATAGGTGGAGAAAATGCAATAAGTTCTAAATTAGAGCAAGAAATAAAGAGTACTTTTAATGCAGAGACAAAGAGAATATCAGGTCAAGATAGATATCAAACTGCTGTAAGAATAGCTAATGAACTTGGAAACAGAGAAGAAATAAAGACAGCTTATATGGTTTCTGGAAATGGAGAGGCAGATGCTCTATCTGTAGCTTCTAAAGCTGGAGAAGAAAAACAACCTATAATACTAGTTAAGAAAGATGGAATTACAGAAGAATCTTATATTTGGCTAACAGAAAGAAAATTAGAAAATGCATATTTTATAGGTGGACCAAATGCAATTAATGATTCAACAATAGCTAAGATGAATGAAATAACTACTGAAGATGTTTCAGGAAATAGAATATATGGAAATGACAGATTAGATACTAATGCTAAAGTTATAGAAAAATTCTATGGCGATACTGATTTACAATCTGTGTTAGTTAGCAAATCAGATGCTTTAGTAGATGCTTTATCAGCTGGACCATTAGCTGCAAAATTACACTCACCAATAGTTTTAATGGATAATTCAGGATTATCAGCAGAACAAAATAGAGTATTTGCAAATAAAAAAGTTGAAACTCCTTATCAAATTGGAGGAGGAGTATCTTATATAGGTATGGATAAATTAATAGATATTCTTAGAAAATAATAAAACTATATAAATAATGTATAAAATGAAATTGAGATGTAAAATTCAACAGCCTAAAGCTTTGATTGTTTATATCTCAATTTTTTTATTACAAAATTAAGTTTAAGTTATCTAAAAATCTTGGAATATTTTCAAAACTCATATAAAATAAATATAGGTGATATCATCATATGTTAAGAGGGTGAGTGAAATTATAAAGAAGAAGTATATAATGTTTATTGATGAAAGTGGGAGAGCTGATATAAATCATGAGGACCCATTTACATTAACAGGAGTAATTTTTGAATATAAATACGCAGTGAGTCAAGGTGATTATGTCTGTTGTTTAAGGAAAGAGATGGATGCATTTAAAGATTATTGCTTTGGAACTAGTAATATAGGAATACACTTGACTGATATATCCAGAAAGTCAAGAGCATTTGAAAGGTTTGATGATTCACAAATTAAGTTATTTTATGATGAATTACCTTTATTTCTATCTAAACTAGAGTGCACCATAATATCAGTAACAGTAGATAAGGCTAGATTAAAAAAATACTATGCACCTTCAAAGGAACCTTATGTTGTAGCTTTTATACATGTGCTTCAAAATTTCTATTCATTTGTAAATAATGAAAATGTAGAGTCTGCAAGAATCGTTATTGAATCAAGAGATGATGTTTCAAATTTAAAAGTACAAAAGGCATTTTTTGATGTTTTTAATAATGGAACAATATATTTAGATATAGATGAAGAGTTAAGAGACAAGGTAAAAGGTTTTATAATTGCCAAAAAGGAAGATGTAGATTACAAAGAAGGTTTAGAAATAGCTGATATTCTATGTAATCCTCTTAGTAGAGCTAGAAGAGGATTAATAGAAGCAAATCCAAAATGTGTGCAATATGGAGAAAAAAATAAAATATTTAAATCTGTAAGAAGTAAAATATACACTCCAACTAGTTTAAATGACATAAGAAATTGGGGTTTTAAAGAAGTTCCAATTGTAGAGCCTGTCGGACCATGGCTTGAAAAAATGAGATAGATAGATTGACAAATTTTTAGAAAATTGATATAATATAAATAACTTAGTTATTCAGGAATTGAAATACAGTTGCTGTTATATAACGCTTATTACTGAGACTCGGATGCCGACTGTCAGTTAAGAATCTATACTTTTAGAAGTATAGATTTTTTTATTTTGGAAGAAACCCTAAAAAAGAGACTATTTAAAAATAACCTCTTTTATTAATACTTATAATTGAGCATTTTTAATGACAAAGTTTTTGAAATTTTTAATTGCAGGAGGCAAATATCTATCCTTTATAACTGCTAAGTAAAAATTTCTTTCCCAACTTGGGTAAACAATTTGAATTACTTTTACTTTTGTAAACTTAAGCATAGGCATATTTGGTACTACAGCTATACCGAAATTTTTTGCAACTAATCCAGCAACTACCTGGTCTTCTTCTACCTCATGAACTATGTTAGGTTGTTGATTTATTTTTTTAAACATGTCATCAATTATATATCTAAGTCCACTTCTTTGATTAAATACTATTTGAGGATAAGGTATTGTCTCTTTTAAATCTATAGTATCTTTTGTAGCCAGTGGGTGGCTATATGGTACAATTAATACTAAATCTTGTTTGGATACAGGTATAAATTCAATTCCCTTCTCTTTTTCAAGTTTTGAGCAAAAAGCAATATCGTATTTTCTTTCCTTAAGACCTTGGATAATATCAGTAGTTACACCTGTATGAAATTTAAAGTCAATTGATTTATCAGGATTAGATTTTAAGAATCTATGAACCATATCAGGTATAAAGTCTGTACCAAGTGTTCTAAGGAAAGCTAAGTCAATTTGACCTTCACCAGTACCCGTTATCTTTAGTGACTTTACACTTGAGTCTAAGATTTCTAATGATTTTTCCACGTCTCTTAAAAATATTTTACCATATTTAGTTAAAACTATATTTCTACCTTCCTTTTCAAATAGAGACACTCCAAGTTCACTTTCTAACAAAGAAATAGCATGACTCAAACTTGGTTGTGTTATAGATAAATTTTCTGCTGCTTTTGTATAGTGCTCTAAATGTGCCAATGTAACAAAATAGCGTAAGTGATATAAGTTCAATTTTTGTTCATCCTTTCATGAGTATCGTATTTTTTATTTGTATGTATTTAAAGAAGTTGACCTTAAAGAAGTTTTTCACATTTTTATTATATATGATTACAGCGTAATAATAAAAGCTTTTAAAGAAATTTATCGTTTTTTGTCTTAAATTTTAGATAGATAGAGTTAAGGTATATATTAATAAATTATATTATCAATAAAATCTATAAACAAAATCTATGAATTGATAGGAAATTATCAATTTGTTATTAATAAAGTCTCATGATACAATGAATTTATAAAATCTAGATAAAGATAAATCAAAAAAATATTTTTATTTTTAAAGTAAAATAATGCTACTAGTAGAATAAATAAAAAAATAAAATCAAAAAAAAGATTAATTATAAAGAAATTAAAGGGGGCATATTTAAATTATGAATAATCAAAAAAATATTAACATTCCAATTACTATTAGTTCTTATACATTAGGCACAGAAGTTTCATTCCGTGATAGAGTGCGTATTGCAAAAGAAGCTGGATTTGATGGCATCGGATTACGTGCTGAAAATTATGTGGATGCAAAAAACGCTGGAGTTACAGACGAAGAAATGCTTTCAATTCTTGATGAATATAATATGAAAGTTACAGAAGTAGAATATATAACTCAATGGGGGACTAAAGAGGATAGAACAGAAGCTCAACAAGAAAAAGAACAAAATGTTTATCATATGGCTCGTTTATTTAATGTTAAACATATAAACTGTGGTCTATTAGAAATGGTACCAGAAGAACAAATTATAACTGCATTAGGAGAATTATGTGATAGAGCAGGAGAACTTATTATAGGACTTGAGTTTATGCCATACAGCGGTGTGCCAGATTTAGCTACTGCTTGGCGTGTTGTAAAAGGATGTAACCGTGAAAATGCAATGCTTATATTAGATACATGGCACTGGGCTAGAGCAAAACAAACAGTAGATGACCTTGCACCTGTTCCAGCAGAAAAGATAGTATCAATTCAAGTTTGTGATGTTTTAGAGACACCTTATGAAAAACTTAGAGATGAATCACTACATGACCGTGTAGCTCCAGGTGAAGGATATGGAAATACAGAAGAATTTGTAAAAATAATCAAAGAACATAATATATCACCAGAAGTTATAGGTGTTGAAGTAATATCTGATTCTTTAGTAGCTAAAGGATTATCAACTACAGCTGAGACTGTATTTAAGGCAACTAAAAAAGTATTAGATAAAGCATGGCCAGAAGTATCTCCAAAATAAAAATAGACTTATTCGATATTAAAGTATATAAAGCATAAAAATATAAGAAAAAAATATAAAACTTGAAAGGAAGGAAAACCTTATGAAGATTAGTTCTATGTTTACACCTATAAAAATTGGTTCAATGACAGTTCCAAACCGTTTTGTAGTTCCTCCTATGGGAAATAATTTCGCAAACACAGATGGTACTTTAAGTGAAACTTCTAAGGCTTATTATCTTGAACGTGCCTTAGGTGGTTTTGGATTAATAACTATAGAATCTAGTGTTGTGGATAAGAAAGCTAAAGGAGGACCTCGTAAACCTTGTTTGTATGATGATAGCACAATAGATAGTTTTAAAAATGTAATAGATGCCTGTCATAATGCAGGTTCAAAAGTATCTATACAATTACAACATGCTGGTTCTGAGGGAAATGAAAAAATTGCAGGGTATCCTTTAAAAGCTGCTTCTGCAATACCTGCGTCAAATGGACGTAATACACCATTAGCAATAACAACTGAAGAAATATATGAACTTATAGAATCTTATGGAGATGCTGCGTTACGTGCAAAAAAAGCTGGTGTAGATGCTGTTGAAGTTCACTGTGCTCATGGATATTTAGTTAGTAGCTTTATATCACCAAGGACAAATAAACGTGTAGATGAATTTGGTGGATGTTTTGAAAATAGAATGAGATTACCTCGCCTTATAATTGAAAATATACGTAAAAAGGTAGGTAATTCTATAGCAATACTATGTCGTATAAATAGTACAGATGATATTTTAGGTGGAATTGATGTACATGATAGTTCAGTAATCGCAGCTTATTTAGAAGATTGTGGAGTAGATGGACTTCATGTTTCACGTAGTATACATATACATGATGAATATATGTGGGCTCCTACAGTTCTTCATGCTGGATTTAGTGCAGATTTAGTTACAGAAATAAAGAAATCTGTTAGTATACCAGTAATAACTGTTGGTCGCTATACAGAGCCACAATTTGCTGAATTAATGGTTCGTCAAGGTAGATGTGATTTAGTAGCATTTGGTAGACAAAGTTTAGCTGACCCAAGTATGCCTAACAAAGCTAAAAATGGGAAGTTAGATGAAATGATACCATGTATTGCGTGTCTACAAGGTTGTGTGCCAAATATGTTCCAAGGTAAGCCTATAGCTTGTCTTGCAAATCCGATATTAGGTCATGAATCTGAACTTAAACCAGCTGAAACTACAAAAGAAGTTCTTGTTGTTGGTGGTGGTGTTGGAGGTATGCTTGCAGCATGGGTATGTGCTGAGAGAGGGCATAAGGTAACTCTAGTTGAAAAATCTGAAATGCTTGGTGGTCAAATGCGTTTAGCTGCATATCCTCCAGGTAAAGGAGATATTACTAATTTAGTTCGTAGTTATATTTCAAAGTGCAATCAATATGGTGTAAAAATATACACTAATACAGAAGTTACAGTAGAGTTTATAAAAGAAAAATCACCTGATGCAGTTATTGTAGCTACTGGTGCAACTCCACTTGTACTTCCTATACCAGGAATTAATGAATCAGGATTAATACATGCAGTGGATCTTCTTGATGGAAAAGAATCTTGTGGAAAGAAAGTTCTTGTTGTTGGTGGTGGAATGGTTGGTTGTGAAGTGGCAGCCTTCCTTGGTGAACAAGAACATGATGTTACTGTTATTGAATTAAGAGAACAAGTTGGTGCAGATGTAATTTCTGAACATCGTAAATTCCTTATGGATGATTTTGAAAGTTACAATATACATACTGTTACTGGTGCTAAAGTTGCTAAATTCTATAACGATGGAGTTGACTATTCACTTGCAGATGGAACAGAAGATAATTTAAAAGGCTTCGATTCAGTAGTACTTGCTATGGGTTCTCGTAATTATGACCCATTAAGCGAAGAAGTAAAGAAATTTGTGAATGAAACTTATGTTGTTGGGGATGCAGTAAAGGCTCGTAGAGCATTGGATGCAACAAAAGAAGCTTTTGAAGTAGCATTAAATATATAGTTGAAATTAAATAGATGTTTCTTTGCAAATAATTAAATAGATTATTTGCAAAGAAATTGATGATATTGGGAGGATATAAAATTATGGAAATTTCAGGAAGAACAGGGTTATTCGCATTAATAGGTACACCAGTGGGGCATTCTAAATCACCACTAATGTATAATTATAGTTTTGAAAAATTAGATTTAGATTATAGATACTTAGCTTTTGATATTACTGTGGACAAGGTAAAAGATGCACTTTCAGCTATAAAAACGTTCAACATAAAAGGAGCAAATGTAACAATGCCATGTAAAACTGCTGTTACAGAATATATGGATGAACTTTCTCCAGCTGCTCGTATAATTGGAGCATGTAATACAATTGTAAATGAAAATGGAAAGTTAATTGGACATATAACAGATGGTGTTGGTTATGTTCGTAATTTAAAAGAAAATGGAGTTGAAGTAAAGGGTAAAAAACTTACGATTATGGGTGCTGGTGGTGCGGCAACTGCTATACAAGTACAATGTGCATTAGATGGAGCAAGAGAAATATCTATTTTCAATGCTAAGGATGATTTTTATAAAAGAGCGGAACAAACAATTGAAAATATAAAGAAAGAAGTACCAGAATGTATTGTTAATTTATATGATTTAGCAGATACAGAAAAACTTTATGAAGAAGTATCATCAAGTGATATTTTGACAAATGCAACGCTTATTGGGATGAAACCTCATGATAATGAAACTAATATAAAAGATGTTAGTGTATTAAGAAAAGAGTTAGTTGTAACAGATGTTGTTTATAATCCAAATAAAACAAAAATGATTGAGGATGCTGAAGCTAATGGTTGTAAAGCTATTGGTGGATTAGGAATGTTATTATATCAAGGAGCTGAGGCTTTTAATCTATACACTGGATTGGAAATGCCTGTAGAAGAAATTAAAGAATTATACTTTAAATAGACGAAAAAATAATACTTTAATAATATAGAATATATATGTATCTCAATGTTTTGATATTACTTTACAAAATATTTTGATATTACTTTATAAGTTGTCATAGTGGGTTTTGTATCGGTGGTATAGTTAAATGTAAAAGTTTAGCTATTCTTTAAACCCATTATGGGAATACGTTTATTGTATATAAAAATGTTAAGAAATTAACAAGAATGGGAGAATAACTATGAATAATAAAAAATACTATCCTACTGCCATAGCGTTGTATTTTTCATATTTTTTACTTGGTATTGGAATTTCAATTTTAGGACAATATAAACCAGAATTTGCATCTATGTGGGGAGCTAAGACACTATCAGATGGAACTCTTGATGTGAGTATTGTTTTAGCAGTTATTGCTGCATTAGGGTTAGGTAGACTTATATCATATCCATTTGCAGGCCCTATTTCAGATAAATATGGAAGAAAGGTAAGTGGACTTATAGGTAATTTTCTACATGCAATTTTCTTTATTGGAATTGTATTTTCACCAAATTTTTACATAGCGTATATATTTGCAGTAATTGGAGGTGCAGCAAACTCATTTTTAGATACTTGTGTAACACCTTCTTGTATGGAGATATTTGCTAGTCTAGGAACAATAGCAAATATGTTTACTAAATTCACAATAGCTTTAGCGCAATTTTTACTTCCTTTTATAATTGGATTTGTTGCAGCAAATTCAATATCATTTAAAGTTATTTTTATAGTAACAGCTGTTCTTATTATTGTAGATGCAATTTTAATAGCTATATTGCCATTTCCTCCAGCTAACAATGTTATTGATAATAATGGAAAGACTGTTAAGTCAGAGAAAATGAAGTTTACACCAACAAGTATAGCTCTTGTTTGTATTGGATTTACATGTACATCTACATTTGTACTATGGCTAAATTGTAATCAAGAATTAGGTAAATTATATGGTATGGCTGACCCTACAAAAATTCAATCTTTTTATTCAATGGGAGTAATCTGTGCAGTATTAATAACTTCTGTGCTTATAAAAAAATATGTTAAGCCAATAAGAATACTTGTTATCTATCCTGTAATAGCTTCAATTATGTTATTAATTGTGTATTTTGTTCAGTCTCCAACTATTTGTATGGTAGGAGGATTTGTAATAGGTTATTCAGCAGCAGGTGGTGTGCTTCAATTGACTACATCGACAGCAAATGAAATGTTTCCAACTAATAAAGGAAAAATAACATCTATAGTTATGATTGCATCTAGTATAGCTAACTATGTTATTTTAAATATAGCTGGATTTATTACAAAATCTGGTGGAGTAAATGGGCCAAAATATGTTGTACTATTCAATGTAGCTATAACATTTGTTGGAATTTTACTTGCATTGTTTGTAAACATGAGATATGAAAAAGAAAAAGTACATGATTGTAATATGTAACATTAGTATAATATAATTGTAAGTATTTTTAATTTTAACATGTCTGAAAGAAGAGGTGTGACAATGGAAAATATAGAAAAAATAAGAGAAAAAATAGACTTATATGATGATGAGCTGATTGATTTACTTGAGAAAAGAATGGAATGTATAAAAGGTATTATTGATATTAAAAAGGAAAAAGGTCTTCCCATTTTACAGCCAGACTATGAAAATAAAAAAGAAGTAGCATTAATTGAGAAGCTAAAAGGTCATAAGTTTGAAGATGAAATTATAGATATTTTCAGATATGTAGTAAAAAATAGTAAGAAAATACAGGCTAAAAATTTATTCTCTTACAATATAATGCTTGTTGGATTTATGGGGGTCGGAAAAAGCACTGTATCATCATACTTGAGTCATTTATTAGAAATGGAGCAAGTAGAAACAGATGCATATATAGTTGAGCATCAAGGGATGAGTATTTCTGAAATATTTGAAAAACGAGGAGAAGAATATTTTAGAAATCTTGAAAGCCAAGCATTAATAAATTTACAACAAAGAGAAGGACTAGTTGTTTCCTGTGGGGGAGGAATCGTACTTAGAGATAAAAATGTAGAATATATGAAAAAAAGTGGAAGAGTTGTTTTATTAACAGCAAGTCCAGAAACTATTCTTCAACGTGTTAAACATAGTGATGAAAGACCAATACTTAATAATAATATGAATGTTGAATTTATATCTGATTTGATGAAAAGACGAGAAGAGAAATATATGGCATCAGCAGATATTATTGTAAATACAGATAATAAAACAATAAAAGAAATTTGTGAAGAGCTGGTCGTAAAGTTAACGGAACTTGATAAATAAATTCTAATTTAACAAAACCATTGTTAAGCGATGAAACTTTAATATTTGTACAATTAGTATTACTGGAAATTTTAATTTCTAGTAATATTTTTTTATGTGTAAAAATGTAAATTCATTAAAATAAGTAGTATAATCAATATAAATTATAATAATGTAAAGGAGGATAATTTAGTGGGTAGTATTTTTAAGCAACTACAAAAGATTAAGGATTATGATGGATATAAAGAATCATTTGAAATGAATTATTTATGTATATACGAAAAGATACCTTTAAGAGAACAAGTAGAACTTGCAAATAATTTGGTAGAGAATATTTTAAATATTTATAGAAGTGAATCTAATAAAATTGACCTGTTAGAAGAGTATAGTCATAAGTCTCTAATTTGTTATTTTGAAATTTTTATGAAAAAGATAAACACTCTAATAAAAGAGCGAATAATTGATGAAAAGTGGTTATATCAGCTAACAGAGGATTTAATATATACAAGTGAAAAAGATGAGTATGTAAAACTTGGGCTTGTTTTAAGTGAAAATTATTTAGATGTAGATAATATAAGAGAAATAGTGGATACATTTTCTAAATCTGGAGAATACATATTTTACTTAAGTAATACTATTAGAAAACTTGAGTTTTACAATACATATTTGTTTAATCTATCTAGAATATCTACAGGCTCAATAAAAGTATTTGCCATTGTCAATATGGAAAATCTAGATTCTGAAATAACCTCTTATTTAATTGAAGAAGGATATAAAGATAAAAAATATGAAGGATTACTAATGAACTATATTATTTCTACAGTAGATTTAAGCGAATATCTTGAAAGACGAGATTTAGATAAAGATAAGGTAAACAACTTAGCATATCTTATATGCAATTATTTGTTAAGTGTAGAATTTAAATATATAGGGAATAAAGTGGAATTAGTGAATCAATTTCTTCCAATTGTAGCAAGCTATGGGACTAACTTTGATAGTCTGTATTCTATTTTTTTAATAGCAGTAGGTGTTTTAGAGGATGACAAAGTAAGTTGTGATAAAGTTGAATTTAAGAAAGAAATGAATAATGTTTTACTTAGTGAAAAGTGGAAAAGTATATTCTTTAAAGCATTAAATGAAGCTGATGGAAAGACAGAAGATATGATAAAAATGTCAGAAATCTATGATGTACGTTTATCTTTTGATGATTTATTACCATATTTAAATAAAGATATTCGAGATTTTGAGGTATATTGGCATATATCTAAAAAGGGAAGTGCAAGCTGTAAGTTGAAGTTATTAGATTTTTTTGAAAAAACATTTAAAACAGAAGAGTTAATTGGAAAAATGGAAGATATAGAAAAAAATAAATTAACACAAGAATATTATGATGATATGTTATTTTTCATTGTCCTTAAAGGTAGTAAATCACTGTACCCTAAAGGAAAAAATTTATCTTTAAAAGGACTTTTTGGAAACATAAATGAAGTACGTAAGGAATCTATAAATATTTTGAAGAGGTATAGAGAGAGACTTTCTCTTAAAGAAATGCAAATAGTTAAAGAAGCTTATGAAAAAGAAAAAAATATCAAATTAAAAGATGAGTTAAGACGATTGTTATATGAAAGTAATAATTTAAAAAAAGAATTTGTAAATACTAAAAAGCTGAAGGTAAATGAGCATGGTAAAGACATTTATTTGATTTCAGTAGCTGTTGCTGGCTCAAGGTTTAGAAATAGAGAATATTTAGAAAAGGAATTGGAGAAGAGTAAGATATACTATCTAAAAAGAGAGAAAGATAATTTATATGATGAAAATGCTATTAAAATAGTTGGAGAAACTGGGTATGTAATAGGTTATGTTCCAAGAAAAGATAATTATATTTTGAGTAATTTATTAGATGGAGGAAAACTTTTGTATTGTAGAGTAACTGAATACAATTTAGATGAAGATTATATTTACATAAACGTATATTTAAGTTATAAAGACGTGATTGAAACTGTTGAAAATTCACTTAAAATGGTATTAGATAGAAGTAAGGTAAAAGTTATAAACTAAATAATATTATGAATTATATGAAATTTAAACTGTAATCAATCTTCACTTGATGATGGGTTATATAAAATTTTGAAAGTACAATGGATAGAATCTATGTCACAATGTACAATCTTAGATGAGGGCGAATTTAGTGGTTATGTAGGCTTTGACGAGTGTAATGGAAATAGATTTTGGACAAAAGAGGAAATAGAATCCTTGACATTTATACCAGAAATATATAAAAGCAGTTATGGATAATTTGAATTAATGGACTTATGTGATAAACAAGAATACATATGAGCTTTTATTTATAAATCAAAACATATTGAGTATAGCTCCAAACACAGAGATAAATCAATTGTGTTATAAGGTATTTTAGAATAGAGATAAACCATGTGAAGTTTGTCCAATGAATGAACAAAAAAGTGCGTGCCTAATGTGTTGTAATGATATAACTAAGTATAAAAAAATGAATCTAAATCTGAACCTAACTGTTAGTGATGTATTTATAATATAATAGCTATTTTTATTTTAATAAAATATAGCATAAAAAAACCAATTGTTTTGTAAGTAGACTATACAAGTTTACTTGAACCTGTATCTCTACAAAACAATTGGTTTTATTTTATTTTATAATTTTAAATTTAGAAGGAATTTTAACTTCTGATTTTTCTTTTATTTTAGAAGCTTGTTTTTTAACTTTTTCCAATAACTCAGATTCGTTTACAACTAATACCTTTCTTTCTTTCATAAGCCACTTTCCATCACAAATTGTAGAATCTACATTTTCGCTAGTCATAGAATACACTATGTTTCCAATTGGATTATGCATTGGTAAGCAATGAATTGTATCTGGATTAAGAATAATCATATCTGCTTTTTTGCCAACTTCAAGACTGCCAATTTCTTTTTCAAGTAAAGCACATTTTGCTCCATTTATAGTAGCCATTTCTAATATTTGTTCAGCTGGAATAACTGTTGGATTTAAAGTTCTTCCTTTATGTATTAATGAAGTTAAATACATATCTCTCATTAAATCCATTCTATTATTTGAAGGAGCCCCATCAGTACCAATTGAGACTGGAATTCCTTTTTCTAGCATTTCAGGAATTGATGCAAAACCTAGTACTACTTTCATAGCTGCACCAGGGTTATGAGAAACTTTTACATCATGTAATCTGAATAAATCAATTTCTTTATGCGTAAGCCAAACTGTATGAGCAGCTAAAAGGTTTGGCCCCAAAACACCTAACTTATCAAGATATTCAACTGTTCCAACTCCAGTATTTTGTTTTACAAATGAAATTTCATCAGCTATTTCAGCTACATGCATATGTATACCTGTGTTGTATTTGTCAGCTAATTGTTTAGTTCTAACAAGTAAATCCTCAGTTGTATTAAAAATAGTTCTTAAAGCAAACCATATTTTAATTCTTTCATTAGATGTATTATTAAACTTATGGTATAAATCTAATTGAGTGTTGATTTCTTCATCAGTAGTTTTTTGCCATGCTTCAGGAAGACCATCTCCTGTATCCATAACTGATTTAGCTAGACATGCTCTAATTCCAGTTTTATCAACAGCTTCAACCATAGCATCGACATATTGACCACCAGACTCTAAAAATGTAGTGACACCAGATTTTATTAGTTCTACACAACATGCAGTAGATGAGATTAAAGAATCTTCGTAATTAAAGCTACTTTCATATGGCCAGATTCTTTCTCTAAGCCATGTTAAAAGAACAACATCATCAGAAAGACCACGACCTAATTGTTGAGATAAGTGAACGTGTGTATTGACTAATCCTGGCATTAATATTTTTCCATTAGCATCGTATATTTCAGCATCTTTATCTACAATATTATTATCAAATTTCCCAACTTTTTTTATAATATTGTCTTCAATAAGTATACTTCCATTCTCATATACTTCTCTATCTGTATTCATAGTGATTAGATATGCATTTTTTATAAGTAATTGTGACATAAATATCATCCCTTTTCTATGTATTTTTCTATCTATATATTATGATAATAAATTTTATATATAAAGTTAATAGCAAAATCAATTTAGATATAAAATTGATTTTGCTATTTTTAAATTAAAAATAAATAAGCTTTTAATATATCAAAATTAAAATACTAACTTAGTACTAAGTTTACAACTGCAAGTATCCCTATAACCCAAAGTGTTATACTAACCTTATCAGTTTCTTTAGCTACAACATGCATTATTATATATGAAATAAATCCAAAACACAAACCAATACTTATACTATAAGTTAGAGGCATCAATAAAACTGTAACAAAAGCAGGGACTGCTATTTTACTATCAGCAAAATCGATTTGTTTTATACTTTCAAACATAAATACACCAACCATGACAAGTGCAGGTGCTGCAGCATAAGTAGGAACTATACCAAGTAATGGTGTAAATATAAGTGTAGCTAAGAATAATGCCGCGGTTACTACAGAAGCAAGTCCAGTTCTTGCACCTGCTGCTATACCAGAAGCCGATTCTCCAAATGTTGTAACTGTACTAGTTCCTAAAAACGAACCTATTAAAGTAGAAGAAACATCTGCATATAACATTTTTCCAAGGTCCTTTATTTCTCCATTTTCATCTTCAAGACCCATCTGTTTGCAACAAGTGATAAGAAATGCTAACGAATCAAACATGTCTATAAACATGAAAGAGAATATAGGTCCAATTAATGAGAATTTTAACGCTCCTATAATATCTAATTTAAAAGCAATTGGTGCTATACTTGGTGGTGTTGAGATTATTGCTGTTGGTAATTCTACAAATCCACATATAATAGATATTACTGTTGCGACTACTATACTTATTAATATTCCACCTTTAATTTTTTTGTATTCTAATATTGCCATTAAGATAAGTGCAAAAAGAGCTATTAAAACTGTTGGTGTAAAATCTGCAAGTGAAACTATTGTATCTGGGTTTGCAATTATAACACCCATGTTTTTTAAACCAACAAAAGCAAGGAAAAGACCTATACCTGCTGAAGATGCTACTGCTAATTCTCGAGGAATTGCATCAGCAATTGTCTTTCGTAGACCTGTTACTGCGAGTGTGAAGAATACACATCCAGATAAGAATACAACTCCAAGACCTGTTTGCCATGGAATTCCTGCTCCTATAACCAATGAATATGTGAAGAATGCATTTAGACCCATACCAGGTGCTAGTGCAAATGGTGCATTTCCTAAAATTGCAAATATCAGTGTACCAATGGCTGTAGCTAATATAGTAACTGTTATAAGTGCTGCTTTATCCATGCCAGCTTCAGATAATATTGCTGGATTTACGAAAACTATGTATGCCATTGTTAAGAATGTAGTAACCCCACCTATTACTTCTGTCTTAAGGTTAGAGCCACGTTCGCTGAATTTAAACATCTTGTCTAAAAAGCTTAATGATGAATTATTTCCATCTGGTTGTACATTATTAGTGTTTGGTACCATTTTTACCTCCAAAAAACTTTAAAATATAAACAAAAAAATATATATTCATATAGATAGAATAGAATATATATTAAAGTTAACATTCTATTCATAGAAAACTCATTTAAGGTGAGTTTGTAGAGACTATTAGACCATATTACTAATATTATATGAACATTTTCTATTTGTTTTTCTGTTGTATTATATCGTAATATTGTATTATTTACAATAAATTTAAAGAAATTATTCGTTTTTTTTGTCGATTTTATAAAAAACCGAGGTCATTTTTTATAAAGAATAATTATTTCTAAAGATAAATGTTACAGAAGTATAATAAATGTTATACTTCTGTAACACTTATGCTATTAATGGAAATTCATTATAAATAAGTTTGTGATATAATTATAAATGTACTGAATACAAGAATATTTCGTAAAAACTTTTTAATATATTGAAAGTACATATAATAGCTTAATATAATAATAAAAACGAGTTTAAAAATAATATAATTTATAGTGGAGGAGAAAATGACTAAGATTATTAAAGTACAAAAGCCTAAATTTACAGGGGAATTAGAAAATGTTGAAAATATTGAAGTTATATTAGATGATATATTCAATGATGAAAAAATATTTAATAAAACTATAGAAAATGAGGTTATAAGTGATTTAGATATTACAGGAGCAAGTTTTGAATCTTGTATATTTAGAAATGTATCCTTTGAAAATTGTAATTTAAAAAAGATTGACTTACTTGATGTAGTATTTGAAAACTGTAATTTATCCAATACGTCTTTCTATGGAGGAAGTATATACAGAGTTGAATTTAAAGACAGCAAATTAATAGGAGTTAGATTGGATGATTGTATACTTAAAAACGTATTGTTTAAGGATGTTTTAGGTAGATATTCTAACTTCTCGTTTTCTAAGTTCAAGATAGTTTCTATTTTAGATTCAAATTTTGAAAGTTCTGTGTTTCAGGAAGTAAAAAATGAAAATTTAGTATTCGAGTATACAAATTTAAAAAAATCGAATTTTAATGGAACTAAACTTTCTGGAGTAGATTTTACCACTAATAATATTGAAGGTATTGAAGTAGGAATAAATGATATTAGGGGAGCTTGTTTTGATGTGTCGCAAGCAATTGATTTAACAAAACTGATGGGAATTATCATAAAATGAAAATTATATGCAAATATTAAATTGGGAAAACGTTAACAATATGAGAATTTTTACCAGATTGACATTTTTATGAAAATAAAGTAAGATTATCTTAATATTCAAAATATTTTCAAAGGGGGTAGTTTGGTGTGAGTAAGCAGATGAGAGATATTTTTATAGTTGGTTTTGCTTTGTTCTCTATGTTCTTTGGCGCAGGAAATCTTATGTTCCCTCCATTTTTAGGAATGGAATCCGGTAAAGACTGGTTAATTCCTCTTGTTGGCTTTGTTGTTGCAGATGCTGGTATAGCAATGCTTGTTATCATAGCAACAGCAAGATGTAAAGGAAGCATGGATGATGTACTTAGAAGAGCAGGTAAAGGATTAGCAAGAGTAATGAGTGTAGCTGCTCTAGCATGTTTAGCACTTCTTGTTATACCAAGAACTTGTGCAACAACATATGAAATGGGTATTATACCTATATTTGGAGACCATGGAACAGTAGCTAAAGCAGTATTTTCAGTAATATTCTTTGGTTTGACTTTAGCATTTACGATTAGGTCTTCTAAAGTTATAGACATAATAGGTAAATATTTAACTCCAGCGTTATTATTAGTATTATTTGTTCTAATTGTAAAAGGGATAATATCTCCAGCAGGACCTATGAGTCCAGAACATATGATAGATAAAAATCTATTTGGTGAAGGTATATCACAAGGTTATCAAACAATGGATGCTCTAGGTGCAGCGTCTATGGCTACTATAATGTTAATGTCTATAGTGGCTAAAGGATATACATCAGATAAAGACCAAATAGGTATGACTATTAAAGCTGGTTTTGTAGCCTGTGTATTCCTGGCATTAGTATATGGTGGTCTTACTTATCTAGGAGCAACAGCTTCAACTTTATATGATACTAGCATACCTCAAGCATCTTTATTGGTTGAGATAACTAGTATACTATTATATGGTCAAGTAGGAAAGATAATTTTAGGTGTAATTGTAGCACTTGCCTGTTTAACTACTTCTACAGGTCTAACAGCATCAATTTCAACTTATTTTGAAGGAATAAGTAAAGCAACTTATAAACAACTAGTTATCGGTATATGTGTGGCTAGTATGCTTATATCTAATTTAGGTGTTGATGCTATAATAGCTATATCAGTTCCAATTCTACAAACTATATATCCTGTTTTATTGGCAATAGTTATCATGGAATTAGCTGGTAAGCATATAAAAAATGATAATGCATTTAAGGGTGCAGCATATGTTACATTACTAGTTAGTGTATTATCAGCTGTAAATGGAATGACAGGAGCTGTTCCATTTATACAAAGTTTACCACTTGCAGGTTTGGGCTTTAACTGGGTAATACCAGCTATATTGGGTGGAATAGTTGGTAACTTCATAAAAAGCAAAAACAAATAGCATAATAATTTATAATTAATTTAATTTTATAATATATAATTTTTTTAGTACTATGGGTAGATTTAATCAAAATCTAATCTACCTATAGTACTTTTTAGATTGGATTATAATAGTTAGCATATAATTTTTTTATAATATAATTTTTCTTTGAAGTATGATAAAATTAGTAATAGTGATAAGAAAGTACAAATTTAGGAGGTTTTAACTAATGCTTAAAAAAATAACAGCACTTATGCTATCTATATGTTTAATTATTGGGATTACAGGGTGTAGTTTAGTTACAGGCAAAAATGATAAAGAGAAAATCATTGATGATTTCAAAGTTGCAGTAGTAACTCAGCCATTATCTGAAAATAAAGTACAATACAGTATAGTAGAAGATTTAGCAAAAGAGTATAAGGAAGCTAATGAAACTGATAAAGAAAAAGATGGTGAAGCTAGAGTTGAGCGAACTATAAAACATGTTGTGTTGCCAGAAAACTTTACTTCTAATATAGATAAGTCTATAAATGAAATAGTAAAATTGACTGATGATAAAGAAATTCAGGCGATTGTAGTATCAACGGACCAAGCAGGTCTTTTACCAGCATTACAAAAGGTAAAAGAAAAGCGTCCAGAAATAATAACTATCTCAGCTCCTATGGGAGAGGACAAAAACCAATTGAGTCAATATGTAGATGTAAATCTAGGAGTTGACACAGAGGAAAGAGGAAAGTTATTAGTTGAACGTTCAAAGGAACTGGGAGCAAAAGCTTTTATTCATTATGCATCTAAGGATGATTTGAAAGATGCCAATATCGCCAAAAGACTAGAAAAAATTAAAGAGACTTGTAGAAGTTTAGGAATGCAATTTGTACAAGTTGATACACCAAATGTAAATACAGAAGAAGATAAGGGCAAAATGAAGCAATTTTTAAATGAAGATATAGACAAACAGGTTAAGAAGTATGGAAAAGATATAAATGTATTTGGTGTAAATGAGTATATGGATGAAGTTATATTAACTAAAGCTTTAGAGTTAAAATATATAGTTGCAGAGCAAAGTAATCCATCACCAACAGATACATATCCTAGCGTTATGGGATTTAAAATAGCTAAAAAAGATGCTCAAAATTATGACAAGATAAATGATATGATAAGTGAAAAGGCTAAAGCTGCTGGCATGTCAAATAGACTTGGTGGATATCCCATGCCAATGGACGCTTTTATACCATCATTAGCGACTTATCTTGCGACTGAAATGGTACTTCAAGATTTAACACAGGAAGATGTATGTGACCCAGACTATTTAGAGGCGTTTGCAGAATTAAAATTTGGGATTGGTTCAGAGTTTATACCTTTAACAGATACACTTTATAATTATCAATCAGTAATATTAAATCAATTAATATATTAATATTAAAAGCTATGAAACTAATAATAAAAATTATTACTTCATAGCTTTTTTGCTGAAGGTATCTTTTATTATTTTATAATAAGTTATAGTAAAATAAAATTTATGATTATAAATATAAATTTTGAGGTGGTAAATTTGAATTAATATAAAACTAAAATATATTATTTTCTATAATTTTTATACCTTTTTCGGTGATAGAGCTACCTTTTCTTCCTTTACCAGGAGTTAAATATTCATTAGATGTCAAATATTCTAGCATATTTCTTACTTCATATTCTGTGACATTATGCTCCATAAATTTCATGAGTTTTGCTCTTCCCATTGGTTTTATATATAACGATTTTAGGATAGAAACACATATATTTTTATCATATTGATTTAAATCATGAAATATAGAGGTATTTCCTAACATATGATGATTATTTAATTTTGAAGATATATTTTGTGGCAAGTCATTTATCGTAAGTTGATTAGAACCCATATAAGCCATATATTCAATACAATTTCTCAATTCTCTGATATTGCCCATCCAAGTATAAGAATTTAAAGCTTTTAATAGATTTTTATCGAGTTTAATATTTTTATATGGAAGTTCTTTTAAAAACGATTCTAAAAGAAATGGTATATCTTCTAATCTATTTCTAAGAGGAGGCAACTCTAATGTGAACATACTTATCCTGTAAAACAAATCCATTCTAAATTTATTTTCTAAAATTAATTTTTCTAAGTTTTTGTTTGTAGCAGCTAGTATTCTTACATCAATTGGAATAATATTTGTACCACCAATTTTTCTAATTTCCTTTTCTTGTAAAACTCTTAAGAGTTTTACTTGTAAATCATGTGGCATATCTCCTATCTCATCTAAAAATATGGTTCCAGTATGAGCTAATTCAAATAATCCTTTCTTTCCACCCTTTTTTGCTCCAGTAAAAGAACCATCTTCATATCCAAACAGTTCACTTTCAAGCAATTCACTTGGAAGTGAAGCACAATTTATTGCTACAAAAGGTTTATTTTTTCTAGGAGAATGGTTGTGTATTGATTGAGTAAAAGCTTCTTTACCAGTACCTGTTTCACCAGTTATTAGTATAGGGTTATCTGTAAGAGCCATTTTTTTGCTTTTTTGATACAGTCTTTTATAACAGTGCTATTTCCAATTATATTATTGAACTTATACTTGGCTATATAACCTCTTTTAACAGAGTCACTTCTTATTTTTGTTCTAGTATTTCTATCTTGCTTACATCTTTTAATGTAATTAAGCAACCTTCTATATTTTTATAAAGATAAAATGGTTTTTTTGATAGTATAAATTTTTTGTCTATTTCATCCATGTATATAATCATATTATCTATGTTTAGATTTTGAGTGATTTTATCCAAAAAACTCTTTGGTAAATATTCCATTAAAGAAGGTGATTTTATGAGCTTTTCATCTAATTCCAACATGCTTAGTAAAGATTTATTTACAAATGTAACCTTGTTGAATGTATTGAAAAATATTAACCCATCTCCAATTTCGTCAATAGTCATATAGAGTATAGTTTTTAATTTAGATATATTATCTAATGATGTATTTAAAAAATCATGACTAAGTATTTCCTTAGATAGCTTGTATAGTTTTTCTATAAACTTCTCGTTTTTTAGCTTTAATACTACTAGTAACGACATATATGTATCTAATGAAATTTTTCTCCAACCTAAGTCAACGATATTTTTTATGTATTTTGGTATAAATCTAGTCTGACCTGGTGTTATAGCTGTATCTAAATCATATATTTCTTCACAGTTTGGGTATGTTGGTACAAAATCGATATGATTTATTCCTATTTTATATAAATAAGTAGCCATTTCAAACGCTGAAGTTTTATTGGTAGTCATAAGTAATGATTTTGTACCTGGAGGTAGTTTCATCATTTTCTCATATCCAAGCTTTGAAAGTGCCTTTGTTCCATGGATAATTTCAATGTCTTCCTTGAAATGCTTTATTAAAAAATTACTAGTTAAAGGTGATAGAGAAAGAACTACATCACCCTCTAAATTCTCTCTTATACCATCAAGTATGTTTTGAGTTTCTATACTTATTTCATCTCCAAAAAAGCTTATTAACTCTTCTTTGTAGTGGTCAGCATTTAATTTATCATATGTTATAAGGATTAATTTTTTTCTGTCCATTTTATTTCTCCTAACTAAGGTAATATTTAGTTTGCTTTTTTAAGAGCAGAACAAGTTATATTATACAACAAATAACATGATAAATTTATATATTTAGCTAAATAATAGGATTTTATAGGTTTTTATCCTATAAAATCCTATTTATAAAATTAGTTTGAAAAATTATATAGAAAAATATTTATAATATAAAGATTTTTCTACTGCATGACAATAAAAGATGTATAAATATAAGTTTAAAAAGTTAGCAATTGCAAGCAATTTATATGATGTAAAAAATTAACAATAAAAAAACAAATGAAAAAATATTATTATTAAAGTATTGGCATGGGTTTTGCTTAATGAAAAGGTGTACTAATAAAATTTATTTAAGCAGGAGGGAGAATTTATATGAGCAAGTTAGAATCAACAACAGAAAAAATAGAAGTTAAATGGTATGGGTATGTAGCATTAATATTAGGAGCATTATTCTTTTCAGGAATATTTAAAGATGCACCTGGAGCATTAAAAGTACTAGATTTTAATAATGTATTAGGAAACTTTGGTTCACTGGGGACAGTTAATGATGGTGTAGGTACATTAGCTGCAAACTTCAGAGGGGATGGAGGGACTGGTCCTCGTGATGGATGGCTATATGCATTAACTTTAATACCATCAGTTATGTTTGCACTTGGAATAGTCAGAGTTATAGACCACTTAGATGGTATGAAAGCAGCGCAAAAACTTCTTAGTCCACTATTAAAACCATTACTAGGATTACCTGGATTTGCAGGATTAACTTTAATAGCTAGTTTACAATCTACAGACGCTGCTGCATCTATGACTAAGGAACTTAAAGATGATGGGTATATAGATGAAAAGCAAAAAGCTGTTTTCTGTGCATTTCAGTTTTCTGGAGCATCTGCAATCACAAATTTCTTTGCTTCAGGAGCAGCATTATTTCCATTTATAGGCGATGTTCCAATATTTATACCACTTGCCTTAATCTTAATTATGAAATTTGTTGGAGCAAACTTACTTAGATTATACTTAAATAAATTCGAAAAGGAGGAAGCTTAATATGAGTGATATAGCAAAAAAAGAGGTGAAAGTTAAAAAAGGAAATGTGATAGATGCATTTATTGGTGGAGCTAGAAACGGGTTTCAAATAAGCACAAATTCAATGGCTCCAAATGTTATATTTGGTTTTGCTATAATTTCTATATTCAATTTAACTGGTCTTTTGGATATAATAGGAACAATTTTCACACCTGTAATGAGCATATTTGGACTTCCAGGTGTTGCAGCAACTGCAATAATGACAATATTTATATCAATGGGAGGAGCTTCTGGGGTAATAGCTGGCTTGTTTACAGCAGGTCAAATAAATCAAGCACATGTTGCAATACTTTTACCAATGTTATTACTTTCAGGAGCTCAGATACAGTTTATGGGTAGGTTGTTAGGAACAGCCGAATTAAAAACTAAATACTATCCACATATGTTTATAATAGCAACTTTAAATGGATGTATTGCAATGCTTATAATGAATTATTTTGTAGTATAGACAACATATGGAAAAGAGTAATATAAGGTAAAAATTAAAATTTATGGAGGTATTATATTATGGAAAATAATAAAAGTTATATTGACTATGTACATAAGGTGTATGATTATTTACATACAATTCCAGAAAAAGGATTTGAAGAATACAAGACATCTACATTTATTTTAGAAGAACTTAAAAAAATGGGATTTGAAAATATAGATGAAGGTGTTGCAGAAACTGGCATTATAGTAACAATAGACTCAAAAAAAGAAGGACCAGTATTTGCGATAAGAGCAGATATAGATGCATTAGAATTTATAATAGATGGAGAAAAGAAAATGATACATGCTTGTGGTCATGATGGTCACACTTCCATGCTTCTAACAGCTGCAAGTTTAATAAAAGAGAGGGACTTAGTAAAAAAAGGAAAACTTAAAATAATTTTTCAACCAGGTGAAGAAAAACTTTATGGAGCATTAAGAGTAATAGATTCTGGTTTATTAGATGATGTTGAAGAGATGGTAGGTATGCATTTAAGACCTGGGCAAGATTGTAGATTAGGAAAGGCCATACCTGCAATGTATCATTGTGCCAGTTGCATAATGGAATTTACTATTAAAGGTATTACTTGTCATGGTTCTAAGCCACACTTAGGTGTAAATGCAGTAGATGCTGTATGTTTAGCAGTAAATGCAATAAATGCAATAAGAGTAAATCCAGCTGTTCCAAATTCTATTAAAGTTACAAATATATCAGTTAAAGGTGAAACATATAATAATATACCAGATGAAGCTTTTATGGCTTTAGATATAAGAGCAGAGAGTAATGAAATAATAGAAGAATTAAAAGAAAAAGCTATTCATGCTATAAAAACCGCTGCAAGTTCTATAAACGCAGAGGCTATATTGCTTTCAAAAGATGGAGTTCCAGCAGCAGAGTTTGATGAAGGTCTTGTAAGTTTAGCTGAAGAGACTATTAAAGATGTACTTGGTGAAGATGCATCTATAGGTGTATTTAAAAACTCTGGTGGAGAAGATTTTCACTATTATACTCAAAAGCTAAAATGTAAGACTACATATATTGGACTAGGTGCTGATGCTACACCAGGATTCCACAATCCTAATGTGACGTTTGATACTAAGGCTTTAGAATATGGAGTTGATATCTGGTGCAGACTAGTTGAAAAGAGATTAGGATAAGATTTTAAATTAATTGATTTATATTTAAAATTTTTTAAACTTATGAAAAGAGGTTTTTTATGTTAGTTGTAATATTATTGACGTAAATAGTCTCTTTTTATTTTGTTGTAATGAAGTTGTTTTTACAATATCGAAAAAATCTATTGTAGGAAAAATAGGTATATTTTAAATCTATTAAACCAAAAAGTATTATTATTATAGTGTGTAGAGTGGTAAAATGTCCTTAGATTACAAGTAGTGACAAATTTAATATTTATAGAATTTATATTTTTAGGAGGCTTAAATGAGTAAATATAATTTTGATAGAGTTGTAGACAGAGTAGGAACAGACTGTGTAAAGTGGGATTTCAGAACTAATTGTTCACCAAAAGCACAAAAAGATGGTTTACCTTTTTGGATTGCAGATATGGATTTTGAATGTGCAGAACCAATAATAGAAGCATTACATAAAAAAATCGACCATAAAATATTTGGGTATAGTTCTAATAATAGTGACGAATACTTTGATGCAGTTTGTGGATGGTATAAAAGAAGATTTAACTGGGAAGTAAATAGAGAAGATATTGTTTTTAGCCCTGGAGTTGTACCTGCTGTAGCTATTTTAGTAAGAATATTAACAAACTCTGGAGAAGGAGTAATAATTCAAAAACCAGTATATTATCCATTTGAAGCAAAGATAAAAAGCAATAATAGGGAAGTTATAAATAATTCTCTAATATATGAAAATGGAACTTATAGAATGGATTACACTGATTTAGAAGAAAAAGCTAAGTGTGGCAATAATAAAGTACTTATTCTTTGTAGCCCTCACAATCCTGTTGGTAGAGTATGGAGAGAAGAAGAATTAAAAAAAGTCGTAGAAATATGCAAAAAATATGACTTGTGGATAATAGCAGATGAAATACACTCTGACTTAATTCGAAAAGGATTTAAACATATTCCTTTACAATCATTATGCCCAGAATATAAAGAGAAAATAGTCACATGTATAGCTCCAAGTAAGACATTCAATTTAGCTGGAATGCAATTATCCAATATAATAGTGAATAATAAAGAGTTAAAGAAGAAGTATCAAGATGAAATTACAGCTGTTGGAGTTGGTACTTCACCAAATCCTTTTGCTATTGTAGCTACTATTGCAGCATATAATGAAAGTGAAGACTGGCTTGATGAATTAAATGAATATCTAGATAATAATATAAAATTTATTGATGAATACTTAAAAGAATACTTACCAAAAGTTAAACTTGTTTATCCAGAAGGGACATATCTAGCTTGGCTAGACTTTACTGCTTATGGATTAAATGAAGTAGAACTTGAAGATTTAATGTTTAAAAAAGCCAATGTATTATTTGATGAAGGTTATATATTTGGAAAAGAAGGTATTGGGTTTGAAAGAATAAATGTAGCATGCCCACAATCTCTATTAAAAGAATGTATGGATAGATTAAAAACTACATTTGAAAACTTATAAAACATGGGGAAAAATGTATAAAGTATATAAAAAATAAAAAATAATAAACTTGACAAAATTTAACTAATCACTTATCATACTATTATGAATAAATAGAAAACACAAAAGTTAACTTTTATTAAAGTAAAAATAAAACTTTAAAGACGTTGAAAGGAAGAGTAGGTATAGAATGTAATTAAAGCGAGTTGGTGATGGTGTGAGACCAATATGAAGTCTATAGTGAAGAACATCCTGGAGTTGCTAACTGAAATTTTAAAAGAGTAGGCTTAGTCGGAACCAAACCGTTATCATATTGGGATGTATCGAGTAATATCTGTACATTATGAGCTGGGTTTGAATCTATTTCAAACTAATCAGGGTGGTACCGCGGAAAAGCAACCTTTCGTCCCTTTTTATAGGGATGAGAGGTTTTTTTAATGGAAAAATATATAGAATATAGGGAGTGAATAGTATGAGTACAATAATACCAAAAGATTATAAAAGCAGTCTAAATGTAATTGATACACAAGTAGCCATAAAAAAATTAAAAGATTTCTTTGAAATGAGATTGAGTAATGAGTTAAATTTAATAAGAGTTTCTTCACCACTATTTGTATTGCCTGAAACAGGTGCAAATGATAATTTAAATGGAGAAAAAGCAGTAAGCTTTGATATACCATTTATGGATAAAAATGCAGAAATTGTTCAATCACTTGCAAAATGGAAGAGATTAGCTCTTAAAAAATATGGTTTTGCAGTTGGAAGTGGTTTATATACAGATATGAATGCAATAAGAAAAAATGAAGAACTGGACAATATACATTCTTTATATGTAGACCAATGGGACTGGGAATTAGTTATAGAAAAAAGTAACAGAAATGAAAAAACTTTAGAAGACGTTGTAAAAAGATTATATGGAGTATTTAAAGATACTGAAATATTTGTGTGTAGTATGTATGAAGGTATAAAAGAAATTTTACCAGAAGAAATAACATTTATAACATCACAGGAATTAGAAGATATGTATCCAGAGTTATCGCCAAAAGATAGAGAAGATAAAATTGTAAAAGATAAAAAAGCTGTATTTATAACACAAATAGGAAAGACATTAGTATCAGGAGAAAAACATGATGGAAGAAGCCCTGATTATGATGATTGGGAATTAAATGGAGATATACTATTTTATAACCCTGTTCTAGATTCTGCATTAGAATTATCATCAATGGGAATTAGAGTTGATGAAGAATCACTAGATAGACAGTTAAAGCTTGCTGGATGTGAAGATAGAAAAGAATTTGATTATCATAAAATGCTTTTAAATGGTGAACTTCCATATACAATTGGTGGAGGAATTGGTCAATCAAGAATCTGTATGTATTTCTTGCAAAAGGCACATATAGGGGAAGTACAAGTTGGAGTATGGCCACAAGATATGATTGAAAATTTTAGAAATGCAGGAATTGAATTGTTATAATTAAAAATAAATTAATATTATTGTAAAAATTATAAACAATTTAAAATACTTAAGTTATTATATAACTGTCCATATGTAATCAATACAATTTAAGTATAAACTAATTAATAAAATTTATATCTAAAATATTCATCAAATTAATTATATCGGTTATAATGTAGAGTAACCTATGATTATAAGAGGTGATAAATATGGAACTTTTAAAAAGATTTATTGATATAATTTTAGATACTTTAAAAAAAATTTTAGTAAGATTTAAAAATGCTAAGTTTGGATTACTTTTTATATTTGATTTACTTAAACTACCAGATTTTATGACAGATAAAAGAATAAATATAATTGATAAGGTCAAAGTAGTTTCTGTATTAGTTTTTACTGTATCCTACTTTGTATCTGGTATTGATATAATACCTGAAATGCTCGCTGGAGCATTTGGATTTATAGATGATGCTATAGTATTAATTTGGAGTATAGGTATTGTGAATGAAGAAATTAATAAGTACAGAATCATTGCAAAACAGGATAAACATTCAAATATAATTGAAAATGTAGAATTTTCTATAAAAGATGAAGAAGAATAACATTTTATAAGTGTTATTCTTTTTATTATTAACAAAAAATGGTTAAAATGTTGACGGAGAGATAAAACTCTATTATCATAAGAAGTGGGGGGATTCAATGATTGACAAAGTATTCAATGTACAAGAATACTTAATCTAAAAAAATTTATGGAGGGAAAAATTATGAGTAAGAAAAAGATAGGTTTAGTGCCTAAACTAATCATCGGTATCATAGTCGGTATTTTAATCGGAAGTTATGCACCAGAAATAATAGTTCAAATATTAGTAACAGTTAGTACTTTATTCTCAGCATTCTTAAAGTTTGTCATACCATTTATAATTATAGGATTTGTAACAGCAGGAATAGCTGATTTAGCAACAGGAGCAGGAAAGTTATTAGGAATAACTACAGGAATAGCATATGGTTCTACTTTAATTGCAGGAGTATTGTCATTTGCAGTATCTATGTTAATATTTCCAAATTTTATTGATGCAAGTGTAGCAAGTCAAATTGGAGACCCAGAAGCAGGAATGTTAGCACCAATATTTACAATTCCACTAGAGCCTATGGTAGATGTAACAGCAGCAATAGTGTTTGCATTTGTAATGGGACTTGGAATATCAGCTTTAAGAAATCATGGAAAAGGAGAAGTTCTATTTAATTTCTTCCAAGAATTCCAAGAAATAGTAACGAAAACGTTGTCAACAGTAATTATACCCTTATTACCATTATATATAGCAGGAACTTTTGCAAATATAACTATAGCAGGACAAGTATGGACAATATTAGGAGTATTCTGGAAAGTTTATTTAGTTGTAATACCATTACACTTTGTATACATGGCATGTCAATTCACAGCAGCAGGAGCATTCTCAGGAAAGAATCCAATCAAAATGTTAAAAAATCAAATACCTGGATATTTAACAGCTATAGGTACTCAATCTTCAGCAGCAACTATACCAGTTAACGTTGGTTGTGCAGAAAACAATGGTGTAAGTAAACAAATAAGAGAATTCGTTGTACCTCTTTGTGCAACAATACATCTATCAGGTAGTATGATATCTATAACTGGATTTACAACAGCAGTTTTAATGATGAATGGTATGCCTCATGGAATCAATGTATTATTCCCTTACATTGCAATGTTGGGGATAGCAATGGTTGCAGCACCAGGAGCACCAGGAGGAGCTATAATGAGTGCACTTCCTTTCTTACCAATGGTTGGAATACCATCAGATGGTGGTCTTGCGAGCTTAATGATAGCTTTATACTTAACTCAAGATAGTTTTGGTACAGCATGTAATGTATCAGGAGATAATGCAATAGCAGTAGTTGTCGATAAAATAAATGATGGAATGAGTAAAAAAGGAAATAAAGAAAAGCAAAGTGCTTAATTTCTTAATAAATAAAAATGAGTTATCTCAAAAAGAGATAGCTCATTTTTTTATAATTATAAGTCTTTCGTAATTATATATTTTTGTATTCTTTATGCTAATCTGTATCTAGTATTCTTCTATTTAAAAACTGTTTTAAGAGATGATATTAATAATTTATTTTCATCAGGCTTTAATATACATACTCTAAAAAAGTATTCATCTAAACCTTCAAATGAATAACAATCTCTTATTATTATCTTTTGAGGAATTAGTTTCTCACGAAGAGCTTTAGCAGTAAATTCCTTTGTTTTAATTTTACATAATATAAAATTACCTTGAGTATCATATACATCTAGGCTGTCTATGCTTTTAAGCTCCCCAAGTAAGTAATTTCTTTCAGTATTCATTAAGGAAATAGTACTAGAGATAAAGTTTGAATCTCTAAACATTATTTCTCCCATTTTAGAGGCCATTATGTTGATATTCCATAAATCTAAGTTGTTATTTATTTTATTCTTAACAGCATTATCAGATATAAGTCCATATCCAAGTCTTATACCTGGTGTTGAAAAAAATTTTGATGTTCCTCTTATAACAAATAAATTAGAATAATCATCAACTAATTGAGTAGAAGAGTATATATTTGTATCAGTAAACTCTACATAAGTTTCATCAATCATTAAAAATTTATTTGTGTTTTTTAATATTTCTTTTATTTCTATTTTGTTAAATGCAAATCCAGTTGGATTGTTAGGATTGCAGATTACAACTAAATCATAGTCTTTAGAATTAATAGTCTTTATAAGATTTTCTAATTTTATATGAAAATTATCTTCTTCATTAGCAAAATATTTATCTATAGAACAATTAATTTTAGATAGTTCTTTTTCATACTCTGAATAAGCAGGAGAAAGTAAAAGAGCTTGTTTAGGGTTAATTGTATGTATAAAAGATGAAATTAATTCTGTAGCTCCACTACCAAGTACTATATTATCTATAGAACACTTACAGTAGTTAGATATAGAAGTTTTTAAGTCTATGTAATCAGGGTCAGGATACATAGATACTATATCTATATTGTTTACAATGTATTGTTTGGCTAAAACTGATGTACCAAAAGGGTTTATATTAGAACTAAAATCCATAAATTCTTCTTTTGAAAAGCCATACTTACTAGATAAACTATATAAATTAGCTCCATGATTTGTGCTCATAAAAGTACCTCCAAAAATAAAATTATATAATTAATAAAAATAACTGATTAATATATTTACATATAGATTATAATACAAAGGAATATTTATTCCAAATTTTTAAGAGAAAAAGCAAAAAAGTATGGATAAGCTGTTAATTTAGGTTTAAAAATGATGAAAAAGATTTTAATTGATATTTCAGTATGCTATAATATATAGGTTAATAGATGGAAAGCGGGAGGATTCAAGATGTACAAAGTTACAGGAAAAATGTTGACAGAAGAACAGATAAAAGCAAAAGTTTATGAATTAGGTAAAAAAATAGAAGAAGATTTTAAAGGTGAAGATTTACTAGTAGTAGGTATACTTAAAGGAGCTAGTGTATTTGTTTCAGATTTAATAAGATGTATAGATTTAGATGTAAATATAGATTTTATGAGTGTTACAAGTTATGGAAATTCAACAGAATCTTCTGGTACAGTTAAAATATTAAAAGATTTAGATGTAGATATTGAAGGAAAGAATGTGTTAATTGTAGAGGATATAATAGATTCTGGTTTAACATTAAGTAATCTAGTTGCAGCTTTAAAAACTAGAAATCCAAAATCTCTAAAATTATGCACTCTACTTGATAAGCCTCAAAGAAGAAAAGCTAATATACCTGTAGACTATGTTGGATTTGTTATAGAAGATAAATTCATTGTTGGTTATGGAATAGATTATGCTGAAAAATACAGAAATTTACCTTATATAGGTATAGTTGAGGATGTAGAATAGACTTAAATGTGAATTAAAAGCACTAATCTCTGTAGGAGTTAGTGCTTTTTAATTAAGTATATAAAATTTTAGTAAAGGAGACATCGGTATGGATATTCAATTGAGTATATTATTATTTTTCCAGAGTTTAAGAAATCCAATTTTAAATTTTATATTTCTTGTATTTACAGTAAGTACAGAAGCACCATTATTGATATTAATTACAGCAGTTATATATTGGTGTATAAATAAAAAATGTGGACAAAAAATGTTGTTCGCGATAGTTGGAAATTTTATTGTGAACCTAGGTATTAAAGAATTTGTAAAAGCTCCTAGACCAATAGGTATAAAAGGTCTTGAATCACTGAGAGTTTCTACCGCTGGAGGATACTCTTTTCCAAGTGCACATACTCAAACTGCAACTACATTTTGGGTTAGTATTATGACTATATTTAAAAGAAACTATATACGTTTGTTGGGTGCAGTGATGGTTTTAGGAGTAGGATTATCTCGACTATATTTGGCTGTTCATTGGCCTATAGATGTAATTGCTGGTTGGATACTTGGCATATTTTTTACCATTGTATTTGTAAAAGTATTTGACTATATCGATGATAATAAAAAATATATTTTTCTTGTAGCATTACTCATCCCATTTATATTAATAGCAATATTTCTAAAAAGCCCTGAATATTTTGAAAAATTTGGTATTCTAGTAGGATTTATATTTGGGTATATAGTTGAAGATAAGTTTGTTAAATTTACTACAGAAAATAATAATAAAAAGATTAATTTTAGTAATAAAAATAAAAAGAGCAAAAACATAGTATTTTCGAGAATATGTAGGTTTTTGATTGGAATAGTCACAATAGGAATTTTATATGTTGCTATTAAAGTGTTGATTTCAATATTAATAACGACTTTAAATATAAGTGACTCTAGTATGAGTATAATTTTCATGAATTTTATTAAGTATACATTGGTTGTTTTTTATGGAATAGCAGGAGCTCCTGCATTATTTAAAATTTTGAAATTAAATTAATTTAATTTGTACTATTGTATAGAGACTAATTTAATTTTAAGAAAATTTAAGGGTAGAAAAGAGTGATTATTTGAAGAAAATAGTAGTAATAGGCGGTGGACCAGCAGGGATGATAGCAGCCTCAACTGCATCTAAAAGAGGGTTTGATGTAACTTTAATTGAAAAAAATCATAAGTTAGGCAAGAAGCTTGCAATAACAGGAAAAGGTAGATGCAATATAACTAATGATTGTGATATAGAAGAATTAATAGAAAATGTTCCTACAAATGGTAAATTCTTATATAGTGCTTTTTACACTTTTACAAATGATGATGTAATAAGTATGTTTAATAATCTTGGAGTAAAAACTAAAACAGAAAGAGGAAAAAGAGTTTTTCCAGAAAGCGATAAAGCGTTTGATGTTGTAAAAGCTCTTGAAAAACAAGTAAGAAGCAAAAAAGTAAATATATTATTAAACTCTAAGGTAGAAAAAATAATATCTAAAAATAATAAAATTGAAAAAGTAGTTCTAAACAATAAAAAAGAAATCAAGTGTGATTCTGTCATAATAGCAACGGGTGGATTAAGTTATCCACTTACTGGTTCTACTGGTGATGGATATAAATTTGCTATTTCGCAGGGTCATACTATTGTAGATACAAAACCATCTTTGATTGGTATGGAAGTTCAAGAAGGTTTTGTAAAAGATTTAGAAAAATTATCATTAAGAAATGTTGAGATAAGAGTGTTTAATAGTAAAAAAAAGAAAGTGTATAATGATTTTGGAGAACTTGAATTTACTAAATTTGGTTTAGATGGACCTATAATAAAGTCTGCAAGCTGTAGGATGAAAGATACAACTAAAGAAAATTATACTATACTGTTGGATTTAAAACCTGCATTAGATGAAGAAAAATTAGATAAAAGAGTTCAAAAAGATTTTCAAAAACATACAAATAAAAAATTTGAAAAAGCATTGGATGACTTGCTTCCTAAAAAACTTATACCTATAATAATAAATTTAAGTGAGATTTCTCCAGATACAGTTGTTCATCAAGTTTCTAGAGAAGAAAGAAAAAATTTAGTTCATTTACTAAAAAATTTGAAATTTACAGTAAAAAGATATAGACCTATTGACGAAGCCATAATAACTTCTGGTGGAGTAAAAGTGAATGAGATAAACTCAAGTACAATGGAATCAAAATTGATAGAAGGTTTATTTTTTGCTGGTGAAGTAATAGATATAGATGCATACACAGGAGGATTTAATTTGCAAATAGCTTTTTCGACTGGATATTTGGCAGGTTTTAATTGCTAAAAATTACCTGAATTAAAAATGTTTAAAATCACATAATATTATCAGCAACACAAAATAAATTAAACAGAAGGAAGGTAATCAACATGGCAAGTAACAATAACAACAACAAAACAGTAGTACCAGGAGCAAAAGAAGCTTTAAACCAAATGAAATTAGAAATAGCTAATGAACTTGGTATGAGTAATTATCAACAAGTTGATAAAGGAAACCTTACTGCAAGAGAAAATGGTTATGTAGGTGGATACATGACTAAAAAATTAGTTGAAATGGCTGAACAACAAATGGCTGGAAAAAACAACAGATAGTTAATAAATAATTATTTATAACTATTAGGCTATTGTTATAGCTAGAGCTATCTCAAATATAGAAAGTAATTTCTAAATTGAGATAGCTTTTTTTTATTAAGTTTTATATGTCGATATTTTTATGTAATAAATTTTAGAAATCTGGATAAAATAGTACAAATGAATATATTACATAAGGAGTGATGTAAAATGAGTAGTGTAAACTTTGAAGATTTAAAAAATAAATTTATTAATAGTGATTTAGATGAAAAAATAAGAATATATACGACAACAGAAGGATTATCAGTAGAACAGTTTAAAGAACTATTAAAATATTATCCAATACAACACTTATCTAAATTAGAAAAAGCTCTTGGATAATATCATATAGAAATAAAAATTAAAAAGGCAATTTGTTTAATATAAAAAAATAGATTTTATATTAAATAAATTGCCTTTTTATAATAAATTTATTTTATTATGCTTTTGATATATAATTATATATTCTCTCATTTCCAAGTTCAATAGACCCAGTATTGATAAGTGTAATAATACCTTCTATATCCTTAGGAGTCAGGTACTTGTATGGAATTGATAGATTATAACCAGTATCATGTAATAAATTTTTCAATTGAATTATTTGAGTGATATTAAAACTTTTTATAGACTTAGTAGATTTTTTTCTTGAATTAGACAAATTTTCATTTTGTATTTTTATTAAAGTTTCAATATAGTCTATATAAGATAACTTAAATTCATATTCACTTATTATTTTTTCATCAAGTATACTATTTATAAAATCTTGAGATAATATATTATCTGCAAATTTATCTGCTGTTAATTTTCCAGATATAATACCTTTTTGGTATTTTCTAAGAATTTTTTTTGTATAGCAGTATATTTTATTTCTTGTTTCTAAATCGAGTTGTTCTATTTGCACAAAAACACTTCCTTTTAATTGTAAGAATATTTATTTTGAAAAATTTATACTTAGTCTATAAAGTTTTAATAATTTATTTACAATAAATACTAAATTATAAAATATTTGTTATTTTTTATTATTACCAAGTATAAAAAATATTATAATTGTAAAACTTACAAATATATGTAAAATATTTAGGAGTGATGAAAATGTTAAATGGGATAATAAAACTTTTTTATTCTGAAATTGTAAAAACAAAGATTAATAACTTAGATTCAAGTGGATATTCATTAAGGGATGAATGTAAAGAAATCAGAAATATAACTTTAAAGATAGACAGTGTGTTTTTTAAACTTTTAAAGTTAGTTTTTGGTTCAATACTGCTTATTGTAGCATTTAATCTAAATTGGATATTAGGTATAGGAGTATTTTTAGTTGGAGTGGTATACATTCTTTATAAGAGAAATATGGAAGAACAAGTGAAGGAACATATAAACAATGTAAAAAATAATATCGACATCTCTAAGATAACTTTTATGGATGAAAAGGGAAGAACAGGTCTAAATGCATTGATTACATTACTTCTTATAGGAATATTGACAGGATTTAACTGGATATTAGTTCTTAGTTTTGTCGTTGTTTTTGTTTTTACTATAAAGAATGTATGTTAAAATACTAATAAATAGTTTAATATATAGGGGGAGAAATTGAGTATGACTAATGGCAATTATAAAATGAAGAATTTAGTGGAAATATCTGCTATGGTGACTGAATCTACAGATTTTTTTAATATAAAAGATAAAATAATAGAAAAAATGTTAGAGGTTGTTCACCCTACAAAGGCATGTGTAAATCTATTTTATAAAAATGATTCTAAATATGCCTATTTAGTATGTTCACAAACTTTAGAATATGTACCTCAAATTTTTCCAATCAATAGTCTTAAAGGTGCAAAAATTGATTTTGACACATATCCAGAATATATCCATGAAGCTGTAAATGAGAAAAAGATAATATATGTAAAAAATGTATTTGAAGATTCTAGAGCAGAAGGGGAACGAGATTTAGCAAAATCTGAAGGTTACATTGGTAGAATAGTTTTTCCTTTTATCATAAATAATGAAGTAGTTGGATTTATGACTTGCTTTTTGACAGAAGAAGATTTTCTAACAGAACAAGATATAGACTTTATATCTTCTGTTGCATCTCTCTTAAGTTTATCAATAGAAATAACTAATAAAAATAATAATGTACAAATTTTGGTTGATAAATTAAGAGGTTCAATAAGTGCTATAAATGAAGCTACTAAAAAATTATATCTCAATAAAAGTATAGATGGATTTTTAGAAAACTTAAGTAAACAGGCGTGTAATATCACTAATAGTAAAGAAGCTTTGATAATTATAACAGGTCATGATAATAAAGATAAGATATTTAGCTGTTATAATACAGAGCATAAGAAGAAAACAAATTTATATCCTATGTTAGACAAGTTTGTAAATAAAGAATCCTTAGGAGGATATTTAAATAATTTAAAACCATGTTCACAAAAAGGGATAAACTTGGAAAGTTATATATATTACAAACTCCAAGATAAAAATGAGACTATAGGATGCATTGTTTGTGCAAACAGCAAAAACTACACTAGTGATGATTTAAATATTCTTAGTATATTATCTAAACAGGTTTTGGTTGGTATGCAGTTATATGAGCACAATGAAAAAGAAGTAAAGCACAAGGTTCTTGAGAATGAGTTAAATGTATTAAATAAACAGCAACAACTTATTATGGACAAAGGTAAAATGGATTGTAATGATGAAAAAGAACTTTATTTTTATCATAAACCAGCAAGAGTAGTAGGTGGAGATTTTTACTATGCTACAAAGGTAGATTCTGAACACATAGTTTATATTGTTGCTGATGTAATGGGTCATGGAATGGTTTCGAATTATGTTGTTGCAATGATAAAAGGTGCTTTTAAAGTGTTATGTAATCAGTATAAGACACCACAAGAAATAATGACAAATTTAAATAGTATGTTATATGATGAATTTGACAAGATGGGAGTATTTACAACTTGTTTGATTGGACTTATAGATATTAAAGAAAATATGATTACAGTATCTAATGCAGGACACTATAGCCCTGTAGTTGTAAAAAAAGATGGAACAATAGAAACTAACTTAAATTGTAAAAAGGGAATACCTATTGGGGTAATGGAAGATGCAACATATGAAAACAATACTCTTTCAATGGAAGACTATGCAATGGTATGTATGTATACTGATGGAATTTTAGAAATAAAAAATAAATCAAAAGAAGAATATGGTATAGATAGATTAGAAAACTTTTTAAAAGAAAATTTTAGATTAAATCACCAGTTGATAGTAGAAAATTTAAAATTAGATTTAAGAAACTTTTCATCAAAAGATAATTATGATGATGATATTTTAATCGTTATGTTAAAGGATAGGTAGATTGATTATGGATTTAAATAATAAAATAGAACTTGAAAGTCCAGAAATTATAATAATAAATGGAAGTCCGAGAAATAATAGAAACTGTAGTTTTATAGCAAATGAAATAAAACTTAAATTAGAAGAGAGTGGACTTAGTAGTAAAATATTCAATATATATGATATGTATATTGAATATTGTACAGCATGTGGGTTTTGTAATAAGACAGGGTATTGCAAATTTAATGATGATATGAAACCTCTATATAAAATGTTTGATAAATCAAAAGGAACTATAGTAATAAGTCCTGTACATTTTGATTCAATATCAGCTAAAGTAAAAACTGTTGTTGATAGAACTCAAGCTATCTATGCGAGTAAGTATATATTAAATAAGCCTTCAATTGATAGGAATAAAAAGCGTATAGGTATGTACATTGCAGTAGGAGGTAGTAAACCTTATGATTCACAATTTAAAGGTGGGCAAATAGTTATGGACTTTTTCTTTAAGAGTATAAATACTAAACTTTTACACAATATATATTTAAACAATACAGATAATATACCCTACAGAGATAATCAAGAGTTTAAAGACACTCTGTCGAAGAGTCTAAAAGTTTATATTGATTCAATATAATTTGATTTTGTAAGTAATATTATGTATAATTGTATTGCAATAATTTAAAAATAATTAAAGGAGGGAATTTCAATGAAATTACCAATAGCATTATCTAATAAACATGTTCATTTGAGTCAAGCTGATATAGACGTATTATTTGGAGCAGGTCATGAATTAACTAAATTTAAACCATTATCTCAACCAGGACAATTTGCCTGTGAAGAAAAAGTTGATTTAGTCGGTCCAAAGGGGACTCTAAAAGGAGTTAGAGTTTTAGGACCAGCTAGACCTCAAACTCAAGTTGAGATTTCTTTAGCAGATGGATTCCCATTAGGAGTAAAAGCTCCAATAAAAGAATCTGGTGATATAGCTGGAACTCCTGGTGTTAAATTAGTAGGACCAGCTGGAGAAGTTGAAATGAAAGAAGGAGTTATAGTTGCTTCTAGACATATACATATGAGCAATGAAGATGCTGCTAAATTTGGTGTAACTGATAAACAAATAGTAAAAGTTAAAACATCTGGACCAAGAGCATTAGTATTTGAAAATGTATTAGTAAGAGCTAGTGATAGCTTTAATTTAGAAATGCATGTTGACATGGAAGAAGGAAATGCAGCAGGTGTTAAAAATGGAGATTTAGTAGAATTAATAGTTGATTAGTTTTATGTATGAAATTTATGCTAGTGAATATTTTATTTACTAGCATATTTTTTAATGTAATAAATTTCTATATTATAAATTTAATCTATCAGATTAATTTATAATATAAAGGGGTATTATGAAAATTATAATAAAAACTTACAAAAATATGATATAATATGGTAAAATTAGATATATAAAATTTATATATGATAAAGAAGGCTCTTTTACTCCTAATACCAATATATGCAAATAGATAAAAAAGTTTGAAAAATCTAACTTAATTTATTATATATTGTATACAAAATTATGAAAAAAACTTAACATATTTAATTTAAAAAAAAATCTACTTAAATATGTAATTAATTTACAATTTTCAAAGGAATTTTATCAAATCTGTAGTATTATATTAGAAGATAGAGTATTTGCGCGACTATGTGTGTTTATATTTTTGTTGTGTAAATTATATGTAAATATAAAAAAATAGACTTGTTATAAACAAGTACAATTGTAGCTATCAAGGAGGATACATATTATGGCTAAGTTTATGAAAACACTTGATGGGAATACAGCTGCAGCTCACGTTGCCTATGCATTTACAGATGTAGCAGCTATATACCCAATCACACCATCTTCAACTATGGCTGAAGTAGTTGATGAATGGGCGTCACAAGGAAGAAAAAATATATTTGGACAAAAAGTTAATGTTGTTGAAATGCAATCAGAAGCAGGAGCAGCAGGAGCATTCCACGGTTCTTTACAAGGTGGAGCTTTAACTTCTACTTTTACAGCATCTCAAGGTTTATTATTAATGATACCTAACATGTATAAAGTTGCAGGGGAGTTATTACCAGGAGTATTCCATGTAAGTGCTCGTGCTTTAGCATCTCAAGCTTTATCAATATTTGGGGATCATCAAGACGTTATGGCTGCTAGACAAACTGGATGTGTATTATTAGCTTCTGGTTCAGTTCAAGAAGTAGCTGATATAGCACCTGTTGCACATTTAGCTGCAATAGAAGGTAAATTACCATTTATACATTTCTTTGATGGATTCAGAACTTCACATGAAATCCAAAAAGTGGAATTATTAGAAAATGAAGATTATGCAAGTTTATTAAACTTTGAAGCAGTTCAAGCATTTAGAGATAATGCTTTATCTCCAAATCACCCAGTTACTCGTGGTACTGCTCAAAACCCAGATATATATTTCCAAACTAGAGAAGCTTCTAACAAATACTATCAAAATATAGTAGGTATAGTTGAAAAATACATGGAAAAAATGAGTGATTTAACAGGTAGAAAACATAGTTTATTTGATTACTATGGAGCAGAAGATGCTAAATCTATATTAATTGCTATGGGTTCTGTAACAGAAACAATAGAAGAAACTATAGATTACTTAAATGCTAAGGGAGAAAAATATGGTTTAGTTAAAGTTCATTTATATAGACCATTCTCAATGAAACATTTCTTAGATGCTGTGCCATCTACTGTTGAAAGAATATGTGTACTTGATAGAACTAAAGAGCCAGGTTCAACTGGTGAACCATTATACTTAGATGTACGTGATGTATTCTATGGAAAAGAAAATGCTCCTATGATAATAGGTGGAAGATACGGATTAGGTTCAAAAGATACTACTCCTTCAGATATAAAAACTGTTTTTGATAACTTAGTTTCAGAACAACCTAAGAATGGATTTACAGTAGGTATAGTTGATGATGTAACTAATACTTCTTTAGCTCCATCTGAATCAATTAAAATAGCTTCTAAAGGAACTATAAGATGTAAGTTCTGGGGATTAGGTTCTGACGGTACTGTTGGAGCTAACAAACAAGCTATAAAAATAATCGGTGACCACACTGAAAAATATGCTCAAGCTTACTTTGATTATGACTCTAAAAAATCTGGTGGTATAACTATGTCTCACTTAAGATTTGGTGATACTCCAATAAGAGCTACTTATTTAATAGATGAGGCTGACTATATTGCCTGTCATAAACAATCATATGTTTATCAATATGATTTATTAAAAGGTCTTAAAAAAGGTGGTACATTTGTACTTAACACTATATGGGACCAAGCAGGAATTGAAGAAAACTTACCAGCTCATATGAAACAATATATAGCTAAAAATGATATAAAATTCTATACAGTTAATGCTGTTAAACTAGGACAAGAAATAGGTCTTGGAAATAGAATAAACATGATAATGCAATCTGCATTCTTTAAATTAGCTGAAATAATACCAGAAGAAGATGCTGTTAAATACTTAAAAGATTCTATAGTTAAAGCTTATGGTAAAAAAGGTGAAAAGATAGTTAACATGAACTATGCTGCTGTTGATGCAGGAATAAATGCTTTAGTTAAAGTTGAAGTTCCAGCTTCTTGGGCAAATGCTGTTGATGCAGATAAAGAAGAAGTTAAAGAACCAGAATTTATAAGAAATATATTAAGACCAATGACTGCACAAGAAGGTAATAACTTACCAGTAAGTACATTCAATGGTATAGAAGATGGAACATTCCCTTGTGGTACTTCAGCTTATGAAAAACGTGGTATAGCTGTTGATGTTCCTGAGTGGGTAATGGATAACTGTATCCAATGTAACCAATGTTCTTTTATATGCCCTCATGCATGTATAAGACCAGTTTTAGTTACAGAAGAAGAATTAGCTAATGCTCCAAAAGGATTTGAAGCTAAAAAAGCATTAGGTAAAGGATTAGAAGGATTAAAATATAGAATCCAAGTTAGTCCACTAGATTGTACAGGATGTGGAAACTGTGCTGACATATGTCCAGCTAAAGAAAAAGCTTTAGTTATGAAACCAATAGATACTCAACTTGATACAGAGTTAGATAACTGGGCATTTGCAGTAAATCCTGAAGAGGTAGCTCCAAAAGTTGATGTTATGCCTGCAAACACTGTTAAAGGAAGTCAATTTAGACAACCATTAATGGAATTCTCAGGAGCATGTGCTGGATGTGGAGAAACTGCATACATCAAGTTAGTTACACAATTATATGGAGATAGAATGATGATATCTAATGCTACTGGATGTTCTTCTATATGGGGAGCTTCTGCACCTTCAACTCCTTATACTTGTAACCATGAAGGCAAAGGTCCATCTTGGGCAAACTCTTTATTTGAAGACAATGCTGAATACGGATTTGGTATGTACACAGCTGTTAAACAAATAAGAGGAAAAATAGTAGATGCTATGACAGAATTAGTTTCTATGGATATCTGTGAAGATGCTAAAGCAGTATTTACAGAATGGTTAGATTCTAGAAATGATGGAGAAGCATCTAAAGTAGCAAGTGCTAAAGTTGTTGAATTATTAGAAAAACCAGCTTGTGATTGCACAGATGAAAAAGCTAAAGAATTAGTAAAAGCTATAAGAGATAGAAAAGATTATCTAGTTAAGAGATCTCAATGGATACTAGGTGGAGACGGTTGGGCATATGACATCGGTTACGGTGGATTAGACCATGTTCTTGCATCTGGCGAAAATGTAAATGTACTTGTATTTGATACAGAAGTATATTCAAATACAGGAGGTCAAGCTTCTAAAGCTACTCCAGCTGCTGCTATGGCTAAATTTGCTGCAGCAGGTAAACAATCTAGAAAGAAAGACCTAGGTATGATGGCTATGACTTACGGAAACGTATATGTAGCTCAAGTTGCTATGGGTGCTGATAAAAACCAATTTATCAAAGCTGTTCTAGAAGCTGAAAAACATGATGGACCATCTTTAATAATAGCTTACGCTCCATGTATAAACCATGGATTAAAAGAAGGTATGGGAAGAACTGTAGCTAACGAAGCACAAGCTGTTGCTTGCGGATACTGGCATTTATACAGATTCAATCCAGAAGTAAAAGCTGAAGGTAAAAACCCATTCACTTTAGATTCTAAGGAACCAACTGCAAGCTTCAGAGATTTCATACTTGCACAAGTAAGATACTCTGCTATAGCTAAACAATTCCCAGAAGAAGCTGATGGATTATTTGCAAAAGCTGAAGCTGATGCTAAAGAAAGATACGAAGGATATAAAAAATTAGCTGAATAATAATTAAAATATTATAATGCTTATTTAAGATATGATTTGATAATAATTAGGGATACTATTAAAAAATAGTATCCCTTTTTTATTTATATCAAACTGTGAGAATTAAGATTTTGTTTCGGTATATTGTCTATGTTTTTTAGGAGTATTTTAGGAAGAAATATACCTGTTTTGTTGCGATAAATAATATAATTGTTTCCAAATTCATTTATCATGTCTTTTTCTTCTTTTTTTGCTAATCTATAATATACAATTACTAGTATAGACCACATAATTTTTCAAAACTGATGTTATTATTTCAAAGTTATATAACATCAACAGTTGAATCTTCAATTGATGAATATCTTCATCAACAATTTAATGCTTCAATCCATGAAAAATCTCTTGCAGAAATACTTACTTCACTTTCTACTATTGTTGCAGAACTATTTCAACAAGGAGTGGAAGAAGGCATATTTAAATGTGAATATACTTTAGAAGTATCAGAGATAATTTTATCTGTTTTTACTTTTTTACTTGACCCAGGTATTTTTTATTGGAATAAAGAGGAGAAAAAACGCAAATTAGAAGCATTAAGTTTGATTTTAGAAAGAAGTCTAATGGCACCAAAAGGAAGGTTTAATTTTTTTATAAGGGATTTTTAAATTATTTAATTATTAAATAATATTTATAATATAGGAATTTATATTTTATATTCAAATATAAGTATTCATTTTTGTGATTTAGCTTTGAATCTATCATTTTAAAAGAATCTATATTTAGTATAAAAAATATATTAAAGATAAAACACTATATAATAGTATAGATACAAAAGAGTATCCCATTTAAGATTTTTAAAAATCATCTTGAGATACTCTTTTTGTATATATAGAAAAAGAGTATTTTATCCTACAAAGATTTGTGTCCAGTAAATTGAACCACCACTTTTTTGTGCTACTCCAACACCTATTTTACTGTAATTTGGATTTAATATATTTTTTCTATGACCTTCAGAATTCATCCAAGCATTTACAACTTCTTTTGGTGTTTTTTGTCCCATTGCTATATTTTCACCAGCTGTTTTATAGCTTATCCCAAACTTTTTCAACATGTCAAATGGAGAACCATAAGTTGGAGAATTATGTGCAAAGTAGTTGTTGTCAATCATATCTTGAGATTTTTTTGTAGCGACATTTGATACATCAGCATCAAGAGTAAGTGGATTTAATCCAGCTTTAGATCTCTCTACATTTACTAAATCAACAACTTCTTTTTGGTAAGCTGAAAAATTTCCAGTTGTAGAGCCTGAATTGTTATTATCTTCAGGTTTATTAGATTCTGAGTTATTATTATCTTCAGGCTTATTATTAGAGTCTGAATTGTTGTTGTCCTCAGGTTTATTAGATTCTGAGTTATTATTGTCTTCAGGCTTATTATTAGAGTCTGAATTGTTGTTGTCCTCAGGTTTATTACTATCTTCAGGCTTATTAGTAGAACCTGAATTGTCATTATCTTCAGGCTTAGTAGAGTCTGAGTTATTATTATCCTCAGGTTTATTAGTAGAACCTGAGTTATTGTTGCCATTAGGCTTGTTAGTAATATTACAATTCTTGTCATTGTGATTTTTATCTTTACAAGAATTATCTTTGTCAGGTTTAAGTTCTGGTTTTACAGAACAATTTGGTTTTGCTGAAAACTTAAATTTAGCATTAGTATATACTAAATTTTTATTACTTATATTCATATTATTTTCAAGTGACGAAGCACTTGCAGTAACAGCACTGGAAGCTGTTGCTAAGGTTAACACTCCTAAAGCTAGTATAGTTTTTAATTTTGTTGGTATATTTTTTCTCATTATAAACACCTCTCAATCTAAAAATTCTAAAAATGTTACTAAATTGTAACCTTTAGTGTAGGGGGTACCCGTGCATTTATACTAACATAGAATCAAGTGTTTTTTTACTGTAAAGATATGTAAATAAAATATACCTGGAATAAATAGGTATATTTTATGATGTTTGATAATTTTCATCATTAATCTGCATAGTATGGAATAACTGCTTTAGAAGAAATAGTGTTTTTATAATAATTCTATGATGTAAAATTCTGGTTGTGGTAAATTTTTTTTATAGTTAGTGATATTTATTTAATATATACTTTGAAAATCAGTAAAAAAAGTATCTTTAATTAGATTCTTGAAAATAGAAAAGTCATCTATCATAAATAGATGACTTTTTATATAATAAATTGTAGTTTGATTTAGTTTAATACATTAGTAATCCTAATGTAATTACAATGATTTCTGCTATTAATGAACCAACTGCAACCACAATAAAAGTTTCTTTAAAACCAGTTTTATGTGTTAATTTAGATAAACTCAAGAATGTAAGAAACACACCGCTTTGAGGTACTATTGTTAATATATTTGAAGCAATTGTAGCAACACGATGGATTAACTCTGGGTTCATACCAGTACTTAGATAATAATCTGCAAAGTTCGGCATTACTATTCCCAAAGCCCCAGAAGAGGAGCCTGTTATTGCTGACATTGTTGAAGTTAAAACAGTAAGACTTATAAGTGGACTTCCTGGTATTGACATGATAAGTTTACTGAATATATCAAAGCCTGGTGCAGCCATTATTACAGCTCCAAATGCAACAGCAGAAGATGTTGCAAAAATAGGTCCTATAGAACCACTAGCACCAATACTCAATGTTTGTATTTTTGATGATAAAAATTTACGGAATAGAAAAGCAGATAAAACAATTGCAACTATTAAAGCTATGTAAATTACATTTTTTTTCATAAACTCTGAACCAAAAGTGCTTCCAGATATTGCTATGACTACAAGTGACAATAGAGGAAAAATACTTGCAAAAAATCCTGGTAACTCTCTATCTAAAGATTCTTCTTCTACATCTGAAGTGTAAGTTGCATAAGTTTCTCCTTTCCTAAGACTCTTGTTTAAAGTATATTTCATGTATACCAGACCAAATACAGCACAACCTATACTTCCTGCAATACTTGGTATAGCTGCTGCAGTAAGAGATGTGTTTAAGTACTGAATAGGAATAACATTTTGAATAGCTGGTGTACCAGGAATCATAGTCATAGTAATTGTTGCAATTCCAAGCCAAAGAGGTATCTGAATAAGATTCCAAGAAATATCAAGTTTTTTAAATAGAGTTCTTGCAAGTGGAATAACTGCAAACATAACTACAAATAAACTTATTCCACCATATGTTAATATAAAACTTACTATAAATATAGCCACTAAAACTCTATAAGGGTGATTAGAACCAAATTTATTTAGAATAAAATCAGCTATAGATACAGTAGCTCCACTTTCCTCCATAAACTTGGCAAGTATAGAACCTAACAAGAATATTGCAAAGTAACTCATTATATAGTTTCCAAGTGCTCCCATATAATTATTTTTGTCAGCACCCAGCATTGATGTCACAACATCCATTTTATTTAAGAGAACAACTATCAAAGTTGCTATTGGAGCAGCTATAGTTATATGAATTTCTTTAACTGAAAAATATATAATAGCTATAATACCAATAATTATACCAATTGGTGCGATAATACTCATAAATATCCCTCCTTAGTAGAAGGACCTGAAGAATAAATTCCTCAAGTCCTAAATATGTAATAATTATTGTGCAGTATATCCTCCATCTAGTAGGCAAGCTTGTCCTGTAATTCCTTTAGCCTTATCACTAGCTAAGAACATTGCATAATCAGCAATTTCTTGAACATCTAGTAGACGTTTTTGAGGTACAAGTGGATATAGAACTTCTTCTAATACATTTTCTAGTGGTACATTACGAGTTTTTGATAGGTCATTAAATTGACCTCTAACAAGTGGAGTATCTACATATCCAGGGCATATAGCATTAACTGTTATACCTGAGTCAGCAGCTTCAAGTGCAGCAACTTTTGTTAGACCTATAAGTCCATGTTTAGCTGAATTGTAAGCAGCTTTACCAGCAAATCCAATTACACCATTGATTGAAGCCATGTTTATTATACGACCAAATCCTTGTTTTTTCATTATAGGGAATACTTTTTTAGTAGCTATAAAAGGTGCTGTTAACATTATTTTTATCATAAATTCAAATTTATCAGTTGGGAAATCTTCTATCATAGCAACATGTTGAAGACCAGCATTATTTATTAGTATGTCCAATCTTCCATATTTTTCTATAGTTTTATCTATTGCATGGTTAATTTCTTCTTCTTTAGTTACATCACACTTTACATTTGCACAATCATAACCTTCTTTTTGTAATTCTGATGTAACTTTATCTAGCGCTTCTTGATTTATATCAGAGAATACTACCTTAGAACCATTCTTCAAGAATGATTCAGCTATTTGTTTACCTATTCCACTTGCAGCTCCTGTTACGAATACAACTTTGTCTTTAACCATTTTTATTTCCTCCAATTTAATTTTATTTTTATATTAATTTTTTGTATTAATATTTTACATCTTTTAAATTTATTTTCTGATGTAATTTTGATTAATTTTAAATAATCGATGCCTCTTTATTTAATGAATCTGATAATATTAAAGGTGCTTCAGTAGCAGAAAGAACTTCATCTAATGTGAAGATAGGATTTATTTCTATAAGTAGAAGTCCATCTGTAGTTACTTCTATAACTCCCATCTCAGTTACAATTAAATCTACAGCATTGGTTGCAGTAAGTGGGAGAGTACAGTTATTTAATATTTTTGCTGAACCTTTTGAAGTGTGTTCCATTGCTACAATGACTTTTTTTGCTCCAGTTACTAAATCCATAGCTCCACCCATCCCAGGAACCATTTTACCTGGAATCATATAATTTGCTATGTTACCATATTTGTCAACTTGGAGTGCTCCAAGAACAGTTATATCTACATGACCTCCTCTAATTATTCCAAAAGAAGTGGCACTATCGAAAAAACAACCTCCAGGAAGGATAGTAACTGGCTGACCACCAGCATTTACAATAGTTTCATCACTTGAATTTCCACTTTCAGCTGGTCCTAGACCTAGAAATCCATTTTCAGATTGTAAAATAACGTTTACCTCATCTGGAATATAATTGGCTACTTTGGTTGGTAAGCCTATACCAAGGTTTACAACAGCTCCATCCTTTAATTCCTTAGAGACTCTGTTTGCAATATATTCTTGTATTTCTAATTTATCCATTATAAATTACCTCCTTCAACGATGTAATTCACAAAAATACCTGGTGTAGTAACTTCATTTGGGTCGATATCACCTATTTCAACAATTTCGCCTGCTTCGACTATTGTAATATTAGCAGCTGAAGCCATTAAATTATTAAAGTTATTCATAGAACCTTTGTAAACTAAGTTACCTGCTTTATCTACCTTTGAAGCAAATAAAAGAGCAACATCAGCATGAATTGGTTTTTCAAGAAGATATTCTTTACTATCGACAACAATCTTTTGCTTTCCTTCTTCTATAAGAGTACCAATGCCAGTTGGTGTTAGTATTCCACCTAAGCCATAACCAGCTGCACGAATTTGTTCAGCAAGAGTTCCTTGAGGAACTAATTCAACACATGTTTCATTATCATTCATCTGTCTTCCTGTTTCTTTGTTTAATCCTATGTGAGAGGCAATTATCTTTTTGAACTGCTTATTAACAACCATCTTTCCAACACCCTTGTCAATAAAACCAGTATCATTACAAACTAATGTTAAATCTTTTATACCTTTATCACATAAATAATCAATTAAATTTTCTGGGGAACCATTGGCCATGAATCCACCAACCATTACTGTATCTCCATCTTTGATGTGAGATAGAGCCTCATCAATGCTAACTATTTTATTCATATTTCCTCCTATCGTGAAACTATCATTGCTATTCCTTGACCACCACCAATACAAAGTGTTGCAAGGCCAGTTTCTACTTTACGTTTTTGCATTTCATAAATAAGGGTTACAAGTACTCTAGCTCCACTTGCTCCTATTGGATGTCCTAGTGCTATTGCACCACCATTTACATTTAGTTTAGACGAATCTATTTGAAGTTCATTTTTAACTGCAAGTGCTTGTGCCGCAAATGCTTCATTCGCCTCTATCAAGTCTATATCGTTAATATTAAGACCTACTTTTTCTAGTGCTTTTTTAGTTGCAGGAATAGGACCAGTTCCCATTATTTCAGGTTCTACACCAGATGATGCATATGATTTTATTGTAGCAAGCGGCTTAAGCCCAAGTTCATCTGCTTTTTGTTGACTCATTAGTATCATCATTGCTGCACCATCATTGATTCCTGATGCATTTCCAGCTGTTACAGTACCATCTTTTTTAAAGGCAGGTTTAAGCTTGGATAGTATTTCAGATGTCATGCCTAATTTTGGATATTCGTCTGTATCAATAGTTTTAATTTCTCTATGATTTATTGCAGCTTCTACTGGAACAATTTCGTCTTTAAAACGATTGTTTTTTATAGCTTCTTCAGCTTTATTTTGGCTTTCTAGTGCTATTTTATCTTGCATTTCCCTTGTAATTCTAAATTTATCAGCAACATTTTCGGCAGTAATTCCCATATGATATTGATTGAAAGCATCTATAAGACCATCTGTTAGCATACTATCTACCATAGTAACATTGCCCATTTTACTACCAAAACGAGCAGTAGGAATAATGTAAGGTGATTGACTCATATTTTCAGTACCACCTGCAATTACTACATCATTTTCACCAGCTATAATTGATTGAGCTGCTAGTTGAATACTTTTAAGTCCTGAACCACATAATTTATTTACTGTGTAACTTGGTACAGAACTCGGTATACCTGAGTTTATGGCAATTTGCCTAGCAACATTTTGTCCAAGACCTGCTTGTAGAACATTTCCAATTATCACTTCATCTATCTCAGATAAATCAAGTTTTATACGTGATATAGCTTCCTTAACAGCTACAACTCCAAGTTGAACAGCAGAAGTATTTTTAAATACGCCACCAAAGTTTCCTATAGGTGTTCTTACTGCTGATACAATTACTACATCTTTCATGTTTAATAGTTCCTCCTTGAATGATTATTTGAAATTTTCTGAATAAAAAACTTTGAAGAACACTATAATAAATTACTTATAATACAAGCTTGTTTTTAAGTAGTTTAATTATTTTTATTCCTAATGCCTTAGGTTTTCCTCTTTCTAACTATAGATTACGGCTAAAAATGTGTTTTGTCTAAGTCTAATTTTTTATACAACATATAAGGAAAATTTATAGGATAAAAATTTAGAATATATATATAGGAATATTTTGTTAAAATATTAATGAAATTATTTCGCTTTTCTTATAAAATGTTCTTATAAGAAAAAATATTAATATCAACTATACTTGTAAGAAAGGTGGTTTGAAATGGATATAAAACAGTTAAAATATTTTGTTGAAATAGTGAAATCTGGTTTTAATTTATCAATTGCATCAAAAACTCTTCACATATCTCAACCAGCCTTAAGTCAAATTATAAAAACCTTTGAAGAAAATGAAAATGTATATTTATTTGAGAGATATAAAGGCAGGTTAAATGGCTTAACTCCAGCAGGAGAAAGATTTTATGTAAATGCAGAAAATATTATAAATGAATATAAAAATATGATGGAGGATTTGCGAGAAGATTCTGTTCAGTTTAAAGGGAAAGTTAGAATAGGAATACCACCACTTATACTTGGAATAGCTTTTTCTGATGTAGTTGCACAATTAGTTGCAAACAATCCAGACATAGAATTTGATATAGTAGAGAAGGGGGCATATGATTTAAGTAGAATGCTTATTTTGCAGGAATTAGATTATGCAGTTCTTTTACATCCACATAAAATTGATAGGAGTGTAGTAACAGAACATGTACTTCAAGAAGACGAACTTACAGCATTTTTAAATATAAATCATCATCTCGCAAAGAAAAATAAAATAGATTGGAATGATTTAAATGAAGAACTGCTTGCAATATTTAATCCTACATTTATGATACATCATAAATTAATGCAAAAATTTACTGATGAAAAAGTTAAACTTAAGAGGTATATTATGTCTGGTTCTTGGGATTTCTTGTTGTTGTCAACTACAAACTCTGACTTTATAACTATTTTACCATCACCAGTACACGATTTTTTTGAAAATAGTCAAATTATAGAAAAACCATTTAATGACCCTATCACATGGAAGGTTGTGTTATGTAGACCTAAAAAAGAGCGTTATAGTCATGTAGATGAACATGTATTTAAATTTATTATAGATTTCTTTAGTAAAAAGAATCTATGATTTGTTATTTTAATAACAAATCATAGATAAAATAATTAAGTTCAATTACAATAAACTATTAGTTTTTCAACTACATATTAATTAAGGGAAAATAAATTTTATATAATATATAAATAATTTAGAAGGTTATTAAAGTTACTTAATATATAACTTCATTAAATTCTATAACATATAAAATTTTTATTTTGAAATATATAAAAAGCAGTGAGTGTATTTATACACTCACTGTAAAATATTTTGTATTTTTATTTTAAAGTATTGATATTATCAAGTGTTATTAGAGAACTTTTTACTTATTATAGTTAAACTCATAACTGTTAAGAAGATAAGTAAGCCAGGAAATACAGCTAAATATAACTTATCAAAAATATGTCTTTGAGCATCTTGAAGCATGTTACCCCATGATGCAAGAGGTAACTGTATACCAAGTCCTAAAAAACTAAGTGCAGATTCAGTTAAGATAGCATTTGCAATATTTAATGAACCAGCAACTGTGATAGTTTCTTTATAGAAGCCTTAGGAGCTAGATAAGTATTTAATACAATTAAAACTAAAAAACTTGGAATACTCATAAGCATGTCTACTAATCTCATCAAGAACTGGTCTAGTTTCCCACCAATATAGCCACTAATAACACCTACAGCAGTACCAAATACTATAGAAATAAGCATTGATAAGATACCAACACTAAGTGAAATTCGTCCACCATAAAGTGTTCTAGCAAAGTAATCTCTTCCTAGTTCATCTGTACCAAAAATATGTTTTAACCTAGGTTCTTGAAGTTTAGTAGTAGTATCATAGAGAGATATTCCATCTCCAACAAACCCACCATCTGGATGTAAGTTCCATACAAGATGTCCTTATTGTAAGGAAATATGTAAAATAGAAGTGCCAGCTTTAAAGGAAATCTCAAAAAATCATATGGTTGCATGTCACTTAGTATAGAGGTTTTCAAAACTAAATTTGGCGTATATAATAAGAATAATAGATTAAAGTAAATATTTTATAATTACATGTAAAGTGTAATACTATCAATATTAAGATAGTTAATATATAAGTCTAATCTATAAATTATATATTGAAAAGAGATGTAGATATGTCAATTTTAGTAACTTTATTAGGTTTGTTGGTCTGTACAATAATTTCAACTATACTTAGTAAAAAATGGAGCAATATTCCTCTTGCAATTTATCAAATTGTATTAGGTGTTTTATTGTCTATTTTACCATTTAAATTTTCCTTTTCGTTTAGTCCAGATATATTCGTAATATGTGTCATAGCTCCACTATTATTTAGTGAAGGTCAAAATGTATCAAGAAGAGAATTATTAGAACTTAGAAGACCAATTTTACTTCTTGCATTTGGACTGGTTTTAACAACAGTATTTGCAGGTGGGATTTTTATACATTTTCTTATTCCTGAAATGCCACTATCAGTTTCATTCGCTTTGGCAGCAGTAATATCTCCAACTGATTTAGTAGCAGTAAAATCAATTACACAAGGTTTAGATTTTCCTAAAAATATGATGAATATACTTGAAGGAGAATCGCTATTAAATGATGCTGCAGGGGTAGTGGCATTTAAAGTTGCAGTACTTGCTACCGTTACAGGCTTTTTTTCAATAAAAGAAGCAAGTATTCAATTTTTGATTACTGCATTTGGAGGAATAATAGTAGGAAGTATTTTAGGATATATAATCATAAAAATAAGACTTAATTTGCACAAGTGGAATTTAGAAGAAATACCAATGGTAATAGTAATACAGATAATGACTCCACTTTTTGTGTATTTTGTGTCAGAAGAGCTAGGAGTATCCGGAATTTTAGCAGTTGTAATGGCAGGTATAGCCCATGGAATCGAAAAAGAACATTTACAAAATACAACAACTAAATTGAGAATAATATCAGATAATACATGGTATGTTTTGGAGTATGTACTGAATGGGTTTGTCTTTACATTACTTGGTTTTTTGTTGCCAGGTATATATCAAGGAATTATCACTAACAACGAAGATATAGCATTAAATTTAACTTTTATTGCTATTTTAATTGTAGTTATATTATTTATTATAAGATTTATATGGGTGTATTTATGGCACAGTTCTTTTATAAAAATCAAGAAAAATCCTTTAAATAATTTCTTTACAGGTTTTTTAGGATTTAAGAATGAAGAATTTGAAAAAGATGATACTTCTAGATGGAAATATTCATTAATAGTTGCTACTTGTGGTGTTCATGGTACATTTACACTTGCAACTGCTCTATCTATACCATTTTACCTAGACAATAAAGATATGTTTCCAATGAGAGATATTGTTTTGTTTATATCATCAGAAGTCATACTTATAAGTTTATTACTCGCAACAGTTTTATTGCCAGTACTATTAAAAAAGAATGTACAAAAGTCAGAAGACTTATTGTCTGATAGAGAGGCATATAAATTAATTTTAAAAGAAGCTATTTTAAAACTTAGCAATGAAAAAGCGCAAGAGGTACAGCCAGTAATACATGATTTAAATGAGCAGCTAGTAGATTTAGAAAAGGGTATATTAAATATTCCAGATAACAAAATTATAAATATGATGATTGCAGAGGCAGATAATCAAGGCTTAATAGCTGTTCATAAATTATTGAATGATGGAAAAATTTCTGGTAGAGCATTTGAGTTATATAGATTTTATATTACAAAATCGAGAAAATCTGTCCAAAAATCAATATTTAAGATTGTAAAATTAAAAATAAGTATGTGGATTATAGATAGAAAGGTAAAAACAGAAGTAAAAGAAAAGATTACAAAAATAATATCTGAAAATAAGGAACTAATTAAAGAGTTTCACCATGCATATGCACTTTCTACAAAGACAGCTATATCATTTATAAATAAAAATATTAATGAAGATAATAGGCATGAATCATTAATAGTAATTAGATTTTATAATCGTTATCTAAATTGGCTAACTAGAAAAATTCATAATGATGAGAAATTTGAAGCAAAAGTAGTATACTATAGATTAATGGCAATACAAAGTGAAAGAGATAGTATTCAACAACTAGTTGAAACCAAACAAATATCAAGAGACGTAGCTAAAGAACTATTGGAAAATATTCTCTATGATGAAATGATGATGATAGAATGAAAAAAATAAACTGTATAGGATTTAAATTTTATTGGTACTAAAAAATAGGAAACAGTTTTCAATAATTGCTTGACATAGATATCCATTTATAATAGAATAAAGCTATAAATTGAATACAATATTTATGAGCGTTAACAAATTGGATTGTTACTGGGAAGCAGGCAATACCTAAGTTAGGATATACAGGTGAACTGTATCTTAATTTAGGTGTTTTTTTATGAATAAGGGAAATTGTATTTTGGGAGAGATATTGATTATGATTATTCAACAAATTTACAATAATAATGTTGTGTTAGTTTTAGATGAAAACCAAAAAAAAGAATTAATACTAACAGGATGTGGAATAGGATTTCAAAAAAAGAAAGGTCAAGAAGTAGATAAAAGTAAAATCGAAAGAACCTTTGTAACACAAGATGAAAGTTTTATAGATAAAATTGGAAAATTAGCAAGCCAGGTTGATGAGAAGTTTTTTGAAGTGAGTACAGAGGTAATTGCTCATGCAGAAGGCATTTTAAATACTGAACTTTATGAGTACATATATGTAGCACTTACTGACCATATTGCATTTGCAATTAAAAGATATCATGAAAATATAAATATAAAAAATGATTTACTACATGAAATAAAAAGAATTCACAAAAAAGAATACGAGATTGGAAAATGGGCTGTAGATTATATAAATAAAGAATTTAATGTAGAGTTTCCTTTAGATGAGGCAGGATTTATAGCTATGCACATAGTAAATTCAAATTATAAAGGCAGTTCAAAGGAATCCCTGTTAATTACTAAAATTGTAAAAGACATACTAAATATTATAAGATATTATTATAGAGTTGAGTTTAAAGAAGATGATATAAATTATGATAGACTTCTTACACACTTAAAATTTTTTGCAAATAGATTAGTAAAAAGAGAGGAACTCAATGATACTAATAATGATATTGTAGATATAATCAAGATAAAGTATGAAAAAGACTATAATTGTGCATATAAAATAAAGACACATGTAGAGAAAAACTATGAGTACTATGTAAGTCAAGATGAATTATTATATTTAACACTACATATTAAAAGAGTCATATCTGTGTTGAATTCATGATAAACATACTAAATAAATATAAATTCAATATCGGTGTTTAAGATATTATGTAAAATTTAATAGCAATATAATAATTTTAAAACATTAAGATTGTTACTGATAATGCAGGCAAGACTTAGGTTTATAAGAAAATTATAACAGTTTATTTTTAATTCTAAAATTAGGTTGATATAGGTTTATTTATATTAACATGAGGTTTATTTTTAGGATTAAAGTTACTAGTGTAATTTTTTATAAACTTAAGTCTTTTTTATTTAAAAAATATAAAATAATAAGGAGAGAGAAGTAAATGAAAAAAATATTTGGTGTTTTACAAAAAGTAGGAAAATCTTTAATGTTACCAGTTGCATTACTTCCAGCAGCAGGTATATTGCTTGGTGTAAGTAATGCTTTAGCAGGAGATGCGTTACTTGCTCATTTTCCAGCACTAGCAAATCCTACATTCCAACTCATAATAAGTATAATGGAAAGTTCAGGGCAAATCATATTCAATAACTTGCCACTTATATTTGCAGTTGGTGTAGCCGTGGGTCTAACCGAAGGCGAAGGTGTAGCAGCATTGGCAGCTATAGTAGGTTTTTTAATCCTTAATACGTCTATGGGTGTTATGGCAGGTGTCACGGAAGATATGATAGATAACTCTATGTATGCAAGTATTGTTGGAATACCAACAATTCAAACAGGTGTATTTGGTGGTATTATAATAGGCATAGTGGCTGCTTATCTTTATAAAAAATTTTATAAAATTGAACTACCTCAATATTTAGGTTTTTTTGCAGGTAAAAGATTTGTGCCTATTGTTACATCATTAACAGCAATAGTAATAGGAATTATATTATCATTTATTTGGCCACCAATACAAGAAGGATTACTTAGTTTTTCAAAAAATGTTATAGAAGCAAATCAAACATTAGCAGCATTTATGGAAGGGTCTTTAGAAAGGTTATTAATACCATTTGGTTTACATCATGTTTTCCATAATCCATTCTGGTATCAATTTGGAGAATATGTAAACAAAGCAGGTGAACTTGTAATGGGTGACCAAAAGATATTCTTTGCTCAACTTAAAGATGGAGTAAATTTCACAGCAGGTACTTTTATGACAGGTGCGTTTCCGTTTATGATGTTTGGTCTTCCAGCAGCAGCACTTGCTATGGTACATGAAGCAAAGCCAGAAAAGAGAAAATTTGTAGCAGGAATAATGGCATCAGCAGCACTTACATCTTTTTTAACAGGAATAACTGAACCAATAGAGTTTGCATTTTTATTTGTTGCACCAGCATTATTTGTAGTACATTGTTTATTTTCAGGTTTATCATATGCAGTAATGCAACTATTAGGAGTTAAAATCGGATTCACATTTTCAGGCGGATTAATAGATTTCTTACTATTTGGTGTACTTCCTAATAGAACTCCATGGTATCTAGCTATTTTAGTAGGTATTGGATTTGCAGTATTATATTATAGTGTGTTTAGATTTATGATAAGAAAGTTTAACCTAAAGACGCCAGGAAGAGAAGATGAATCAGAGTCTAATGTGGAGATTAGTGAGATTTCAAAAGATGAGTTAGCATCAGAAATACTAATAGCTTTAGGAAATAAAGAGAATTTAAAAAGTTTAGATGCTTGTATAACAAGACTTAGATTAGTTGTAAATGATATAGATAAAGTGGATAAAGAAAAGTTGAAATCACTTGGAGCAGCAGGTGTAATGGTTATTGGAAACAATGTCCAAGCTATATTTGGTCCAAAATCAGATGCAATAAAATCTAATATAAAAGATATAATAGAGGGAAAAGTAAAGATTGAAAATACTGATATTAAAAATATAGATAAAAAGAAAATGGAAAAAAATAATAACACAGAAAACACTAATATAGGTAATACTTTGGTGGAAGAAGAAATTTATTCATTGACAAATGGAGAAATCTTAGGTATAGAAGAAGTTCCAGACTCTGTATTTTCAAGTAAATTAATGGGCGATGGTTTTGCAATTAAATCTGATGATGGATTAATTTATTCACCAGTAGATGGAACTATTGGAGTTGTATTTCCAACTAAACATGCAATAATAATCAAATCTAAAAAAACTGGAGTAGAAATACTTATACATTTAGGTATAGAGACTGTAAACTTAGAAGGAAATGGGTTTGATGTATTTGTAAATGTAGGAGATGAAGTTAAATCGGGTGATAAACTGGTTAATATGGACTTAGAATATATTGAAAAAAATGGTTTATCAACAATAAGCCCAGTAGTATTTACTAATTTAGAACAAAATCAAAAACTAAACATTAAAAAGGGAAAAGTCACAGCAAAAGAAAGTAATCGTGTAAGTATATTAAAAGAGAGTATTGAAAAAATAGGATAGACACATCAGTATATATACTTAAAACTTGTATGAGTTTTAGTAATTATATAAGCATAATTTTAATTTATATATTTTAGTTTAATTAATAAAAATATATGATTTATATTTCAAACAATTAGAGGTACTAGTATATCTATTTTACTAATACCTCTAATTTTTCTTGAAATAAAATCTATAATAATTATTTATTCATCTAACAAATTACTATCTAAAGGGCTTTTATTGTTTAGATAGTTTTTAGGAGATACACCATAATACTTTTTAAATGCCCTTACAAAGCTAGAATAATCATTAAATCCACATTTACTACAAACTTCACTCATAAGATGTCCATTGGTTATTAATGATTTAGCTAAAATCAGTCTTTTTTGAATTATATAATTGTGTATGGATGTTCCAGTATGAGATTTAAATCTTCTCATGAGATAATATTTGCTTATAAAAAATTCAGATGCAATGCAGTCTATAGAAAGTTTATTCTCTATATTTAAGTTTATATAGTTTAATATTTTTTTTATAGTTTCATCGTAAAATACATCTTCTACAGATTCTATGTTCTCGTTTTTTAAGAAAATTCTATTTAAAAATATCATAAGCTGTATGAACAAGGTATTTCTCAGTATTTCATTTCCAAATTCATTACTAGATTCAGAAATATTTATTTGCTCAATAAAAAGTTTGAGTGATTCAATGTCATGTATCTTTAAACGCAATAGATTACATTTATTTTCTGTGGCTGTCTTAAAACATTTTTCTAAATCACTAGTATTATCACTGTTTTTTTTCATAAATTCTGGGCTAATCCATATTGCAGTTCTTTCATAAAATACATTTGAATCTATAACTGGTTTGTGAATTTCATTACTACTAATAAAAAGTATGTCCCAAGGTTTTAGTTTATATGGAATTCCTTCAACAAAATAAGTTACATTTCCATCTATAAATATAATTATCTTATTAAAATCGTGATTATGGTATTCAAATTCTATGTCTTTTTTATCTCGGATACTAAATATTTTAAAATTATCATTTAAGTATCCAATTTTATTGTCTGTAATTTTCATAAAAGACCTCTCTTAGATTATATTATAGAGAATTATAGAGCATTTTTTACAATATTTCAAGCATTTTTAACCATTCACATAGTAAAAAATTCTTAATATAATATTACATGAAGTGTAATTTTAGCAAAAAGAGTTTAAAGGGAGGAAAGCATTTATGAAATTAAATGATATTATACAGGGGTTGGATATAATCAGTGTCAAAGGTGAATTAAATATAGATATTAATAGTGTACAATATGATTCAAGAAAGGTTACAGAAGGTACATTATTTGTATGTATAAAAGGATTTGTGTCAGATGGTCATAAATATATAAAAGATGCTATAAACAAAGGAGCAAAAGCTTTTATTGTTGAAGAAGATGTAGACATAAAAGGGTATACGTTTATAAAAGTAAAAAATACAAGAGAAGATATGGCAAAGATAGCTGACAATTTTTATAATCATCCATCACAAAAATTTAATGTTATAGGAGTTACAGGTACTAACGGAAAAACTAGTATAACTACTATACTAAATGAAATATTAACTTTGAATAAAAATAAAGTTGGTCTTATTGGTACTATAAAAATATTTGATGGTGAAAAAGACATTATTTCTAATTCAACAACTCCAGAAAGTATAGATTTACAATATCATTTTAATAATATGTTAAACAATGGATGTGATTACTGTGCTATGGAAGTTTCATCACACTCATTAGCATTAAATAGAGTTGATGAAACAGACTTTAAACTAGGAATATTCACAAACTTAACACCAGACCATTTAGATTTTCACAAAGATTTAGAAGACTATAGAAAAGCTAAAGAAAAATTGTTTTTTAAGACTACTATGGCAAACATAATAAATATGGATGATGAGGGTGGTAAAAAGATATACGAAAATATAAAAGATATAGATGTTCCTTGTTACACATATGGAGTTGAAACTAATGCTGATTTTATGGCTAGAGATATAAAATCAGATTCAGATGGTGTATCTTATAGATTAATAACTCCTTCTTATGAAGAAGTTATATTTATACCAGTTCCAGGAATGTTTACAGTATATAATACTTTAGCTGTTATAGCTGCTTGTTATGTACTTGGCATACCTAAACCAGTATATAAAGAAGGTCTTAGACTTTCTAATGGAGTATCAGGAAGATTTGAAACTGTACCAAACGATAAAGGTATAAGTGTAATTGTTGATTATGCTCATACTCCTGACGCACTTGAGAATGTATTAAAGACAACACAACAATTTGCAGAAGGAAAAATAATTTCTGTATTTGGATGTGGTGGAGATAGAGATACTGAAAAGAGACCTTTAATGGGTGCTATTGGACAAAAATATTCTGATATATGTATTGTAACTTCTGATAATCCAAGAACTGAAGAACCAGAAGCAATAATAAAGGATATACTTGAAGGAATAGATAAGGAAAAGAAAAATTATCATGTTGTTGCTGATAGAAAGCAAGCTATAGAAGAAGCTATAAGTATGGCAAAGAAAGATGATGTTGTAATTATAACAGGTAAAGGGCATGAAAATTACCAAATAATAGGTAAGGTTAAGCATCATTTTGATGATAAAGAGATTGCCAATGAATGTTTAAGTAAAATGTAAGGTGAAAATTTAATAAAATATATATTTTAAGAATATAATATCAAAATTATTTTGATATTATATTCTTTTTATGTAGTGTACATTAATACAAATTATGTTAGTAACCTTTAATATAGATAATATAATTTATTAAAATTGTATTATCTATATTAATTAATTTTTTATTGTAATAAAGTTGATAATTTTGTATAATTACAGTAAATATGGAAAAATAAGTATTGTCGCAAAATTGTTAGAATAATTGATATAAAATAATAATTGTATACATATAGATTCCAGAAAGGCAGGAAGCGTGATGTTGGGTGATGCAAAAAATAATAGGCAGGGTTTGTCCATAATTGCTATCATAAGTATCTTAGTAGTTACAATTTCCTGTTTGATTTATGGTTCAAAGTTGAATAAGACACTAGGTGAGGAAACGAATCAATATCTTTCAGAAATAGCAAATCAAAGTGTCAATGTGTTAAAAAAACAAATTAATGGCGATATAAAATTGTTACAATCAATTTCAATATGTATTGAAGGAGAAAAATCTTTTGAATTGGACAATATTATTTCAATACTTAAAAGAGAATCTGTAAATAGTTCATTTAAAAGAATGGGTGTTATTCTACCAGATGGTATGGCATATACTACAGATGGTTATGTAGAAGATTTTTCTAAGAGAGATTATTTTTCCAAGTCAATGCAAGGAGAAGTAGTCATAACAGGTAAGTTAAAAGATGTAATAAAAGATCATAAAGACATTAATGTGTACTCTGTACCAATTTATAAGGGGAACAAGATTATTGGTGTTATATTTGCTACACATAGTACAAAGTTATATGAAAAGATACTCTCTGTACCAACTTTTAATGGAAAAGGATATTCTTATATAGCTAATAGTAATGGTGATATTGTTTTAAATCCAAGTAGCAAAAACGCAAACTCTAATATGGAAAATTTATTTTCATATATAAATAAAAGTAATGCCTTATCAAAATCTACTCTTAATGATATGAAGTTAAATATAAAAAATTCTAAATCAGGTTCATTAAGTTATAATATGTCTGGAAAAGGATATTATTTAAGTTATGCTCCAATAGGAATTAATGATTGGTATCTTTTTTCTGAAGTTCCTAGAACTGCTGTATCTGAAAAATCATATGCTATTATAAAACTTACACTATCAGCATGTATAGTTTTAATTGTGATATTTACATCATTAATAATTTATATCTTGATTATGCAAAAAAAGAGTAAGGAAAGGTTAGAAGAATTTGCGTTTAAAGACAGTATTACAGGAATTGGAAATTCAAATAAATTTAATCTGGAAGGTGGTAAATTTTTATCCACTCATGAGAAAAAAAATCTAGTTTTAATTTATTTTGATATAGATAAATTTAAGTTAGTAAATGATAGATTTGGATATGAAGAGGGAGATCGAGTATTAAGAAAAATTGCAGAGATGATTGAAAATATGTTTAAAGAAGAGTCTGTATTTTCAAGAATTTCAAATGATAATTTTGCTATAATATTTGAAAAAAAGAAGGATAAAGAATCAGTTATAGAGATATGTGAAATTATGCGTAAAAAATTATCTATGATAAAAACTAGCTTAGATGTAGAACTTAATCTGATACCATCTATAGGAGTGTATTTTATTGAAGAGGGAGAAACAAATATATCTACTTGTCTTGATAAGGCTATGATTGCAAAGACTACAGTAAAAAGAAAATACTTAAAAGTGTATGAAATTTATGCTGAGAATTTAAAGGAAACTCTTATAGAAGAACGTGATATTGAGCAAGAGATGCACGATGCTTTAAAAAATGAACAATTTAAGGTGTATTTGCAACCTAAAATTGAATTATCTACAGGTAAAATAGTAGGTTCTGAAGCTCTTGTACGTTGGCAACATCCAAAAAAGGGATTAATAAGTCCAGGTGTGTTTATTCCTATTTTTGAAAAGAATGGTTTTATAACAGAATTGGATATGTTTGTATTTATTCAAGTTTGTAAAAACTTTAAACGTTGGGAAAATGAAGGCTTACCTAGATTTCCTATATCAGTAAATTTATCAAGAGTACATCTTGAAAATCCAGACTTTATAGAAAAGTTTGAAAACATTGCAAAAGAATATGATATTGAACCAAATTTAATTGAAATTGAACTAACAGAGAGTGCAATATTTGATAATACAAAAATGTTATTTAAAATAATGCAGAATTTAAAATCTGTAGGATTTAAAATATCTATGGATGATTTTGGCTCAGGGTATTCTTCTTTAAATATGCTTAAAGATATGCCAATTGATGTATTGAAATTAGATAGACAATTTTTTATAACAGTAGAAGATACAAAAAAGAGTCAAATTGTGGTTTCAAGCATTGTTCAGATGGCAAAGCAACTTGATATAAAAGTTGTTTCAGAGGGAGTTGAAACCTTAGAACAAGCAGAGTTTTTAAGATTTATAGGATGTGATATGGCTCAAGGCTTTTTATTTGCAAAACCAATGCCAATAGAAGAATACGAAAAGTTGATATTAAATAGGAATGATATTGAAGGTATGAGTACAAATTAAAAAACTTAGTACAAAATGAAATAAAGATTTGTAAGAAGAGTGAACTTTGTATAGTCAAAGTTCACTTTATTTATGTAAAAATACTTTGGTATAAAAATATGAATTAGGTTTAGAGTATTACTTTACATTATATGGAGCATATAATATTTTCTAAAAGAGATATAATTTTTCCGTGGCTAGAAGTTTTTAATTTGAGTGTAACAGTTTGTGAATATAAGAATATCAGCAATTATGCAAGTACTTAAGGGAGGAAAATTTTTGAGTAATATAACAATTAGGGAAATGGTAAATGATGAAAGAAAGCTTGTTTTGGTGGAAAGCGTATTTGGGATTACAGTAAAGTACTGTCATTGTTGACAATCATAATTTCTGTGGGAATACTATAAAAAAGAGAGCTTCTATTATGATTTTTAAAAATCATTTAGAAAAACTCTCTTTTTTATAAAATCTAAATAGCTATTATAATATAATAGAAGTTTCTATTATTCTAATTTTCTTATTGTAATACAATAGTTAAGATTGTAGATAAATAAGCATTTTAAACATTAAATCTAAATAATATTACGTCTCCATCTTTAACTATGTATTCTTTACCTTCTAATTTAACTAATCCTTTTTCTTTTGCAGCTGCCATAGTACCATGTTCAACTAAATCATTAAAAGCAATTGTTTCAGCCCTGATAAATCCTCTTTCTATGTCAGAATGTATCTTTCCTCCTGCTTGAGGTGCTTTACTTCCAATCTTTATAGTCCATGCTCTGACTTCTTTTGGACCAGCTGTTAAGAATGAAATTAGACCAAGTAAGGCATAAGATGATTTTATAAGTTTATCAAGCCCTGATTGTTCAAGCCCTAATGTTTCTAAAAATTCTTTCTTTTCTTCAGCAGAATCAAGTTCAGAAATTTCTGCTTCTATTTGTGCACATACAACAACAACTTCAGCATCTTCTGTTTCTGCAAATACTTTAACTTGTTGAACATACTTATTACTTTCTCCATCATCTGCCAAATCATCTTCTGATACATTTGCAGCGTATATTACAGGTTTAGATGTAAGTAAATCTAATGAATTTACAAAGCTTTGTTCATCTTCTGTAAATTGCATAGTTCTTACACACTTACTATTTTCTAAAGTAGCCATGATTGAATTTAACAAATCAAGCTCAGAAACTAAAGTTTTATCAGCTTTAGCGGCTTTTTGAGTTTTATGAATTCTTCTTTCAAGAATCTCTATATCAGAGAAAATTAATTCTAAATTTATAGTTTCTATATCGCGAAGTGGTTCAACAGAACCATCTACATGTATAACATTTTCATCTTCAAAACATCTGACAACATGTACGATTGCATCAACTTCTCTTATATGTGATAAAAATTTATTTCCTAAGCCTTCTCCTTTAGAAGCACCTCTAACTAAACCAGCTATGTCACAAAATTCTATAGCAGTAGGAACTATTTTTTCAGAGTTGTACAATTCTTTTAGTTTATCTAATCTTTCATCTGGAACAGATACAACTCCAACGTTTGGGTCTATTGTACAAAAAGGGTAATTTGCAGATTCTGCGCCTGCTTGAGTTATTGCGTTAAATAGTGTGCTTTTACCTACATTTGGTAAACCAACTATACCTAATTTCATATTAATCGTCCTCTCTCTTATTCTTTTTATATTCTTTATATAACTTTAAACAATCAATCTATGGGATTGTAAAATTGTTTTAATTATAGACATACATATTGATTATACATCATATATATGAAGCTTGTAAACTAGACTTTAAAGCAGACTGCTCTAAATAACTTTATATTTAAATTTAAATAAAAATATTACTTTTAGAAAATAATAAAAAGGATATAATTAAATAGAAGGTTTTTATATATAAGTATATACAATCAAAAAATGAATAAATTTCAATTTTAAAATTGATGTTTAAATAAAAAATAGGAGGTACATATGGTTAATACTAAGAAAATAATAAATTTAGGTAATAATATTAATTTGACTTTGATAAAAACAGAAAAGTTTAAATCAAATCTTATAAGTTTGTATGTTCAGAGATTGTTGGATAAAAAAGAAACTACAAAAAATGCTTTGATACCATCAATAATAGCAAGTGGAAGTGAAAAATATCCTAGTGCCAGAGCAATATCCAATAAACTAGATGATTTATATGGTTCGTCTATGGGAGCTGATGCTGTAAAACGTGGAGAGCGTCAAGTACTAAGTTTTAAAATAATTAATATAAGTGAAAAGTATTTAGATGAAAATATATTTGAAGAAGTAGTAGAATTTTTTAATGAAGTAATAAATAATACACTTGTTGTAGATGGTGGATTTAAAGAAGAATATTTAAATATTGAAAAAGAAAATTTAAGAGATAAGATACAATCAATAATAAATGATAAAAAAGAATATGCACAAGATAAATGTATAGAAGCTATGTGTGGAAATGAAAGATACAGTATAAGTGAGTTTGGTTACGAAGATGAAATAGATAACATAACTTCAAAAGAGCTATATGAGCATTATAGAAATATACTTAAAACATCTCCAATAGACATAGTTGTAGAAGGTAATTTTGATGAAGATAAGGTTGTAGACATAATAAGTAAGAATTTAAAATTCGAAAGAGAAGATATTATAGATATACCAAAAGAAGATTTCATAAAACATGTAGATGAAGTAAAAGTAATAGACGAAAAAATGGAAATAACTCAAGGTAAATTAGTTATGGGGTATAGAGCAAATGTAGATTATGTAGATAATGATAAATATTATGCCCTTGTGGTCGGAAGTAATGTATTAGGTGGTGGTCCACACTCTAAACTATTTGTGAATGTAAGAGAAAAGGAAAGCTTATGCTATTATATTTTCTCTTCAATAGAGAAGTATAAAAGTATTATGCTTATATCATCTGGAATAGAAACTAAAGATTATGATAAAGCTGTAAAATTAATAAAAGAACAATTAGAAAGTTTAAAAGCAGGAGATATATCTGATGAAGAGTTAGAAAATAGTAAGCTTGCTTTAGTTAACTCTATGAAATCTATAACAGATAATATAGGTGGAATGTCTGATTTTGCTTTTTCTCAGTCTATGGCAAAGACAAATTCTGAAGTAGAAGACATAATATCTAGCATAGAGAAAGTTACTAAAAAAGATATAGTTGAGGCTGTAAAAGATATAGAACTTGATACTGTATACTTTTTAAGAAATTAATGGAGGAGATGTCTATGGAAAAAATAGTTAATGATATATTAAGAGAAGAAGTTTATTATGAAAAATTACAAAATGGCTTAGATGTATATTTTATGCCAAAGAGAGGCTTTACAAAAAAATATGCTATTTTAGCTACTAATTATGGTTCAAATGACTTAGAATTTATTCCAATAGGAGAAGATAAAAAGATTAGAGTAAATGAAGGAATTGCACATTTTTTAGAACATAAGATGTTTGAACAACCTGATGGAGGAGATGCTTTTGAAAAATTTTCTAAATTAGGTGTAAGTGCAAATGCATTTACTAACTTTACAATGACAGCATACTTATTTTCAGCTACGGAAAATTTTTATGAAAGTTTAGAGCACTTAATTGATTATGTTCAAACACCTTATTTTACAGATGAAAATGTTGAAAAGGAAAAAGGGATAATAGCACAAGAGATAAAAATGTACAATGATGATCCAGACTGGAATGTGTATTTTAATTGTCTAAAGGCTATGTATGTAAATTATCCTGCTAGAATTGATATAGCTGGTACAGTAGATAGTATATATAAGATAACTAAGGAAGAACTATATAAGTGTTACAATACTTTCTATAATCCAGGAAATATGGCTTTGTTTGTTGTAGGTGATTTGGATGTAGAAAAGGTAATAGATGTAACTAAAAAAGCAAACAATTATGATGTGGATAAACTTTCTAAGAATATAGAAAGATTTTATCCTGAAGAACCAGCAACTGTAAAGGAAAAAGAAGTTATAGAAAAGTTTCCTATATCTATACCTATGTTTAACATAGGTTTTAAAGATAATAATGTAGGTGTAAAAGGAAAAGAACTTTTACGTAAAGAAATTGTAACTGATATCCTTATAGGTATGTTATTTAAAAAGGGCAGTAAACTTTATGAAGATTTGTATATGCAAGGTCTAATAAATGAAAATTTTGGAGCTGGATTTTCATCTCAAGTAGACTATGCTTTTAGCGTAATTGCTGGAGATTCTAAGGAACCTAAAAAAGTAAAAGAGATAATTCTTGAATATATAGAAAGAGCTAAAAAAGAAGGATTATCTAAAGAGGAGTTTGAAAGAACTAAAAAGAAAAAAATTGGTTCATTTATTAAATGTTTTGATTCTATAAACTTTATAGGAAATAGTTTTATATCTTATATCTTTAAAGATATAAATATATTGGATTATTTAGATATTATTAAGGCTGTTGCTTTTGAGGAAGTTGAAGAGAGATTAAAAGAACACTTTAAAGAAGAGTATTGTGTTATTTCTATTGTAGAACCTAAGTAGAACGTTTGAATATTACAAATAAGTAGCTAAAGGCCAAATAGTTAATTTTGATACTTGTTTTATTTAGGTAGCAAGTGATTTTGTTGAATATACTTATACAAATTAAGTTAGTAAAAATTAAATATTATTAATAAAAATTTGTAGAGAGATTGGTGTATAATATACACCAATTTCTTTGCTTGTAAATAATTTATGCATAATTTTGTTGAGACAGCATGTATAATATATTTTAAGTATTTGTAGAATCAACATCAATATGTTTTGTAGAATTAACATTAATATGTTATCATAATTTAGTATAATTACAATTAATTGTAAACATGGTGTATTGCTTTGGAAATATTTTAATTAAGATAAAGAGGTGGAGTTATGGATAGAGTCGCATTTACACTGTTTGGGATAGACATAATGTGGTATGGAATACTTATGGCTAGTGGCATGATTTTGGGAACTTTAATAGCAATAAAAGAGTCGAAAAGAGTTGGGCTTAAAGAAGATGATGTATTAAATATAGCTATCATAGCAATTCCTGTTGGATTAATATGTGCAAGAATATATTATGTTATATTTAATTGGAGTTATTATGCTCAAAATCTATTTCAAATACTTAATTTCAGAGGTGGTGGACTTGCTATACATGGAGGGTTAATAGGTGGAATCTTAGCTGGCTATATATACACTAAGGTTAAAAATATTAATTTCTTAAAAATGGCTGATACTGTCATACTTGGAATGCCTTTAGCACAAGCTATAGGAAGATGGGGGAACTTTATTAACGGAGAAGCTCATGGAGGTACAACTAATTTACCATGGGGAATAATGGTTGATGGAGTAAAGGTTCATCCAACTTTTCTATATGAGTCTATATGGGATTTTGGAATATTTATAGTTTTATTATTGTTTAGAAAAAATAAAAAATACGAAGGACAAGTTATAGTGACTTATATAACCCTTTATTCAATAGGAAGATTTTTTATAGAAGGACTAAGAACAGATAGTTTAATGTTAGGACCACTTAGAATGGCTCAAGTGATAAGTTTAGTTGGTGTTATTGGTGGTATAATAGCACATATTTATTTATCAAAGAGAAATAAAAGCAACAGTATTGAAGAATAATTTAAATAGTAAGTTTGAAGGAGGTAGTTATGGAATTTCATCATGTATCAGTTCTTTTAAATGAATGTATAGAAAATTTAAAGATAAAACCAGATGGAGTATATGTTGACTGTACTATGGGTGGTGCAGGACATTCCAAAGAAATAGTAAAAAAATTATCAGATAAAGGATTATTTATAGGGTTTGACCAAGATAAAAATGCTATAAATACAGCAAGAGAAAGATTAAGTGAATATGAAAGCAGAGTAAAATTTGTTCATAGCAATTTTGAAAATATAAAAGAAGAATTGGAAAAAATCGGAGTTTATAAGATAGATGGTGTATTAGCAGATTTAGGAGTTTCATCTCATCAACTTGATGAAGCTGAGAGAGGATTTTCTTATATGCAAGATGCACCACTTGATATGAGGATGGATGTTAGGTGTGAATTTTCAGCATATGATGTTGTAAACACCTATGCAGAAGATGAGCTAGCTAAGATAATTAAAGATTATGGTGAAGATAACTGGGCTAAACGTATAGCTAAATTTATAGTTGAGGAAAGAGTGAACAAACCAATAGAAACTACAGGTGAATTGGTTGATATAATTAAAAAAGCTATTCCTAAAAAAGCTAGAATAGATGGGCCTCATCCAGCTAAAAGGACTTTTCAAGCTATACGAATAGAAGTAAATAATGAACTTGGAGTAATTACAAAAATGATAAATGATGCCTCTTCTATAATGAATGAAGATGGTAGAATTTGTATAATAACATTTCATTCGTTAGAAGATAGAATAGTAAAGAATGCATTTAAATATCTCGCATCAGATTGTATATGCCCACAGCATTTACCAATATGTCAATGTGATAAAGAATCTGAAGTAAAAATAATAACTAGAAAACCAATATTACCTAGTGCTGAAGAAATAGAAGTAAATCCACGTTCAAGAAGTGCTAAATTGAGAGTAGCGGAAAAAATATAATTTATATAGTTTGAGAGTAAGGACTAGCGATGTAATAAAATAATAAACTTCTTAATTATAGTTAAAACCTATTATAGTTTTTATTAGAATAGAAAACAACTATGATATAATCGACAATATAGAAAAATATTTTCTGTTATAATATAACTAAAGTAGATATTAGGAGTGGAGAAAAATAGAGAATAAGCATAAAAAATTATTAATAAAAATTTGTATTATATTGGGGGTATTTGGTATTTACTTTTTTATACCTCCTGTTAAAAAAATGGTAAATCAGATGATATTTTATCTGAGTATGTTAAATCTAGATGCAATTAAGGAGTACATATTATCATTTGGAGTTTGGGCACCGATAATATCATTTGCACTTATGATATTACAATCAATAGCTGCACCTCTTCCTGCATTTTTAATTACTTTTGCAAATGCAGCCTTATTTGGATGGGTAAATGGTGCTATACTGTCATGGATTAGTGCAATGGCAGGTGCTGCAATTTGTTTTGTAATTGGAAGATTTTTAGGTAGAGATGTAGTTGTAAAACTTACAAGCAAATTTGCACTAGAAAGTATAGATGGTTTTTTTGATAAGTATGGAAAACATACGATTTTAATTGCAAGATTGCTTCCTTTTATATCTTTTGACCTTGTGAGCTATGCAGCAGGTCTAACATCCATGAGTTTTATATCTTTCTTTATAGCTACTGGAGTAGGACAATTACCAGCAACCATTGTATATTCTTATGTTGGTGGTATGTTGACTGGTGGAGCTAAAGTCATGATGACAGGACTTTTAATATTATTTGCTTTAAGTGTATTGATTTATATGTTAAAGAAAATATATAGTGATAAAAATAAATAAAAATTAGTGTAAAATCTATAGGTTTGAATTCAAGAATTAGTGAATCTATAGATTTTTTGTTGTGTATAGAAAAAATTACAAATAGATTGTGTAACAGTGTATTAATTTAGCGATGAAATTTTAAAGGAAGAGATATGATTAATAACAAATATAGTATAGAGGAAAATCTAAAAATCTATATTATCGGGGTGATAATTTGAAAAAAAATTATAAAATACATAATCTAAATGAATATAAAAATAAAAAAAAGAATAATTATAAAAAGAGAATTAATAAAAAAATAGGGGCTAAATGTATTTTATTGATTACAACTTTCGTAGTAATAATATTGAATCTATGTGGTTATTCAAAAATTTCAGAAATGAAATATGATATTCATTATTTACAAAAAGATTTAAGAAAAAAAGAGATAGTACTAGAGGAACTAAAGGCAAAAGAAACTGAAAAAACATCAATAAAAGAAATTGAGTTAAAAGCAAAGGAATTGCTCAATATGGACTATCCAAAAGATGGACAAATAAAGTATATAAATGTGGATAACTAGGGGGAATAGGTTTGAGAAAAGTAAAAAGGATAAGCAAAAAAAGATTGGTACTTGTTCTTGTTTTAGCATGTGCACTGTTTTTTTGCCTTGTTATTAGGACTGGATACCTACAACTTATGAAAGGTAATTGGTTAAGTACAAAAGCATTAGAACAACAAACAAGAGATATACCTATAGAGCCTAAAAGAGGAACTATATATGATAGAAACATGAAAGAATTGGCAGTAAGTGTAACTAAATATACAGTTTGGTGCAAACCTGTAGAAGTTGAAGATAAAAAAGAAGCGGCTGAAAAAGTGGCTGAAATTTTGGACGAAGATTATAAAGATATTTATGCTTTAATAAGCAAAAAAAATATGGCTCTTGTAAAGGTCAAAAGATGGATAGATGATGATAAGGCAAGTAAAATAAGAGATGCTAAATTAGGTGGAATATGGGTAGCAGAAGACAATCAAAGATATTATCCTTATGGAAATTTTGCACCATATGTAATAGGTCATACTTCTTCAGATGCAACAGGGATATCTGGTATAGAAATGCAATATGATAAAAAATTAAAAGGAAAAGCTGGAAAATTAATAGTAAGTACTGATGCTTCAGGTAGAGAAATTCCACAAGGTATGGAAAAATATTATGAACCTGTTCAGGGGAATGGTCTTGTATTGTCTATAGATGAAGTAATCCAACATTATACTGAAAAAGCAGTACAAAAGGCTTATGAAATAAATAATGCAAAGAAAGTCACTGCAATAGCAATGAATCCTAAAACTGGCGATATACTTGCTCTAGCATCAAAACCAGATTATGACCCTAATGACTCAAGAACGCCAATATATCCATATTATCAAGAAGAACTTGAAAAATATAGCGATAAAGACAAAATAAAGGGTTATTATCAAATGTGGAGAAATCCAGCAGTAAGTGATACATATGAACCAGGTTCTACATTTAAACTTATTACATCTTCCAGTGCTCTTGAAGAAGGAGTAATAAAAGATGGTGAGAAATTCACATGTACAGGTAGTGTAACTGTAGGAGGAAGAAAGATTAAATGTTGGAGACACTATAGACCTCATGGAACACAAGAGTTTAAACAAGCAGTACAAAATTCTTGTAACCCTGTGTTTGTTGAATTAGGAAGTAGATTAGGTGTTGGTAAAATGTATGATTATATAGAATCTTTTGGTCTTATGAATAAGACAGGTATAGATTTACCAGGAGAAGCTAAAGGAATATTGTATAATGAAAAAAATGTAGGTCCAGTTGAGTTAGCTACAATATCATTTGGTCAATCAATATCAGTAACTCCAATACAACTTATAACAGCTATATCATCAATAGCAAATGGTGGAGATTTAATGCAACCAAGAGTAGTAAAATCTTATACTGATAACAAAGGTAATATAACTGAGACAGTAAAACCAAAAAAAGTAAGAAATGTTATATCTAAAGAAACATCTAAAAAAATGTTAGAGATTGCAGAGTCAGTTGTAACTGATGGTGGAGGGAAAATTGCATATATACCAGGATATAGACTAGGTGGGAAAACAGGTACAGCTCAAAAGGTTATAGATGGTAAATATGCTCAAGGAAAATATATATGTTCATTCGTGGGAATAGCACCTTGTGATGACCCACAAATTGTAGTTCTTGCTATTGTTGATGAGCCAACAGGAGTAAGTGCATTTGGTAGTACTACAGCAGGACCTATAGTAAAAGAAATAATGAATGATTCTCTAAAATATTTAGGGGTCAAACCAGTATATAAAGAAGAAGAAAAAGCTGAATATGAAAAGAAACAAGTCAAAGTACCAGATGTAAGAAATTTAAAAATTGGGGATGCAGTGAAAGCATTAGAAGATGCGAAGTTAAAACCAAATTTAGATACAGATATAGAAATTCCAAAGGATACAAAAGTAAAGGATGTTTTTCCAAAACCTGGAATAAAAGTTAATGAAGATTCAAGTATAACACTATATTTTGAAAACTAAAAAGTAACAGATAATTAACATATATCCATAAACATCTTCAAAAAAACAGAAATATAGTATATAATTATAAAGTTAAGAGTTATCGTAGGCAATGTATATGTAACGGTATACATTGCCTTTTGTTGCTAAGATAATATAGCTAATGTTTTATAAGGAGGAGTTTGAGAATGGAGTGCTTAACAATAAAGGAGTTAGTACTTGCAACTAATGGAAAGTTAATATATGGAGATTATAATGACTGTGTAAGTGATATAGTTATAGATAGCAGGGAAGCAAATGCACAAAATGCATTTGTAGCCATAGTTGGAGAAAATTTAGATGGGCATACCTTTATAAAGTCTGCATATGATAGTGGATGCAAAACTTTTATAAAAAATGAAAGTAATGGAATAAAATTAGAAAGTTCGGATATAAATTTAATAGAGGTAAAAGATACAACTTTGGCTCTAGGAAATATTTCCAGATATTATAAAGAAAAATTTGACATCCCATTTATAGGTGTTACAGGTAGTGTAGGAAAAACAACTACTAGAGATATGATATATGCAGCTATTTCTGCAAAATTAAACATCTTGAAAAATGAAAAGAACCTAAATAATCATTTTGGGGTTCCTTTGACTTTGTTTAATTTAAATAAAGAACATGAGTGTGCTGTAATAGAAATGGGAATGTCTGGATTTAATGAAATAAAGTATTTGGTGGACATAGTAAATCCTAAAATTGCAGTTATATCAAATATAGGATTGTCACACATAGAAAACCTAGGTTCACAGGAAGGGATTTTAAAGGCAAAGCTGGAGATTGCTTCAAATTTTGATGATACAAATACTTTGATTGTAAATGGGGATGATAAATTTTTATCTACATTAAAAGAAAAAGAGCATGTATATAAGTTAAAAACATTTGGATTTAAGAAAGATAATGACATTTATTGTGAAGATTATACTATGGAAGAAGATAGTTTGACATTTACGTGTGTCATAAATGGAAAAAAAGAGGAAATATTTATACCAACAATAGGAGAGCATAATATATATAATGCTATGTCGGCGATATTAGTTGGCATGAGTTTAAATATTTCTTTGGATTGTATAAAAACAGGTTTAAAAAACTTCAAAGGGACAAAAATGAGATTAGATATAATAAAAAATGAAAGATTAACAATAATTAATGACTCATATAATGCCAGTCCAGATTCTATGGAAGCAGCCTTGAAAATACTTGGTAGATATAAAGGTAGAAAAGTAGCAATACTTGGAGATATGCTTGAGATGGGTGAAATTTCAGAGTATGGTCATAGATTAGTTGGAAAATCATCTATGAATAATACTGATATCATAATAACTATAGGTGAAAACTCAGTGTTTATTGGAGACGAAGCAAAACGATTAGGATTCGATTCATCCAATATATATCACTTTAAAAATAGAGACGATGTATTTAATCGATTAGATGAATTAATAAAAACAGGAGACACTATTTTAGTGAAAGGCTCAAGAGGCATGAAATTAGAAAAAATAGTTGAATATCTAAATAAATAAGCTTAAACTAATGAGTTGATTGACAAGGGAGAGGAGTTTTATGATGTTAGGAATAACAGAGCTTACGTACACCGCATTGATTGCGTTTTTGATAGTAATTATAATAGGACCAATATTTATACCAATGCTTAGGAAATTTAAATTTGGTCAGACAGTTAGAGATGATGGACCTCAAACACATCTAGCTAAGAATGGAACACCTACTATGGGTGGAATTATAATGATTGTTGCAATTCTAATAACTGGACTTACAAGAGTAAAAGTTAGTCATGACATGGCAGTAGGTCTTATATGTATTGCTGGTTTTGGTTTTATTGGTTTTTTAGATGACTTTATAAAAATAAAGCTAAAAAGGTCACTTGGACTAAAAGCATATCAAAAAATAATCCTTCAAGTTGCATTATCTTTTTATGTTGCTTTTTATCAGTATACATCGTCATCAAGTGCTTCGCAACTTATGATACCATTTACAGATTTTGTAATAAATGTTGGAATACTATATATACCAATAATGATGTTTATAATAGTAGCAATAGTAAATGCTGTAAATTTAACTGATGGTCTAGATGGTCTAGCATCAGGAGTGACTTTAGTTGTTTCTGTATTTTTTATGTTGTTTGCAAGTTCAGTTGCAGGCAATACAGAAGTTGCAGTTTTAGCAGCAGCAACTGTTGGAGCATGTCTAGGCTTTTTAGGATTTAATTCATATCCAGCTAGAGTGTTTATGGGAGATACAGGTTCAATGGCATTAGGTGGTGCGGTTGTAGCATTTTCAGTTTTAACTAATTCAGTGCTTATAATACCTATAATTGGAGGCATTTATTTTGCAGAAGCTCTATCAGTTTTAATTCAAGTTGGATATTTTAAAGTAACTAGAAAGAGATTCTTTAAGATGGCTCCAATACACCATCATTTTGAACAATGTGGTTGGCCAGAAACAAGAGTTGTATTTGTTTTTTGGATTATTACAGTTGTTTTAGCTTGGATAAGTATAATAGCAGTATTTTAGGCCTAGGGGGAATAAAAAATGGACTTAAATGGAAAAAAAGTTTTATTAGTAGGGCTTGCAAAAACTGGTATATCTACAATTAAACATTTAGATAAATTAGGAGCAAGTATAATTGTAAATGATATTAAAGATGAAAATAAATTAAAAAACATACTTGATGAATTAAAATCTATAAATGACATAGAATACATATTAGGATGCCATCCAGAGGCTGTAGACGATGTAGATATGGTTGTAGTATCTCCAGGAGTACCATTAGACTTGCCATTTATTTTGAAGCTAAAAAATTCAGGCAAGTATATAATTGGTGAGGTAGAATTAGCTTTTAAATTGTCAAATAATCCAACTTTTATAGGGATTACAGGTACAAATGGTAAGACAACTACAACTAGCTTAGTAGGAGAAATTTTTTCAAGTGCCAAAAAAGATACATATGTAGTTGGTAATATAGGGAATCCTGTAATAGATACTATAGAAACTTCAAATGAAGAATCTATACTTGTAACTGAACTGAGTAGTTTCCAACTTGAAAGTGTGGATGAATTTAGACCTAAAGTAAGTGCAATATTAAATATTACAGAAGATCATTTAAATAGACATCATACTATGGAAAAGTACATAGAAGCTAAATCAAAAATATTTATGAATCAAAATGATGAAGATTTTTGTATATTAAATTATGATGATGAAATAGTGAGAGGCCTAGCTGATAAATGTAATGCCAAAGTAATTTACTTTTCAAGAACTCATAGAGTAAATGGAGGAGTATATTTAGAAAATAATGACATAATAATAGATATAGAGGATAAGATTAAGTTTCTAAATAAAGATGATGTAAGTTTGCCTGGAGGCCATAATTTAGAAAATTGTATGGCAGCAATAGCAATAGCATATGTTTGTAAAGTAGATTTAGAAGTAATAAAAGATGTATTGATGACATTTAAAGGAGTTGAACACAGACAAGAGTTTGTAAGAAACTTAGATAATGTAATATATGTAAATGACTCAAAGGGAACTAATCCAGATTCTACTATAAAAGCTGTACAGTCTTATAATAGACCAATAGTGCTTATAGCAGGAGGAATGGATAAGGGAAGCAACTTTGATGAACTTCTTGAAATTGCAAAATCATATGTCAAATCATTAATCTTATTAGGAGAAACTGCACCAAAGATAGAAAATTGTGCTAAAAATAAAGGATTTAATGACATACATATAGTAAAAGATATGGAGGAAGCAGTTAAGACTTCTCATGAGATTTCAAAAAATGGAGATATAGTGCTTCTTTCACCAGCTTGTGCAAGTTGGGATATGTATGAAAGTTTTGAAGTAAGAGGAAAAGACTTCAAAGATAATGTAAACAATTTAAAATAATCTCTTACCTCTAAACTTACTTAGATGGAAGAATGGAGGTAGATTAGTTGGATGCCTAAAGAAAATTTGAAAAAACAAATTGACATAAGGATGAAGACTGAATTTGATGGAGTAGTATTTTATACTACTATGCTTTTAGTATTTGTAGGAATAGTTATGGTGTTTAGTGCAAGTTTTATACAATCTTCATTTAAACACAATGATGCATACTATTTTCTAAAGAAAAATGTAATATATGCTATACTAGGATTTATAGTTATGATTATTACATCTAGAATAGACTATAATTTTTGGAAGAAAAATGCTACAGCAATTGGAGCTATAGCAGTAGTATTATTATTGTTGGTTTTAACTCCTTTGGGAATAGAAGCAAACGGAGCAAAAAGATGGTTAGGGATAGGTGCTTTAACATTTCAGCCTGCAGAAATTGCAAAGTTTGCTACAATAATATTAACTGCAAAATTGATTGAGAAAAATTATGATAAAATAAAATCTTTGACAAAAGGTGTTGTACCACTTCTCGTAGTTCCAGGAATATTTTTTGCGTTGATAATACTTCAACCAAATTTGTCAACAGCAGGTACTGTAATTCTAGTTACATTTGTAATGATATTTGTTGCTGGAATGGATATGAAAATTGTATTTGCTATGATAGGAAGTGGGGCTGCTTTATTTGCTGCATTAGTAATTGCTGAACCGTATAGACTTAGTCGTGTTACATCTTTTTTAGACCCATTTCAAGACCCACTTGGTAAGGGGTATCAGGTAATACAAGGTTTATATGCATTAGGTTCAGGAGGACTGTTTGGTTTAGGCTTAGGAAAGAGTAAGCAAAAGTATTTTTATATACCAGAGCCACAAAATGACTTTATATTTGCTATAATAGGAGAAGAGTTAGGATTAATTGGTTGTATAATAGTTATAATGCTATTTGTAGCCTTAGTCTACAGATGTGTAAGAATAGCTTTGAAGACTTCTAATGTATTTGCTTGTATGGTTGTCATAGGTATAGGGGCACAAATTGGAATACAAGCAGCTTTAAATATAGCAGTTGCAACATCATCAATGCCAGCTACAGGTGTAGCACTACCATTTATAAGTTATGGAGGTACCTCACTCACCATCTTTATGGGGGCTGTAGGTATAGTGTTGAACATCTCAAAGCATGTCAAAATTAATTAACAGGAGATGATGATTTGATGAAAGTTTTATTATCAGGCGGTGGAACTGGAGGACACGTATATCCAGCTATAGCTATTGCTAACAAAATAAGAGATGAACATCCAGACGCCGAGATAATGTTTGTTGGGACGGAAAAAGGAATAGAATCAGAAATAGTTCCTAAGTATGGATTTGAATTGAAAACTGTAACAGTACAAGGATTTAAGAGAAAAATAGACTTCGATAATGTAAAAAGAGTTTTTAAGCTTTTTAAAGGATTGGAACAATCAAGAAAAATTGTTAAAAAATTTAAGCCAGATGTAGTCATAGGAACTGGTGGATATGTCAGTGGACCTGTTTTATTTAATGCGTCTATGGGAAAAATACCAGCTATAATACATGAGCAAAATTCTTTTCCTGGGGTAACTAATAAGATTTTATCTAAAACAGTTACAAAGGTACTTACAAGTTTTGAAGATTCACATAAAAGATTCCCTGAGGCAGCAGAAGAAAAATTAGTTTTTACAGGAAATCCAGTTAGAAAAGAAATTTTGTTATCAAGAAAAAATATCGCAAGAAAAAATTTAGGAATAAGTGAAGAGAAAAAAATGGTACTTTGCTACGGTGGTAGTGGAGGTTCAAGAAAAATAAATGATGCAATGAGACTTGTCATTAAAAATATGGTAAATGAAGATATAGCTTTTATATTTGCAACAGGAAAAAGCTATTATGAAGAATTTATGGAAAGTATCAGTAATATAAATCTTAAACCATACCAAAAAGTAGTACCTTATTTAGAAGATATGGCAAATGCACTTGCAGCAAGTGATTTAGTTATAGGTAGTGCAGGAGCAATTTCATTAGCTGAAATAACAGCTCTTGGCAAACCTTCTATAATAATACCTAAAGCATATACTGCTGAAAATCATCAAGAGTACAATGCTAAGAGTATAGAGAAGCAAGGGGCAGGGGTTGCAATCTTGGAAAAAAACTTAACTCCAGAAAGCCTGAATACAGCCGTATTTAAACTTTTAGGAGATAGAGAACTTCTAGTTGATATGGCAAATGCAAGTAAAACTATAGGTAGACCTGAGGCTATAGACCTTATATATGATGAGATAATAAAGGTATATAACTCAACACAAAAATCAACAGCTAAGAAACCAAAAAAAGAAAAAGCTATTGAGGAAGTAAAGAAAGAAGCAGCTCCAAGTATAGAAGGTCAGGCTAAAGTAATAGGAATAAAGAAACGATAAATAAATATTTACCCCTAATTTATAATATATTAGATTTTCTAAATTATTCTAAATTAGGGGTTTATTTATGTGTATATAAGTTTTAAGTTATAAAATACATATAGTATTTTATATTTATTTTGATGAAATATCAATTTAATCCTCTTTTTTAATGTTTTATTAGATTGTTTTGTAAGAAAATGAGAAAATTTGACTTTAAATATTATATTTTTTTTGTAGGGAATATAAACTCGAAAGGTGTATTTATTAACCAAAGGGGTTGATTGTATTTGAAGAGGAGAAAGAAGCTAAATACGAATAATGTTATGATAGTTTTAGTTTTTATACTTATGCTATCTTTTGGGATATGTATTATTGTAGGGAGTGATTTATTTGATGTAAATAGGATAGATGTGATTGGAAATAAAAGAGTCACCAAGTCAAATATAATGAAATCGTTAAATGTAAGTTCACATGAAAATATATTTGCATACAATTTTAAAGACATGAAAAGTAAGCTTATGAAAAATCCGTATATAGAAGATGTAGAAATAAAAAGGAAACTTCCAAATAAGATAATTATAAGCTTAAAAGAAAAAGAAATTTTTGCGGTATTAAAGGATGAAGATAACTATTGTTATATAGATAAAAAAGGGAACTTATTAGAGGAATTAAAAGGCACTAATGAAAGTAAAAATGATTTGATAGTGGAAGTAGATTATAGTATTAATGATACAAAATCAATAAAATTTAAAAATTATAAAACTAAAGAGAGTGTATTTAAGACTTTAAATTATTTAAAAGAAGAAGGTATTTATAGAAAAATAAATTATGTAAACTTTAAAAAAGAAGGGAATGTAGATATGCTTACGAGAAGCAATATAAAAATCTTACTTTCTAATGATGATAACTTAGATTATAATATATCTAGGGTAAATAAAATTTTGATTGACCTGCAAAATAAAAATACCAATGGTGGGACTATAAATCTAAATTATGGAAAGCTAGCTGTATATAGTCCAGAAGGATAGACAATTGTAAGGAAGTGATATTTTGAAAAAAAGGTTTATAAATAAGAGTATAATTATAGGAAGTATTGTATTGGGAGTTCTCGTTAGTTTACAACTAAAAATTATTAATATAGAAAATAGAGGAATGACGACTTTTAAGAGAGGCGAGCAACTTACAGAAGAACTTAAATCTCTAAAAAAAGAAAAAGAAAATCTTCAATCAGAAATTAATAGTGTAAAAAAAGATATAGAGACATATAGAGGTAAAAGTGAAAAAGGAGAGCAAGATATACTTAAATCAGAAATAGAAAAATATGAAACTTTAGCTGGATATACAGATGTAGAAGGAAAAGGTATTGAAGTTGAAATAAATTCTACAAAAACTTTAGGAAGCTTTGATAAAAATGACAGTATACTATATAATTATGATTTATTACTGTCAATGATAAATAAATTAAATTCAGCACAAGCAAGTGCCATATCTATAAATAATCAAAGAGTAGTTTCAAATACATATATGTATTTGAAAGAAGATAAACTTTATATGAATGACACTGTTATAAAGGAGCCAATTACAATAAAGGCAATTGGTGATTCTGATACATTAGCTTCTGCGCTCAATATAAAGTATGGTATTGTCTGGGAAATAGAAACGTATTATAATGCAAAGGTAAAAGTAATTAAAGAAGATAATGTAAAAATAAATGGACATGGTGATACAGATAAAGTAGAGAGGAAATAATAATATGAAAAAGAAAATGATTATATTAGGAGCATTCATATTAGGCATTTTCATATCAACTTATATAAAATCACTGAACCCAAATAAAGTGTATATAACATTGAGCCAGACTAAAAATATTGAAAGTGAGATAGAAAATACAAATAAGGAAATAAAAAATCTAAAAGAAGCTCTTAAAAGTAACAAAAAGACTTTAGATGAATATAAGCAAGCAGAAAATAATGGAAATGAATCTATTCAAACATTAATGAAAAAAGAACTTGAAGAAGTTAAAGAGTTAAGTGGTTATTCAGCTGTCACAGGTCCAGGAATAACTATTACTATGAAGGATAGTGAAAGAGAATTAAAAGATGGACAAAATCCAAACGACCTGATTATACATGATATTGACATTCTAAGAGTTTTAAATGATTTGAAAAAAGCAGGTGCAAAAGCAATATCTATAAATGGAGAAAGAGTATTGTCAACAAGTAAGATAAAATGTTCAGGAGCAACTATTACAGTGAATGATACTACATATGGACAACCATTTATAATAAAAGCTATAGGAGATATAGATTTATTGAGTGCAGCTATAAATTCTCCAGAATCATATGCTAAATCTCTAAAGGATATATATGGGATTAATATAAAAATAGAGGAAAATAATGGAAATAGAGTGAATTTATTTGCAAAATAAAACGAAAAATACAAAAAAATAAAGAAAAAATAAAAAAAATTAATAAAAAGGATTGTAATATAGTTGTGTTTCAAAGTAAAATAAAGAGGTGAGGATTTATGATATGGATTTTAGGAGGATTGGCATTTGGTGTGGTAGTAGGTTACTACATTCCATTTACATATTCTATGGATTATTCGATATATATGTCAGTAGCTATTCTTGCAATAATGGATTCTATATTTGGAGCTATAAAATCCAGTTTTGAAGATAACTATGATAATGTAATTTTTGTTACTGGTTTCATAGGTAATGCTATCTTGGCTATATTATTGACTTATATAGGAGAAAAGTTGGGAATTTCACTTTACTACGTGGCAGTATTAGTTTTTGGGATGAGACTATTTAATAATTTATCTATAATTAGACGTTATATCATTGCCAATATTATGAATAAAAAACATAAAAATTAAAGAACTTTTGAGATATACATAAAATATTTTATACTTAAAGAGTAATATTTGACAATATAAGTAAGAAAATTAAAAAGGAAAATTTACGTTTTTGTGGAATATGTTACTTAAAGGTTAACAAAATAAAAGAAGAAAATGATATAATTAATACATACGATAACTTTGAATCATGAGATAAGGGGGTTTATGATGCTAAACTTTGACGTAGAATTAGAAGAATGTGCACAAATTAAAGTAATAGGTGTAGGTGGCGGTGGAAACAATGCTGTCAATAGAATGGTAGAAGCTCAACTTAAAGGCGTTGAATTTATATCAGTAAATACAGATAAACAAGCTTTATATACATCAAAGGCTGAATATAAAGTTCAAATAGGAGAAAAATTAACTAGAGGACTTGGTGCAGGAGCTAATCCAGAAGTAGGAAAAAGAGCTGCAGAAGAAAGTAAAGATGAAATAGTAAAACTACTTCAAGGAGCTGATATGGTATTTGTTACAGCTGGAATGGGTGGTGGTACTGGTACAGGAGCTGCCCCAGTAGTTGCAGGCCTAGCTAAAGAAATGGGTATCCTTACAGTAGGTGTAGTTACAAAACCTTTTGCATTTGAAGGTAAGATAAGAATGAAAAATGCTGAAGGTGGAATAGCTGAGCTTAAGTCAAAGGTAGATACTCTTATAACAATACCAAATGATAGACTTTTACAAATAGTACAAAAGAATACTTCAATGCTGGATGCTTTTGCAGTTGCAGACGATGTGTTAAAACAAGGTATACAATCAATTTCTGACCTTATAGCAGTTGAAGGATTAATAAACTTAGACTTTGCAGATGTTACTACTATAATGAAAGATAAAGGTCTTGCTCATATGGGTATAGGTAGTGCTAGTGGAGAAACTAGAGCTATAGATGCTGCTAGACAAGCTATCCAATCACCACTTTTAGAAACATCAATACAAGGAGCAAAAGGAGTACTTCTTAATGTTACAGGTGGTCCTAACTTAGGATTATTTGAAGTTAATGAAGCATCTACTTTAGTTATGGAATCTTGTGACCCAGAAGCAAATGTTATATTTGGTGCTTCTATAAAAGAAGATTTAGGCGATGAAATAATGATTACAGTAATCGCAACAGGATTTGAAGGTTTACAAGGTGGGATTTTAGATTTGGATACTAAGCCTAAATCAAGTATAAGGTCTTCTCTGAATACAACTGTAAAACAAGTTGTAAAAGAAATAGAAGAAGAAGAAATTGTGGTTGAAGAAAAGATAGAAGCTCCTAAAAAGGCAAGTATAATAGAAGAAGATGATGATGAGAGCATGGAAATACCTACATTTTTAAGAAGAAGAAGATAATATGTAAACTTATAAAGAAGTCAATAGACTTCTTTTTATTTTTTGTACTTTAATCTCCTATTTTTTTTAACATATTTTAATATCAAAAAAAATAGGAGATTAAAGTTTTTTCTACTGAGTATAGAAAAAAATGATAGTTATATAAATGGTTATAGTTTTTTATAATTAGACAATGACATTTTTATTTGGTAATATTAAACCTGAATTGAATTGTAAAAATTTGAGGAAAAAGAGAAATTAAAGTCTGAAAGGGGATTAAGTATGATTAAGCTAAAAAAAATTCTTTCTTTAGCCATGGTTGCTATTTTGTCAACATCACTTCTTGCTGGATGTACAAAAAAAGAAGAATCTAAAGGCAAAGATGGCAAAGAAAAATTAGTTGTATGGTCTGCACCGTTAACAGATCATGATGCAGATGCATGGAAACCAATACTTGAGAAATTTGAAAAGGAAAATAACTGTGAAATTGAATTCCAAATAGTACCATGGGATAATTATGCAGAAAAATATGCTACTGCAATCAGTGCAGGTGAGGGGCCAGATATAGGGTATATGTATGCAGAAATGTTTCCTCAATTTATAGAAATGGGAGCAGTTGAAGATTTAACTCCTTATTTAGAAAAATCAGGAACTTCAGATAATTATTTATACTTAGATAATGCAAAAATGATGGGTGGAATTTACGGTTTACCTATAGAAGCTGCTAATCCAGGTGTATTATACTATAATAAAGATATACTAGAAAAATTGGGAGAAAAACCTCCTAAAACGTGGGAAGATTTTAAAAGAATATGTGAAAAAGCAACAAAAGATACTGATGGAGATGGAAAAATAGACCAATGGGGTCTTGCACAAGGTTGGGGTTCTAAAGTGTTTGGTAGTTTGAACTGGAACTGGTATCCATATCTATGGCAAGCTGGTGGAGATATATATAATGATGATTTAAAATCAGTTAAATTTAACAATAAAGAAGGATTAAAAGCTGCAAACTTTATAAATGATATGAAAAAATATATACCAGATAATGCTTTATCAAAAGACAGTAATGAGATGGTTGAAAGTGTATTTGGACCAGGAAAAGCTGCATTTACTATAATGCTGTCTTCTGCTGCTACAAGTACTTTTGATAAATCATTCCCAGACTTAAACTGGGGATATGTAACTTCATTAGAAGATAAAACAGTTGGTAGTTTTGCCTCAGTAGATGATTTAACTTTAATGTCAGCGTGTAAAAACAAAGAACTTGGATTTAAACTTCTTGAATATATGTTAAGCAAAGACTCAATGGAAGCTTTCCATAAAGAGATACCAAGAGCACCAGTTGCTAAAGGTGAAAAATATCAAGGAGATCCAAGATTTGAAGAAATGGTAACAAAAGATAAAAATATGTACAGACCATTAACAGTTGGACCTCATGGAGTAGAAATATATGAACACTTATGGAAACAACTTCAAATGATGATAGCTGGAGACAAAACTCCAGAACAAGCACTAAACGAATCTGCAAAATATGCAAATGAATTGTTAGCACAATAATTTAATTTTATATTTGATTTATAGACTATGCAATTTAATTTTATACAAGTAAACGATTTACTTGCTATATTATTAAGTCGCATAGTCTTTTTTTATGGAAATATTCCAAAGGTAGAGTTGAATAACTTCTACCTAGATATATTGAATTCTACAAAAAAGTCTATTTCTTTGATGCTAAAAAAATATCTTTTGACGACATAAAGTATAAGACATATATCATTGTTATTTTTAAATAGAATTTGTTTTGGATTCGACTGTCAAAAGTGACATAAAATTTTGTACATACTATCTTATAATATGTTTAAAGGTTTTAAGGGGGGATACATGGTGTATATTGAGTACTATGTTATAGAAAACCTAGTAATAAATTATATTATTATAAGTTGTACTTCTATTCTTACTAAAAAATATAATCCTAGAAAAAATAAGTTGCTGGGGGCTAGTTTAGGAGGAGCCTACTCTGTTGCTTATTTATACCCATCAATGGATATACTATTTACAGTGCCATTTAAAATAATAATCATGAGTATTATAACTTTAATTTCATTTAGGACTAAGAGCAAAAAAGATTATGCTCATGTAGCATTAGTTTTTTATTTAGTAAATATTTTTATTTCTGGAAGTACTTATTTTGTAATTTATTTTACAGGAATAAGCCATTTAAAAATATCTTTTTTAATTGCATGTACTTATGTAAGTTGTGAACTATTAAAGTACATTTACAAAGACTTGAAGATGCTTAAATACATCAAAGAGCTTACGAAGACCATAAATATAAACTTATTAGAAAAAAGCTTTTGCTGTAAGGCATTAGTTGATAGTGGAAATTTATTAAAAGACCCAATAAGTCAAAGTGATGTAATAATAGTCAAATCAAGTGTATTAGAAGGATTGATTCCAGAAAATCTATTAAATATTAACTATGAAGATATAGATATGAAAAAAGCTCAGGAAATTATATGTAGTTTAGATGACAGAACTTCAGGGAGAGTTAGAATAATACCTTATAAACATGCTGGAAGTAATAAGACAAGCATAATAATTGGTCTAAAAGCTGATTATGTAGAGGTAGATGAGCAAAAGATAGGAAATATAATACTTGGTATTTCAAATTTTAATGATAGAGAATATGGGGCAATAATGAATCCAAATATATTGCCTGGATTCTAGCTAAAAATTTAAGGGGGACAAAGGATGTTACGATTAAAAGAAAGAATCATAAGCTTTATTACGATGTTAGGTATTAAATTAAAAATAATAAAGCCAAAAGGAATATACTATATGGGTGGAGCCAATATTCTTCCTCCACCACTAAAACCAGCAGAAGAAATGGAACTTTTGCAAAAGCTAGAAACTGATGAAACCGTAAAATCAATTTTAATAGAAAGAAATTTGAGATTAGTAGTCTACATATCAAGAAAATTTGAAAATACAGGGATAGATGTAGAGGATTTAATTTCTATAGGGACTATAGGTTTGATAAAGGCAGTCAATACTTTTAAATTAAATAAAAATATAAAATTAGCAACCTATGCTTCGAGATGTATAGAAAATGAAATACTAATGTATCTAAGAAAAAATAATAAAAAGAAAACGGAGGTATCATTTGATGAGCCTTTAAATATAGACTTAGATGGAAATGAACTTCTATTATCAGATGTTTTAGGTACAGAAAATGATGAAATATATAAAATAATCGAAGAAGAAATAGATAGAGATTTATTGGTTATGGCACTTGACAGATTAAGTGACAGAGAAAAGCAAATTATGGAATTAAGGTTTGGACTTATAGATAAAGGTATTGAAAAAACACAAAAGGAAGTTGCTGGAATGCTTGGAATATCTCAATCCTACATATCTAGACTTGAAAAGAAAATAATTTCAAGATTACAAAAAGAAATGAAAAAATTTGTATAATGCTAAATTAATTCTTCTTAAAAAGTATAAAAAAATTGGAAATGTAAATAATTTCAATAGATGAATACTTTTTGAGAGAGGACTGAAATGTATGCAAGTTAATAAGGTTGAAATATGTGGTGTTAATACATCTGAACTTCCAGTTCTTAAAAATAAGCAAATGAAGGAACTTTTATTACAAATAAAAAGTGGTGATGAAGAAGCCAGACAACAATTTGTAAGAGGAAATTTAAGGTTAGTCTTGAGTGTAATAAAAAAATTTAACAACAGAGGAGAAAATATAGACGATTTATTTCAAATAGGTTGTATTGGTCTTATAAAAGCTATAGATAATTTTGATTTAAGTCAAAATGTCAGATTTTCAACTTATGCTGTTCCTATGATTATAGGAGAAATTAGAAGATACTTAAGAGACAATAATCCAATCAGAGTTAGTAGATCATTAAAAGATATAGCATATAAGGCACTACAAGTTAGAGAAAGATTAATTAGAACAAATTCAAAAGAACCAACAGTATCAGAAATAGCAAAGGAATTAGAATTAGAAGTAGAGTCAGTTGTAATGGCACTTGATGCTATACAAGATCCAATATCTTTATTTGACCCAGTATATCAAGATAATGGAGATGCCATATTTGTAATGGATCAGGTTCAAGACAAAAAAGATACTGATGAAAACTGGTTGCAAGAAATATCACTTAAGGAAGCTATTAAAAAATTAAATAGTAGAGAAAAGTTGGTATTAGATTTAAGATTTTACAAAGGAAGAACTCAGATAGAAGTTGCTGATGAAATCGGTATATCTCAAGCACAAGTATCAAGAATTGAAAAAAATGCTTTAAAAAATATGAGAAAGTATGTATAAGTAATCCATGGAATGTAAACATAATTTTAAATTTAAATGACCTATATAGGTCATTTTTTTTTATCCAAATACATATTTATTTTTAAAGGAAGGGTGAGTATAATATGATTAGAGTTTCTGATATAATGGAAAAAGAAATTATAAATGTAAAAAATGGAAAAAGGATGGGTTTCATAATCGACATAGATATGGATATTCATGAGGGAAAAGTAGTCTCATTTACCATTTTTGGAGATGGAAGTAGAAGTTTTTTTTCAAGAGGAGGGGATGAAGAAGTTATATTTTGGAATGATATACTTAAAATAGGTTGTGATACAATAATAGTAAATATAGGTTCAGAATTAAGCTTAGATGAATTTGATATATAGCTAAACAAAGGAGGAATACAGATGCAATGTCCTTATTGCAATTATAAAGAATCAAAGGTAATAGATTCTAGACATACAGATTTAAAATCTATTAGAAGAAGACGTGAATGTGAATTATGTAAAAAGAGATTTACTACTTATGAAAAAATAGAAACTACTCCTTTAATGGTTATTAAAAAAGATAATAGTAGAGAGTATTTTGATAGAGAAAAAATAAAATATGGACTATTAAAGGCATGTGAAAAAAGACCTGTATCTGTTGAAGATATTGAGAATATAGTTGTACATATTGAAAATGAAATAAATAAATGCTTTATAGAAGAAATCGAAACCAAAAGAATTGGTGAAATGGTAATGGATAAATTGAAAGATTTAGATGAAGTTGCCTATGTAAGATTTGCTTCTGTGTATAGACAATTTAAAGATATAAATACTTTTGTAAATGAACTTAAAAGTATACTAATAGAAAAAGGAGACAAATGATGAAAGATTATATAAATCTAAAAAGTGTAGAAGATATTAAAGAGTATGTTAACTTAAGTAGCAATTGTAAAGAAATTGATGAAAAATTAAATTCTATAAATCTAGTTATAACTTGTAAAAATATAGATGCAAAAAGTAAAGAAGACATGTTAAGGGTTTGCAAGGAATGCGATTTAATGTTTGAAAATTTAACTAGTAATTCTCAAATACATTCAGACATAGTTAACATAGTTAGTAGAGAGAATATAGGACAAAAAATAGAAGGAGATGCACTTATAACAAACTTAGAGAAAGTACCACTTTTATTGTTTACAGCAGATTGCGTACCTATATCAATTATAGATGCTAAAAATAAAGCCATAGGACTGGCACATGCTGGCTGGAAAGGTACTTTTAGTAATATAGGTCACAAAACAATAAAATTGATGTCTGAGACTTATAAAACAGCTCCTGAAGATTTGATATGTATAATTGGACCATCAATTGGACCTTGTTGTTATGAAGTTTCTGAGGAGTTAGTAGAAAAATTTAACACAATTCTTACAAATAATGATGAAAAGTTCTATATAATAAAAGAGGGAAGTTACTATTTAGATTTATGGAAAATTAATGAGTATATGCTGAGATGTAGTGGAGTCAAAAAAGAAAATATAATAAATTTAAATCTATGCACTAGTTGTAGAGCAGATGAATTCCACTCTTATAGAAAACATAATAAGGCATCAGAGCGAATAGGAACGGTACTACAGATAAAATAGAGAGGAGCTTTTTAATGAATACTAAAGTGCTTGTTATAGACGATGAAATGCATATAGTTGAGCTATTAAAATTCAATTTGGAGGTGTCAAACTACGAAGTTAGTTATTCATATGATGGATTTGATGGATTTATAAAAGCTAAGGAAGTTAAACCAGATTTAATACTTTTAGATTGGATGCTACCAAATATAAGTGGAATAGAAGTATTGAGAAAAATAAGAAGTGATAAAGACTTGAAAAATATTCCTGTTATAATGCTTACTGCTAAAAATATGGAAAATGACAAGGTTGAAGGGCTTGAAGTAGGTGCTGATGATTATATAACCAAGCCATTTAGTATAAAAGAATTGTTAGCTAGGGTTAGCTCTGTTTTAAGAAGATATAACTTAACTAGTACAGGCGAAGAAAATAATATACTTACCACAGGTAATTTAAAACTAGATTTATCAAAACATGAAGTTACTAAAGGTTCTGAAAAGATAGAGTTAACACTTAAAGAGTTTGAACTGTTAAAATTATTAATTCAGAATAAAGGTAAAGTACTTTCAAGAAACTATCTTTTAGATAAAATATGGGGCTATGAATACTATGGAGAAACTAGAACAGTAGATGTCCATATAAGATATTTAAGAAAAAAAATAGAAGATGAAGATAAATCAGAAAAATATATAGAAACTATAAGAGGTGTAGGATACAAAATAGATTAGAAAAAGTTATATTTTAGGAGTGTTATCTTGTGGAAGAATTAAATAGCATATATTTTTTTATTGTTATGTTGTCTATAGCCATTGTAATATTGTCTGTAAGATATACAGTAACACTGAGAAAATATTTAAAAGAGTTTATATACGTTTCAAAAAAAGTAAGTAACAAGGAATTTCATGCTAGGTTGAATATATCAGCTAAAGGCGAATTAGGCGAATTAGCCAGAAATTTTAATCATATGATAAAAAATATGGATGATACATTGGAAGAAGTACAATATAAACATTTACAATTAAGGTCTATATTAAAGAGTATATCTCATGGAATTTTAGCTATAGATGTAAATGGAAACATATTATTGATAAATGATGAAGCTAAAGAAATGATAAAGAGTGAACCAAACAAACTAGTTGAAGGACATAATATCAATGCTGTAATAAAAGAAGAAGAAATATTAAAGCAGATACTTCAATTTATAGGTTCTAAAGAAAATGAAACTGCAAAGATTACTACTAAAGATGATATAGTATACAAAATAAAAGTGGATCCAGTTTATCTTCAAAATACCAATAATGTAATAATTGGCTCAATAGTAAACATAGAAGATATTACTAAAAAAGTGAAGCTTGAAAATATGAGAAGTGATTTTGTTGCTAATGTAAGTCATGAACTTAAAACACCACTTACATCTATAAGTGGATTTGTTGAAACGTTAAAATCCAATGAAAATATAGATGCAAACACTAGAAATAGGTTTTTGGAAATAATAGAAAGTGAATCAGACAGATTAAAAAGATTGATTGACGACATATTATTATTATCATTTGTAGAAAATAAAGACACTCTTCTAATGGAAGATGTTGTAATATACGATGTATTTAGAGAAGTATATGAAATAACTCAACGTTCAGCTAGTGAAAAAAACATAGAAGTTTTATATAAATGTGATGATAAATCAATAAACATACTTTCTAATAGAGATTATATCAAACAAGTATTTTTAAATTTAGTTGATAATGCTATAAAATATACTCAAGATAATGGTATTGTACAAGTGGTAGTTTTAAAAGATGAAGAAAAAATAATAATCAAAGTTATAGATAATGGTGTTGGAATACCAAAAGAAGATGTAGAACGTATCTTTGAACGCTTCTATAGAGTAGATAAAGCAAGAAGTAGAGATGTAGGAGGAACGGGTTTAGGATTGGCTATAACGAAGCATATAGTCAAATCATTAAATGGATGTATAAAAGTAAAAAGTGAACTTGGTATTGGTAGCGAATTTATTGTTACAATCCTACAAAAAAATTTCCTTAAATAGAAGGAAATTTTTTTTGTTTTTTGCACAAACTATATAAGAGAAGGAGCTGAGAAAATGGAAGAAAGCTTATTAGGTGCCAATTTATTTAGACACTCTTTTATAGTAGCAGTAATTATAGGAATATTATGTAGAGGATTAGTTTTAAGAGTTACAGACAAGCAATACCCATCGAGACCACAAGATTATTTAGAGCAAATAATAATATCAGGGCTTTCAGCTTCATTGGGTGCAATAGCATTACCTGCACTTATAGATAAGGAGTTTGCAGCATTAACATTTTTTGCAGTAGCGATACAACAATTTCAAGGTCTTGCAGAGCAGGAAAGAATAACATTAAAAAATATAGACAATGAAGAATTAGTACCAAAGGGAGATGCTTATGTAGAAGAAATAGCATCTACGTATGAATCTAGAAGTTATATCAGTCTTTTTTCTGCATTAGTATCTTCTATAGTTTATATTACTGTTTCAAAACGATATGACCTTAGCTTTATTTATTGTACAATACTAGCTGTTATAGCAGGAGCTTTGGTTGGTTTAATTTTTAGAAGGTTTCTAAGACGAAATAGTATAGCAGATATAGCAGATATAGTTCCTGCTGAAGTAAGTTTTGAAGGGCCTATTTTAAAAGTAAATGGTGTAATAATAACCAATATAGGTTTAGAGAATACAAGAGAAAAATATAAAAATGAATGTTTAGCTATAGAAATTATACCAAGAGATTTGGGTGCATTTGGGATAGTAAATGATATAGGACAAAGACAAGCTATAATACATAATCTATTTATTCATATGGGTATAGATAAAGATGTAGATGAGGTTGATATTGTAGCTATATCTAAAACTAACTTAGAAAAAAGCACTGTGGTTATACCATATATACCAATAATCAAGGATATAGATGTAATGATAGATGTAGTAAAAAGTACTCCTATCATAGAGACATCAAAAGGAAAACAGAGTGATTTTTCTAGAAAGACTTTGTAGATTTATAAGTGAACATTTTATATTAGATATTTTAGGAGTGATTTAATGGATAGAGTATTTTTTGTTGCAGTTATTATTGGTATAACATCAAGAGTTATAATGTTGAATTTAGACCAAAAACAGTACCCTACACAACCAAATGTTTTACTATCTCAGCTCATATTAGCCTTTGTTGCTTCGGCATTAGGAGCATTACTAGTTCCAGCTCTTATAAATCGTTCTTATACATCGATAACATTTTTATCTTTGGCAGCAGAACAGTTTAGACAAGTAAGAGCAAATAGAAGGAATACATTACAAAACTTAGAAGAAGTTCAACTTGTAAAAAGAGGAGCTGCATTTATAGAAGAGATAGCTAGAACTTATGAAGTAAGAAATTATATGTGCATAGTTACATCTTTTTTAACAATAGGATTATATTATGTAATTATTGAAGAAACTAAAATAAGTGAAGGTATGAGTTTGATAATAAGTTCAATTTGTGGTTTATTATTAGCTTTCATACTTAAAAAACTTCTTACTAGAAAAAGTATTGGAGATATAGCTGATGTAATGCCTGCTGATATTAGCTTCGTAAATGAATCTATATTGAAGGTGGGAGATTTAAAAGGAATAACAAATATAGGTCTAAAAAGTGATAGAGAAGTATATATTAATAGAGGTGTAGGAATACAAATAATTCCTAAAAATAGAGATTATGCTAATGCAGGAATATTATTTGATTCGGGTCAAAGACAAGCTATAGTGTACAATATATATTCAAGATTAGGTTTATATGGAGATTATGAAGAACCTGCATTTGTACCATTACCTAGACGAAATAAAGATGATGAAAGTATAATGATTGCTTATTTACCAATAGATAGGAATGTTGAAAAGGTAATGGAAGCTGTAAAATCATGTCCAATACTTTCAAGTTCTAAAGGTAAAAACTTATCACTGAAAAACTATAAAATAGGAAAGAAAGGAAGTGCATAAAATGGGAATGGATATAGGTCTAAATGAATATACCCTAGCAATAGTTACACTAGATAAAAATATGAGAAATGGTGGAGGTTGTCCAATATTTTATGCAAATGATGAAAAAGACTTGCAAAATAAGGCGATGCTCATGTCAAAGTGTGTAGGTGGAATGGTTCACGATATGACTAATGGAACATTAATAATAGTAAAGCATTAAAACGATAAGATACTTTTAAGAGCAAATAATGTTCAAATTTATAAAATATTTAAATTTGAATATTATTTGTTTTAATCTTTTTATAGCTATTTACTTATATTGACTATTAGAATTAAAATGTGTTATTATGACATGAAATGTTTAAAAATGCTATTGTAAAATATAATAAAGTAATAAACTGTATATGAAAATATATTATAATAAATATTGATGAATATAAAAGAGTGGTGAAAAAAATGGAAGTAAATGTAAAAAAAATAAATAATATTATAAGTAAAGTTTACAAAGATAGTATTGCAGAAGAAATAGGTATAGAAGTAGGAGATTTACTTATATCTGTAAATGAACAGCCAATACATGATATAATAGAGTATAGATTCTTACTAAGTGATGAGTATTTAGAGGTAGAGATACAAAAAAAAGATGGCGAAGTCTACATATATGAGATAGAAAAAGACTATGATGAAGATTTGGGTGTTGAATTTACAAATCCAATAATTGACCAAGCTAAAAGTTGTAGAAATAAATGTATGTTTTGTTTTATAGACCAATTGCCAGAAGGAATGAGAGAAACACTTTATTTTAAAGATGATGACTCAAGATTGTCTTTTTTACAAGGAAATTTTGTTACACTTACAAATATGAGCGAAGAAGATATAAATAATATAATTAAATACAGAATAAGTCCTATAAATATATCTGTGCACACAACTAATCCAGAATTAAGACAAAAAATGATAAGTAATAAATTTGCAGGAAAATTATATGGTATAATGAAGAGATTGGCAGATGCTCATATAGAGATGAACTGTCAAATTGTTTTATGTCCAGGTATAAATGATGGAAAGGAATTGGATAGAACAATAAAAGAATTAGCTCAACTTTATCCATATGTAAATAGTGTTGCTATAGTTCCAGTTGGAATTACAAAGCATAGAGAAAATTTAGTAGAATTAAATATATTTGATAATAAGGGTGCAAGTAAAACTATAGAGCAAATACATGAAATACAACAGATATATCTTGAGAAAATAGGAACTCGATTTGCATTTTTATCAGATGAATTTTATATATTATCTAGTAGAGAATTGCCTGGATATGAAGAGTATGAAGGATTTTTACAGTTTGAAGATGGTGTAGGTATGATACGTAAGTTAAAAACAGATATTGAAGAGTATCTAAACACATTGTCTGAGAATATTCTCAAAAGAGATAAAAAGGTATCAATAGCTACTGGACATTCTGCATATGAATTTATACAAAGTATGGCAGATGCTATGATGGACAAGTTTAAAAATCTTCAAATAGATGTTTATGAAATAAAAAACAAGTTTTTTGGAGAAACAATAACAGTATCAGGCCTTTTAACAGCTAAAGATTTAAAAGAGCAACTTGAGCATAAGGAATTGGGAGAAGCTCTTTATATAACAAGAAGTATGTTAAAAGCAGATGAAGAAATTTTCTTAGATAATATTGAACTAAATCAGTTAGAAGAACTTATGAAAATAAAAATTATCCCATGTTTAAATGAAGGAAAAGATTTTGTGGATAAAATTTTAAAATAGAAAACAAAAGATGGAAGGAGAAACAACATGAGTATAAGTAGGCCAGTTGTAGCTGTAGTTGGGAGACCAAATGTTGGTAAGTCTACAATATTTAATAAATTTGCAGGAAAAAGGATATCAATAGTTGAAGATACACCAGGAGTTACAAGAGATAGAATATTTGCAGAAGTAGAATGGTTAGATAAATATTTTACATTAGTAGATACAGGAGGTATTGAGCCTGATAGCGAAGATATAATATTATCTCAAATGAGAAATCAAGCTATGCTTGCAATGGATATGTCACATGTAATACTTTTTATAGTTGATGGCAAGGCTGGAATAACAGCTGCTGATAAAGAAATTGCTCAGATACTTAGAAAAACAAAAAAACCAGTAATTTTAGTGGTTAATAAAATTGATAGTCAAAGTCAGTTTGATAATATATACGATTTTTATGAATTAGGTTTTGGAACTCCTTTTGGAGTGTCAGGAGCCAATAGTATGGGATTTGGAGACTTATTAGATGAGATAGTTCAAAATTTTCCAGCAGGATTAGATACAGAGTATGAAGAAGATATAATAAGAGTAGCTATAACAGGTAAGCCAAATGCAGGAAAGAGTTCTATACTTAATAAGATATTAGGAGAAGAAAGAGTAATTGTAAGTCCAATTGCAGGAACTACTAGGGATGCAATAGATACTTATTTTGAAAAAAATGGACAGAAGTTTCTTCTTATAGATACAGCAGGGCTTAGAAGAAAGAGCAAAATATATGAGACAATAGAAAAATACAGCGTAATAAGAGCTATGAGTGCTGTAGATAGAGCAGATGTTGTGTTAATAGTTATAGACGCTTTGGAAGGCGTTACAGAACAGGATACAAAAGTTGCAGGTATAGCACATGATGAAGGCAAGGGATGTATATTTGTAGTCAATAAATGGGACTTAATAGAAAAAGATAATAAGACAATGAGTAATTACACAAAAGATATAAAAGAAAAATTCCCATTTATGATGTATGCTCCAATAGTATTTGTTTCTGCAAAGACTAATCAAAGAATGAATAAAATATTAGACACAGTTGAATATGTATCAAATGAGCATTCTAAGAGAATATCAACTTCAGCATTAAATGAAGTAATTGGAGAAGCTGTAATGTTAAATCAGCCACCATCTGATAAAGGTAGAAGATTAAAAATTTACTATGGAACTCAAACAGACATTAGACCTCCTAAAATTACTTTATTTATAAATGACAAGAACTTAACTCACTTCTCATATCAAAGATACCTTGAAAATAAGATAAGAGAAAACTTTGGATTTGAAGGAACTTCTATAAAGTTTGAGTATAGACAAAAAAATAAAAAGTAAATATCTAAAATATAACTAAAGGGGGTAAGTTCAGTGGAAATATTTAGTTATATAATTATTGCTGTAATTGCATACTTATTAGGCAATATATCAACTTCGTATATAGTTGCAAAGCGAATTGCTGGGGTTGATATAAGGACTCAAGGTTCGGGTAATGCAGGCTCGACAAATGTACTTAGAACACTTGGGAAAAGAGCAGGAGCAATGACTTTTTTAGGTGATGTTTTTAAAGGTGTAATTGCTGTTTTGATATCGGAAATTGCAGCAAAGTTGGTTGGTATAGATACTCTTTTAGCTGGATATCTAGCAGTTATATGTGTTGTAGCAGGTCATAATTGGCCAGCAGTTTTAGGATTTAGAGGGGGTAAAGGTGTTGCAACTTCGCTAGGTGCAATGCTTGCTGTAAATCCAGCAATAACATTAATGTGTTTGGCAGTGTTTATATTGGTGGTAATTATAACAAAATATGTCTCATTAGGTTCTGTTGTTGGTATAGGTTGTTCACCAATATTTATGATTATAGCAAAAAATAAAGCAGGGTTAGTTGTAGCTTTGTTTTTAACCATATCAGTAATATATAATCACAGAGCAAATATAAAGCGATTGTTAAATGGGACAGAAAGAAAAATTGGTCAAAAGAAAGAATAGTAAATATATTATACTCAGGTGGTGTTAAACATGGAGAAAGTATGTGTATTAGGTACTGGAAGTTGGGGAAGTGCATTAGCTTTAGGCCTTGCAAATAAAGGTAATGATGTTAGCATGTGGACTCGAAAAGAAGAACAAGCTAAAAAAATAAACAGGACTAAAGAAAATACAGACTATTTACCAGGAGTATTATTTCCACATAATATAACTATAAGTACTGATATAGAAAAAACTATAGAAAATTGCAAAGTAATAGTTTTAGCAGTTCCATCTCAAGCAGTAAGAAGTACTTGTGAAAAAATAAAACCCTTTGTAAAAGCTGGACAGATTATCGTTAATGTAGCAAAAGGTCTTGAAAAAGGCACTGGACTTAGATTGTCTCAGGTATGTGAAGAAGAATTGCCACAAAATCCATATGTAATACTATCTGGTCCATCTCATGCTGAAGAAGTAGCAAGAAATATACCTACTACAGTAGTAGTAGCCTCTAAAGAATTAAAAATAGCACAGAGTATACAGGATTTATTTATGAGCCCTAAACTTAGAGTTTATACAAATCCAGATATAGTTGGAGTTGAACTTGGAGGAGCATTAAAAAATATTATAGCTTTCGGTGCTGGTATATGTGATGGTTTAGGGTATGGTGACAATGCAAAAGCAGCTCTTATGACAAGAGGAATTAGTGAAATGAGTAGACTTGGTACTGCTATGGGAGCTAACATGTCTACATTTGCAGGCCTTTCAGGCATTGGAGATTTAATAGTTACTTGTACAAGCATGCATAGTAGAAATAGAAGAGCGGGTATACTTATAGGTCAAGGTATGAGCTTAGAAGATACATTAAAAGAAGTAAAGATGGTTGTAGAAGGAATAACGGCTACTGAAGTAGCACATGATGTTGCTGAAAAGCTGAATATAGATATGCCAATAACTAATGCTATATATTCTGTGATAACTAAAGGTGCAAATCCTAAAGAAGTTGGAATAGAGCTAATGATGAGAAGTAAAAAGCACGAAATGGAAGAAGTAGTTTTAGGTGATGATATATAAACTTATTGCATAATAAAATAAAAAAATAATAGACGTGTTTTAGCCCTCTTTATATAAAGAGGGCTATTTTAATATTACTTAGCATGTTTTATTATGTATTCAATAGAAGAAATCATTTTCATAGTTAATTCATCATCATTAGAATTTTTTCCTGTGTTCTTTTTTGAGAATAATAGATTTTGATAAAAAGAAATAATTATATCATTGATTATGTCTAAATCTTTAGCTGGTATATATCCAGTATCTACAAGATTGTTCAACAGTATTTTATTTCTTTCTTTTATACTTTTTCCTGTAATCATTAAAGATATATCACTGTCATGAATACCCAAATCTTCTGGAAACATATCATAATATTGTTTTGTTATATAACTAAGCTCATAACTGGACAAGTTAAAAAATACCTGATAAAAAGCTTGGGCATTTTCAAAAGAATGTTTACAAAATAATTTCCACATAATTATATATTTCTTATATTCATCATTTACATTCTCTATACACCTCGAAATATTCAAGTTATAATCTTTAAAATATTTTATAGATGCAAATGATATTAGATGGTCTAAATTTTTAAAGTAGTTGTATAGGGTTGAACTGTTATAGCCAGCCATATCTGCAACCTTACGAAGTGTAATATTTTCTATTCCTTCATTTTCCATAATGTTTTGAGCAGCTTCTATGAAATACATCAATATCCTTTTCTTTTGTAACTCTTTATTTGTCATTTTATTCACCTACAAATAATCAATATAGTTTATATAATCGTGATTTTATCATTAAATTTACCATAAATCAAGAATAATATTCCAAAATATAATGTATACTTGTTATATTTTAGATAATTTAAAATCATAATAATATAAAAAATATTTTAAAATTAAATCATGATTGACAAAATAATCATGATTATGATAAAATAATCACAAATAAATTTAATTTACATACGAATACAACAATTAATAAAAATGTTAATAATTTTAAAATAATATGTTTATCTTTGTTGTGTTGAATAAATTATCTAAATATTGAGAAAGAGGTGCACTATGTCAAATAATATGAGACTAGAAAGATTAAGAAAGTATATGAATGAAAAAAACATTGAAATTGCCCTAATATTTGAACCAGACAACCAATTTTATATTAGTGGATTTAAAGCAATAACTTACTCTAGACCAATTGTAACAGTAGTAACTCAAGATAAAATAGAATTAATAGTACCTGGATTAGAGGAGCTACATGCTAAAGAAGTTGCAAAAGTTGATAATGTATATGTATATTATGAAATACCAGAGATGAAAGAACATGGAATATCACATAAACATTACTTAGATATAATTTTAAATAGATATCCTAAAGGAATAACTGTTGGGATAGAAAAAGATATAGTATCTGCAAGCTTTTCAGAATATATAACTGAGAAATCATTTGCTATTAAAGATGTTGGAAGTAAAATATTTGAAATGAGATATGTAAAAGATGCAAGAGAGATAGAATTTTTAAAGATAGCTGGTTACTTATCTGATATAGGAATAAAAGGTTCTTTGGAAAATGTTAGAGTTGGGATGAGTGAATTGGAATTTGACGTTGCAGGGGATAATGCTTTACTAAAATATGTATCTGAAAATTATCCTGATACATATATCGGATTTGCAAACTGGACTTGTTCAGGCATCGATAGAACAGCACAACCACATTTAGACTCCAATACTAGGATACTTCAAAGAGGAGATATAGTAATACATAGTAGACAGGTTTGGTATGAAAACTATAGAGCAGAAAATGAAAGAACTTTTATTATAGGTAAGCCAACAGAAAGACAAAAAGAAGTATTTAAGATTGCAGTAGAAGCTCAACAAGCTGGATTAGATACAATAAAAGCTGGTATACCAGCAAGAATGGTGGATGAAGCAGCAAGAGCTGTTGTTGCAAAGCATGGTCTAGAGTTATATTCAAATCACAGAATAGGTCATGGTTTAGGTTTATCAGAACATGAGGAACCATATTTAAGATTTGACAATGAATTAATATTAGAAGAAGGAATGGTATTTTCTATGGAACCAGGAATATATATACCTGGAATTGGAGGATTTAGACATTCAGATACAGCAATAGTAGGTAAAAATAGTGCTACAATTATAACTAATTATCCAAGAAGTGTTGAAGAGCTTATACTTGATATTTAAATTAGTACATATGTATGAATTTAAGTAAATTTGAAATTGGAGGAATTACAGTGAAAAAGAAGATTGGATTTTGGGATTTAGTATTTATGAATATATCAGCATTATTTGGGATTAGATGGATAGCTAAATCTACTGCCTCTAGTTTTGGGTTGGGTCTTGGTTCGATACCAGTTTGGTTATTGTTTGCTTTTATATTCTTTGTTCCAGCATCACTTATATGTGCAGAGTTGGCTGCAACATATCCAAAAGATGGTGGACTTGGAGAATGGGTTAAACAGGCTTATGGAGAGAAGTGGGGATTTATGGTGTCATGGTTAAATTGGACATCAAAGATATTTTGGTATTCCTCATTCTTGACATTCTTAGCTATAAATATTGCTTATATGCTTGGAAATCCAGCTCTATCAAACAATAAGATGTTTATTTTAGTGCTTTCACTCATAATATTCTGGATGTTATCCTTAGTAAGTACTCGTGGAATGGCATTTGGAAAATTCTTTACAAATACAGGAGCATTAGGTTCTACAATTCCTGCTATATTACTTATAGTGATGGCATTTATGTCTGTAGTTATTCTCAAAAAAGCTCCATCAGCATCTGTATATACAATCCAAAATATAATACCAAAGATAGATGCTAATTCACTAGTTTCTATATCTGCTATAATATTTGCACTATCAGGAGCTGAAACAACTGCTAATTTCATAACCGAAATGGATAATGCTAAGAAAAACTTCCCTAAAGCTATATTGACAGTAGCTGTTTTAATAGGAGGAATCTATATCCTAGGTTCAGTAGCAATAACAATGATACTTCCTCCAGATGAAATTGCAGCATCGACAGGAATACTAGATGCGCTAGCTAAAGTTGCACAAGATTTAGGAATAGGAAGCTGGTTTATAAGAGTAGTAGCATTTGGGATAACTTTATCAGTACTTGGAGCACTAATACTTTATATAGCAGGTCCAGTAAAGATGCTTTTTGGCAATGTAAAAGAAGGTGTATTTCCTAAGCAATTAACTGTTACAAATAAACACAATATACCATCAAATGCTGTAGTAATTCAAGCTATAATAGTGAGTCTACTTCTTATAGGAACAAATTTACTGCCATCAGTAGATAATATATATAATGTCCTTGTAACTATGACAGCATTAACAGCCTTGTTTCCATATGTATTACTTTTTACGTCATATATAAGACTTAGAAAGACAAGACCAAACGAAGAAAGACCATACTCAATTGCAAAAAGTGATTCAGTTTGTATCAATATAGCCAGAATGGTACTTGTAGTGACTGTAGTAGGGATACTTTTCTCAACAGCACCAGTTATGGAGACTTTAAAGGATAATATAGTCTATGAGATTGAAATGATAGGTGGAGGTCTTTTTGTTATAATAACAGGTTTAATGATATGGAAGAACTATGAAAAGAAGGTATCTAATAATTCTGGAGATTCCTATAAATAAAAATATAATTATTTTAGTGAACTAAAAGCGTATCTCTTTAGTTCACTAAAAATTATGGATAAATTAACTTAACATATCAATAAATCTATAATATATTGAAATGTTAAAAAATCAATAATTAGTTGTCATAAAAATTTATGAGTATTTACATAAGGAGGAAATATGTCAGTTGAAGTGAATAAACCAAGCATTTGGAAAAATTTCAAAGTCTTGATAATACTCTTTGTAGCAGGAGCCTTTATATATGCTTTACCATATTTAAAGAATTATTACTATGACACTTTTGCACAAGCATTTAATCTTACAAATACACAAATGGGGAGTTTAGGAAGCATTTATGGTCTACTTGCAATGGTATCATACCTTTTTGGTGGTTTCTTAGCAGACCGTATTTCAGCCAGAAAACTACTTTCAGGTTCTTTAATTATTACAGGGGTATCTGGTCTTGTATTAACGCTTTATCCTCCATATATTGTTGTATTTTTAATCCATGCTTTATGGGGAATAACAACAATACTTACTTTTTGGCCAGCTCTTGTAAAAGCTGTCAGGATGTTAGCATCTGAAAATGAACAAGGAAAAGCTTTTGGATTTATGGAAAGTGGTCGTGGAATTACCAATGCAATTCATTTATCTATAGTCTTAATATTATTTGGATATATTTCATCAAAAGTAAGTGATAAATCTGGTCTTACAGCTATTATAGTACTGTATTCAGCTATAAATGTAATAGTTGGATTATTAGTATTTTTTAAGTTAAAAGATAATGAAAAAGAGGTATCAGCCAAATTTGATAAAGAAGCTTTCTTTACAGTAATAAAAATGCCTCATACATGGATAATAACAATAATAATGTTTTGCTCATATTCAGCTAATATGTCATTTTATTATTTTACGCCGTATTCAACTGAAGCATTTGGAGCTACTGTAGTATTTGCATCTGCAATATCAATATTAGCTCAGTACTGTAGACCAGTAGCATCAGCTGCTTCTGGATTGCTTGGAGATAAAGTTGGTTCATCAAAGATTATATCTTATGGATTTATACTTATGATTGCAGGACTTTTAGGTGTAATCTTTACACCAACGAAATCTTCTATGATTTATGTACTATTGATTGGATGTGTTGCAATATATGTATCTATGTATGCAATTCAAGGTTTACATTATTCATTACTTGAAGAAGGTAATTATTCACTATCAATATCAGGAACTGCTATAGGTATAGTTGCTACATTAGGATATCTTCCAGAAGTACTTTGTCCTCTAGCAGCAGGAAAGATATTAGATGCATTTCCAGGTGTAACTGGATATAAGTACTACTTCATTGTTCTTACTATAGTAGCCATAATTGGATTGGTGTTTACATTTATATGGATGAATATGACTAAAGAAAGACGTAAAGAGCTTATTGAAATGAATAGTAAGTCAAATGAAAATACTACTAAAGTTAGTTAATATAATACATTACTATTTAGGCTAGCATTATAATTTAATTTACATTGAAATTTGCAAATTTCTATATGTAAACTAAATTAATATTGCTGGTCTTTATTTTTCTATTTTAAGAATATTAACCTCGAAATCTAAATATAATTTAATAAGATTAGATGTATAGGAGGAATAATATGAATAATAACATATACGAAGATATATCCAAAAGGACTCAGGGGGATATATATATTGGAGTAGTGGGGCCTGTAAGAACAGGAAAATCAACTTTTATAAGAAAGTTTATGGAAAAGTTGGTTATCCCAAATATAGACAATGAGTTCAAAAAAGATAGAACAAGAGATGAGATACCTCAAAGTGGTTCAGGCAAAACTATAATGACAGTAGAGCCAAAATTTGTACCAGCAGATGGTGTAGAAATTAAAATAAAAGACACAGTATCTTTAAAAGTGAGAATGGTAGATTGTGTTGGATACATAGTTGAAGGAGCTTTAGGTCATGAGGAAGGTGGAAAGCAAAGATTAGTATCCACTCCTTGGTCACAAGAAGCTATGACATTTGAGAAAGCAGCAGAGATAGGGACTAAAAAAGTTATAAAAGACCATTCTACAATAGGAATAGTTGTCTTGACAGATGGCTCAGTTACTGGTATTGATAGAAAAAGCTATGTAGAGCCAGAAGAGAGAGTTATACAAGAATTAAAAAATCTTAAAAAACCATTTGCTGTAGTTTTAAATACGTTAAGTCCTAGAAGTGAAGAAACAAGTCTGCTTAGAAATGAATTAGAGGAAAAATATGAAGTTCCAGTCCTTCCAATGAATATAGTTGAAATGGAAGATGAGGATATAGAAGAAGTTATGGAAACTGTACTATATGATTTCCCACTTACAGAAATAAGAATAAACTTACCTAAATGGGTGGAAGGTCTTGAGAGAAATCACTGGATAAAAAGTAGTATAATAACAACATTAAAACAGAGCATTATAGATATAGGTAAAATAAGAGATATAGAAGGAATTATGCAAGGTTTCTCTGAGTTAGATTTTTTAGATGATACAGGTGTTGACCATGTAGAGTTAGGGGAAGGTGTCATAAACATTGACTTACAAACAAAGCAAGATTTATTCTATAATGTCCTTGAAGAAAAAAGTGGATTTAAAATTGAAGGGGATTATCAATTACTTAGCCTGATAACTAGACTATCTAAAGTTAAAAATGAGTATGATAAGATAGAAAGCGCTTTAATAGATGCTAAGATAAAAGGATATGGAGTAGTAGCCCCTTCTTTAGAAGAACTTAGCTTGGAAGAACCAGAAATAATGAAACAAGGAAAACAGTATGGTATTAAGTTAAAAGCTAATGCACCATCACTTCACATTATAAAAGCAGATATATCTACAGAAGTTTCTCCTATAGTTGGAAATCAAAATCAAGGTGAGGAGATGATAAAATATCTTATGGAGGTATTTGAAGAGCAACCAGCAGATTTATGGGAATCAAATATGTTTGGGAAGTCACTTCATGATTTAGTAAAAGAACAGCTTCAAAGTAAATTGTATACTATGCCAGAGGAAATAAGAGTCAAGATGCAAAAGACTCTACAAAAAATTGTAAATGAAGGAAGTTCTAATATCATAACTATTTTGTTATAAAAATATAGCTACTTGTTAAAGTAAAATATTTGTTTACTTTAACAAGTAGCTTTTTATTTATAAAAATCAATAAAAGTTTTTATATAAATTGACAATAATTGATAATTGTGGAAAAATTATAATGAGTAAAGTATATTTTTAGACAAGGCTGTTTTAAGCTAAAAAAATTCTAGAGGTGTAGTATGAGAAAGTATGAGATATTTATTTTTGTAAATATAATATTTTTATGTTTTATAAGTTTTCCACATAAAGTCTTTGGACAAGAGGATAATTGCCTTGAAGATTTTAAAATATGGTATCAAGAAAATAAAAACAATACTGGAGAGATGGTCTACACTCTTTCTTGTGATATGGTGATAGATGAAGAATATAGGTTTTTCACTCCAGATGAAGCTAAACTCACAATAGATACTAATAAATATAAAATTTTAATAAAAGACCAAGGGAATTTTATAATTCAAGAAAATGAATTGAATATAGTAGGAGAGGGTGGAGAAGATGGAGTAATACATGTAGAAAAAGGAGGAAGATTAAATATAGGTATAGATAATATAATTGCTACCAACGGAACTGCTTTATATATTGAAGAAGGAGGTTATTTAAGATTTAGTTCATACTATGAAAGTATTGGAAATATAAGGGCAAATGGAAATAATGCTATAGGAATTTATTCTGAAAATGACATTAGAGTGCCATATAAGGATATAGAGGTAAGAGGGAAAAATGCTGTAGGAGTATATTGTAAAGGTGATATTGAGTTGGAAAGTACATCAGTAAGAGCTTATGATAATGACAACAAAACTAGATTATTAAGAAGTTCAGATAAAACTGTTAAATCAATTGTATCAAAAAGTAAAAATATTTATATAATTGATAGTTATAATGAGTTTATACCAGCCATATCTGAAGATTCTGGATATAATATTGTAAAATGTTGTCATAGGGGAATTAATGTATTTAGTGAAGAAATAAAAGTAAGTAAAGATGATAAAATAGAAAATATAAAATTTCCCAAAGATATGATATTAGAAACATCTAGTAGTAATCAAATAGATATAGATGTAGAATGGGATTTTACTGATTATTATGAAAAGCTAAAAAAAGAAGAAAATTTTAGTATAACAGGAAAGTTTAAAACAGAAACATTAAATAAAGAAAAAATTATAATAAATGATGATGTTGTTCCTATTTTGAATATATCTGTTATAGAGAAAAAACCAATAGATAATTTGGAATTGGAATTTCAAAATACAAGAAATGGATATGTAGCTGCTTTGTATTATGACATGCCATATAGTGCAAGTAAAGTTTTTGTTGAATATTCAAGTGACGGAATAAATTGGATATCTGAAGAACAGGAGGATATTAGAGACCAAGCTATACTTTTCTTTGAAGATTTTAAGCTGCGTTGTTTTAGAGTAAGAGTGGAAGGAGGATTAAAAGAAGGGTATTCAAATATAGTTTTTAAACCAGGATTTATAACGGGAGGTGGCGATAGCCAAGAGACACCAGATGATGAACAGGAAAATGATGATATTGATGGAGACCGTGGTGGTGGCGGTAGAGATGACCCAGATAGAGAAGATTCTGAGATTATTGGAGATACAAATGACAATAATGAGAATGAAGCTATTGATAAGCAAAGACCTGAAGATTCTAATAAAGATACAGAATCTAATGATGAAGAAAAAGACAATAAACTTCAGCAAGATGAAAAAAATGATAAGTCAGATGAAAAAGATATTAAGACAGAGAATGAAACAAACAAAAACATTAATAATCAAGACAAAAACTTTAAAAGCAATGATTTAATCATGAAAAATAAAATTGAAAGTAGTTTAAAGGAAATATTAACAGAAAGTCATAATGAAAATTATAAATCTCCTCAAAATACATTTAATGACGATAATGCCTTAAATCGAGAAGATACTTCTGAAGTAGGTAAGTTTAATGATAAATTAGACTCTCCTTCTCAATCACAGAATAAAACTCAAAATTTTAATAGTGGAATTATCATTGGAATTGGAATTGTAGTTTTAAGCATGCTATGTTCAATAATAGCAGTAAATCCTGGTATCATAAAGTATATAAATAAATTTATAAAATTTAAATAGTAAAATAAGTAAAATTGTTTAAAATAACTCAATTTTATTTGATAAGAGAATTAGTAGGAGAAAAATATGAGCAAAACAAACAAAGCTTTTATTCTTATAAATTTGTTAATTATGATTTTTGCACTTTTCCCAAATAAGAGTTTTTCCCAAGAAAATAATTGTCTGAATGATTTTAAAAGTTGGATTTTGAAAAATGAATATAATAATAAAAAAATAGTTTACACTCTTTCTTGTGATATGGTAATAGATGGTTATTTTGAACTTAGTATTCCATATGGAACTAAGATTACAATAGATACCAATAAGTATAAAATACTCATAAAAGATAAAGGGAACTTTTTTATCAATGGGAATGAATTAAATATAATTGGAGAAGGTGAAACAGACGGTGTAATTCATGTAGAACGAGGAGGAAAGCTAAGGATAGGGATAGATAATATAACTGCTTTAAATGGAACTGCTTTGTATGCAGAAGAAGAAGCTGATTTAATTATAGATACATATTATGGTGAGGTTGGAAACATAAAAGCAAGTGGAGAAAACGCTATAGGAATTTATTCGGAAAATAATGTTAGAGTAGACTGTAAAACGATTGAAGTTGATGGAGAAAATGCTATAGGAATTTATTCTAAGGGAGAAGTCGAAATAGAGGATACTTCAGTAATTGTCAATGATGATAATAAACAGCAAAGTTTAGGGTTAAGAAGTAACAATAAAAAAGGACAGTCAATTGTATCAGAGATCAAGAATGTCTATATTATAGGAGAGCAAAATACAATAATGCCAGATATACCTCAAGATGATGATTATAATATTATAAGGTGTAATTGCAGAGGTATTGGAGTCTTTGAAGAGGAAATAATGATAACAAAAGAAGATAAAATAGAAGATTTAAAATTTCCTCAAACTGTAACTTTAAAAACTTCTAGTGGAAAGTTTAAAAGGTTAGATGTGGACTGGGATTTATCAAATTACTATACTGATTTAAATAAAAATGCAGAGTTCGTGATAAAAGGAAAATTTAAAGAAGAATATCTAAATGAAAATAATATAGTGCTAAATCATAATGTTGCGCCTATTTTATATGTTCATGTTACAAATAAAGGACCTATAAACGATTTAGAAGTATCTTTTATAAACTCAAAAAAGGGTTATTCAGCTATTTTAGATTACAGTATGCCATATAATGCCAAGAAGGTATTTGTAGAATATTCTGATGATGGTATAAATTGGGTAAGCAAAGAATTAAATTATATTAGTAACCAAACTATACTTGATTTTGAAGATTTTAAATTGAGATGTTTTAGAGTAAATGTAGAAGGTGGATTAAGGGACGGATATTCAAATATATTTTTAAAACCAGGATTTGTGATGGGTGGAGGCAATGGTCAGATGACACCAGAAGATGACCGAGACGTTATTATAGATGGAGGTGATCGTGGAGGTGGTGGTAGAGATGACCCAGATAGAGATGGCAGTAGTGAAAATGAGGGTAATAACAATAAAAATAAAGAAGAAGATAATAATGAAAATAAAGAAAATACTGACAATGGTAGTAATGAAAATAATGATTCTAATGGAGGAAAACCAAATGATTCAGAAGATAACATAGGACCAAGTGCTGGTGGTGTCGATAATAAAAATCATCAAAATAATAAAGAAAATACTGATATAAATGCTGATAAAGAAAATGATTATGAGTATAAAAATAAATTTAATAGTAAAAATTTAATGATAGAAGATGATAGCAATTGTAATTTAAAACAGAAATCAGTATTTAGCAATAATAATCAATATTTCTCTTATGGAGAGGCTTTTGTAAACGGAAATAAAGAAATAAACAATGAAAAATCAGGAGTAAATAATTATGATGAAATAGCAAATGACAATGAGAATCTTAAATCTATATTTAAAAAATATAATTTAAATAGAGAGATTTTCTTTTTACTTTGTATATTAACTCCAACTATGATTGTTTCTATATTAGCTGTAAATCCAAGTGTAAGAAAAAATGTAATAGAATTCATACAAATAAAAAATAATTTTTAAAAAGGTATTATTTAGTAAATTATAAAGCTACTAAGTAATGCCTTTCATTATTATGAAAACTATATATAACTATTAATAAAATGATATATAATATACAGTTTGGTTAAATAGTATAAAAATAATAGAATATTGAAAAAAAATTGACAAATGAATATATAGGTATTAAAATATATTAAATATATACATAAAAAGTGATTTACCAACAAATAAATGAAATATATGTTAGCAACTAGTTCAATTTGTAAAAATGTAAGATTTATAAAAAAATAAGGGAGGATATTATTATGAGAGCAATTTTAACAGTGATTGGAAAGGATAAACCAGGTATAGTAGCAGGAATTAGTGATGAGCTATACAAGCAAAATATTAATATAGTAGATATTTCACAAAAAATACTTCAAGAATATTTTACAATGATTATGGTAGTTGATTTAGAAAAAGCATTAAATTCTTTTGAGCAAACGGTTGAAGATTTAATTGAAAGAGGAAAGAAATTATCAGTAGATGTAAAAATTCAAAGAGAAGAAATCTTTAATTCAATGCATAATCTGTAGTAAATAGTAAGGGGAGGTGATAACAGTGAATGTAGGAAATATACTTGAAACAATCAAGATGATAGATGAAGAACAGTTAGATATAAGAACTATAACTATGGGGATTTCATTACTAGATTGTATAGACCCTGATGGAGATAAAGCGAGAGAAAAAATATATAATAAAATTATGAATTCTGCTAAAGACTTAGTAAAAGTTGGTAAGGATATAGAACGTGAATTTGGTATTCCAATTGTAAATAAAAGAGTATCAGTAACTCCAATATCCATTATTGCAGGTGCAACAGATGAAGAAGATTATGTGAAATTCGCACAGACATTAGATAAAGCAGCAGAGGATTTAGGAATAGACTTTATTGGTGGATTCTCAGCATTGGTTCAAAAGGGATATACAAAAGGTGATAAGATATTAATTAAATCAATTCCAAGAGCTTTGGCAAGTACTAATAAGGTATGTGCTTCAGTAAATGTAGGTTCTACACGATGTGGTATAAATATGGATGCAGTAAAAGAAATGGGAGAAATTATAAAAGAAACTGCAGAAATGACAAAAGATGCAAAAGGATTTGGTTGTGCAAAACTAGTAGTATTTTGTAATGCAGTAGAAGATAATCCATTTATGGCAGGAGCATTCCATGGTGTTGGTGAAGCAGATAGAATTATCAATGTTGGTGTAAGTGGTCCTGGTGTTGTTAAGAGAGCTTTAGAAAAGGTAAAAGGAGAGCCATTTGATGTTGTTGCAGAAACTGTTAAAAAGACAGCATTTAAAATTACAAGAGTTGGACAACTTGTAGCGAAAGAAGCTTCTAGTAGACTAAATGTTCCATTTGGAATAATAGACCTATCATTAGCCCCTACACCTGCAATTGGAGATTCAGTAGCAAATATATTAGAAGAGATGGGACTTGAAGTTGTTGGTACTCATGGTACTACAGCAGCACTAGCTCTTTTAAATGATGCAGTTAAAAAGGGTGGAGTTATGGCATGTTCACATGTTGGAGGACTCAGTGGAGCGTTTATACCAGTATCTGAAGATGCAGGTATGATTGATGCTGTTATTAAGGGTGCTTTAAGTATAGATAAACTTGAAGCTATGACTGCAATTTGTTCTGTAGGTCTTGATATGATAGCTGTGCCAGGAGATACTACAGCAGGTACACTTGGAGCTATGATAGCTGATGAAGCAGCAATAGGTATGATTAATAATAAGACTACAGCAGTTAGAATTATACCAGCACCAGGATGTGATGTAGGTGATATGGTCGAGTTTGGAGGTCTTTTAGGACGAGCACCAGTAATGCCTATAAATAAAAATTCATCTGAACTGTTTACTCAAAGAGGAGGAAGAATTCCAGCTCCTATACATTCATTTAAAAACTAAGTACATTACATATAATAATATTCAAATAAAGATTTATATGACAGAATTAAAGTTGTCTATGTGAGTCTATATATTGAAAGATTATAATTAAAATAATAAATTTTAAAATTTTTGTTGAGATTGTGATAACAACAAAGCGATACATAGACTTTTTAAAAGGTCATGTATCGCTTTTATTTTTTAATATTATCTAATTATTAAATAGAACTTTTTATGTACCTTAAAAGTTATGATATCTAATAGTAATAAATTATACTAACATTTATTTTTAATACATCAACTAAATAAAAAACTAAATAAAAAGTAAATTAAAAAAATAAAAAACTATCTAAATATTTAACACACATAATAATCATAAATAAATATAAAAATAAAACGCTTGCAATTAATAAAATTGCCTACAATATAAAACTTTATCATTTAAAATATTAACTTAAAATATTAATTTATAAATCTTATTATTTTTAAGCAATTTCTTTTTCTACATCAGTACCACGTATTTCACCAGCAGTAAGAACTTTAAAAGTACTGAATATTTTCGAGCCTAAAAATCCTGCAGCTACATTAAATAAGGCACATAAGCCAGCTGTTATGAGTACTTGATTAACTGGATTATAGGCAAACATTATAGCAAATCCAGCTACAGGTGTAGCTGTACCTGGAGTCATATTTACAAGACCCATCAAAGCTACAATGATACCAGAAAAAGCACCTCCAAAGAAATTAGTACAATATATAGGTATTGGATTTGCCGAAATTATGTCTGATTGAGTCAATGGTTCAATAGCAACAGATATAATATCTTTTTTAGATCCTAACTTCAATCTTGCAAATAATGTTGAGTTCATAAAAGCTGAACCAAAAGCACCTAATGCTCCTATTGCCATAGGAAGACCAGTAAGACCAATTATAGACGTAAGCGCCATTGAACTAAGTGGAGATGTACCAACTACTGTTATTAAGCCTCCTAATATAATTCCCATTACTATAGGACTAATATTAGTAGCCTCTATTAAAACTTGTCCGATTTGTAGTAGTGTACTATTAACTAATGGGTCTACATTTGATGCTATAAGACGAGATAGTGGTGCACATAGAAGGATTACAACTACTAAATCCACTCCAGGTGGTACCTTTTTCTCTATAAACTTAATTAAGAAAGAAACAAAGTATCCAGCAACGAATCCAGATAATATAGAAAAATCTAAACATGATAATCCTATTAAAACAGCATAAACTGGAGATACACCAAGAGCTAATGGCACAAGTATAGCAGCAGCAACTCCACCAAGGCTACCATTAGCGGCTCCAACACTTCTAAAAAATTCCATACCTAAAACGTCGCCAAGTAAAGAAAGATTGAATGCCTCGACTAAGAAAGTAGCACAAGCAGCACTTGCAAGAGCTCCCATAGCTTTCATACCATATGGAGCTTTGTAACTAAAAATTGTGAAACAACATAGAACCAATAAAAGTAAACCTGTTCCTAATAAAATTTCTGACATAAGAAAATCCTCCTTGTATTTTTTTTAGGACATAAACTTTTGCTTATGATAACGTTATCCTAATGTGTAAATAATTAACTAATTAATGACAACAGAACAAAAGTAATTTTAAATTTTAATTGGTTTTATATTGTATCTAAAAATAAAAATAACTATAAAGGTATATAAAGCAAGTTTAAAATCTAAGTTAAACTTATACTTTACAATATAATTATATATAAATAATACAATCTTGTATAGGAAGATTGATAAAAAATAAATTTAATATGAAAAAAAACAATTATTATCATATAAAAAAGGAATAAACCTTTTTTAGAAGAAGTATTTATAATGAAAGAAATTATATAGGGGGAGAGTCTTTGAAAAAGGTTAAATATACCAGATTAGTGATACTTGGTATTCTTATATATTTAGTATTTAATATTTTAGTAATGATTATTAGTAAGAATGTAGATACATTAGTATTAAAATCTGAAGTAGTCGATGCAAAAATTAGTACAGAAGGTACTCTAGAAAAAGACTTTAATGACCAGAGTAGTTATTTATCAATATATGTTGATAAAGAAGATTATAAAAGATTTGAAAAAAATCAAGATGTCGTAATTGAATATGACAAACAAAAAATAGATGCAAAAGTTTACAAAATATATAAAAATAATAATAAAATAATGGTAAAATTAAAAATAAGTAACCAAATTATTGGAAATCAGGATACAAGTGTCGAAGAATTTGATATAATATATAATCAGATGGAATGTTTAAAAATACCTAAAACTTCTATAAAAACAAAAGACAATAAACGTGGTGTATATGTAATTGATGAACAATCACAAAGTGTAAAATTTGTCATACTAGAAGGGATAACTTATGAAAATGAATCTTCTGTATTTGTGGATTATTATAAAAATGACATAAATGGAGTTAAAAGTGTTAATCTATATGACAAAATAATTTTAAGACCTAACAAAATAAACACAAATATAAGGATAAAGTAGGTGATAATAATGGGTTCTGTTAAAGAGAATTTATCTGAAATAAGAAGTAAAATTGATGAAGCTGCAAAAAAAGTAAATAGAGATAGTAAAGAAATTACTCTTTTAGCAGTTACTAAAACTGTTGATGTAGATTTAGTTAATGAAGCAATGGAAGAAGGAATTACTTCTGTTGGTGAAAATAAACCTCAAGAATTAGCTAGAAAGTATGATATTATAGGTGACAAACTAAATTGGCACTTAATAGGAACTTTGCAAACAAATAAAGTTAAGTACATAATAGATAAAGTTTGTATGATACATTCTTTAGATAGAGTCGCATTATGCGAGGAAATTCAAAAACGGGCTGAGCAAATAAATAGAGAAATAGATTGCTTAGTACAAGTGAATATATCTAAAGAAGAATCTAAACATGGACTTGATAAAGGAGAAGTTATAGATTTTGTCAAAGAAGTGTCAGAAAAATATAAAAATATAAAAATAAAAGGTCTAATGACAATGGCACCTTTTGTAGCAGATGAAGATGAAATAAGAGGTGTATTCAAAGGTCTTAAAGATTTATCAACACAAATAAAAGAATTAAACATATCTAATGTAGGTATGGATGTTTTATCAATGGGAATGAGTCACGATTATGAAATTGCTATAGAGGAAGGGGCTACCATTGTTAGAGTTGGAACATCAATCTTTGGAGAAAGAAATTACAATAAAAAATAATTACTCAAATCTGAATAAATTCTAAGGAGGAAGTTAATAATGTCAAATGGAATAATATCTAAATTTAAGAACTGGATAGTTGATGAAGATGAAGATTATGTTGAAGATGAATATGAAGGTGGTATGGAAGATATAGTTCAAGAGGAAGAAATAAATGGAGGATTTAGTGCTGCAAAGGCAAATAAAATTGTAAATTTACATACAACTTCTCAAATGAAAGTTGTAATAGTTGAACCTAAAGTTTATGATGAAGCTGCAACTATAGCAGACCATCTAAAACAAAGAAGGGCAGTTATAGTGAATTTGGAAGGATTGACTAATTCTGAAGTTCGTAAATCTATATTTAATTTTATGAATGGAGCGGTTTATGTTTTAGATGGAAGTATACAAAAGGTTTCTAAGTCAATATTTATACTAGCTCCTAATAATGTAGATATAGATGCAAATATGAAAAAAGAATTAGAAAGCAAAGCATTCTTCCCTTGGCAAAATAAATAGTAAAAAGGCGGTTAATGTATGGGAACAATAAGAATTGCACTATATTATCTTTTAGACATAATAGCATGGATGATAGTTATAAAAAGCTTGATGACTTGGTTTCCAAATGGAAGACAAAGCAAAATTTTTGAGATTTTAGAAAATCTTACAGAGCCAATAGAAGGTCCAATCAGGTCTATAATGTACAAATACACAAATGGGCCGATAGATTTTTCTCCTTTAATTGCAATAGTATTATTGATGTTCCTAAGACAATTAGTATTGGTTATATTCTAAGGTGATAACATGGACAAATTGAAATTGACAAATCACATAAAGGATGTAGACTTGAAAAATAAAATGTTTAAAGTAATAGACAAGGCTAATAGTTGTATAAAAAACTATGATGTTAAGTCTACTGAGTTTCTTAATCCATATGAAGTGAGAAATGCTGTAGATATATTAAATTCTACTAATGAAATAAAATACAGTGTGGATGGAGGTTATGAACAAGCTGAAAGAAGCACTGTATTTATTTATCCATTTTACATGGAATATGAGGATATAGAAGATACTCTTAGATTTTTACAAATAGAAGGAAATTTTAAATTTAAAAGTATATCTCATAAAGATTATTTAGGAGCAATTTTGAATCTAGGTATAAAAAGAGACAAAATTGGAGATATAATTATACATGATAGTTTTTGTCAAGTAGTTGTAAGTAGTGATATTTGTGATTTTATAATCATAAATTTAGAGAAAGTTTCAAGAAATAGTGTAATTGTAAAGGAAATTTCCAGAGAAAATATTGTTAATAGTTCTTCAAAATATAAAGAAGTATCATTTACAGTATCTTCAGATAGGTTAGATTGTATCATAAGTAGTCTTTACAATATATCTAGGCAAGATAGTGCAAAATACATAAATGGAGAAAAAGTCCATGTCAATTATGAAAAGATAACTTCAACTTCTAAAATAATTAAAAATGATGATTTAATTTCTATTAGAGGTAAAGGAAGAGCTAAAGTAACACAAATAGGAGATATTACTAAAAAAGGAAGAATAAAAGTTCAAGCAAAATTAATTGTATAAGGACTAATTAAAATTATAGCTGGGAGGAAATGTAATGCTAACTCCAATTGAGATAGAAAATAAAGAGTTTAAAAAAGGTTTAAGAGGTTATAGAGATGAAGAAGTTGATGAGTTTTTAGATATTATCAAAGAAGATTATGAATCTCTATGTAGAGAGAATACAGCTCTTAAAGAAAAATTAGGATTATATCAAGATCAAGTAAATAAATATGAAAATATTGAAGAAACACTAAAAGCTACTTTAATAACTGCTCAAAGTGCAGCAGAAGACACTTGTAGTGCAGCAAATAAAAAGGCTAAGATAATCGTTGAAGAAGCAGATTTAAAGGCTAGACAAATTATAGAACAAGCTAATAATCGTGTTATAGAGATAAGAAAAGAGTACGATGCTTTAGTTAAAGAATTTAAGATATTTAGAAATAAATTTAAATCATTGTTAGAAGATGAAATAAGAAGTGTCGATGAGATTTTTTATGATGTAGATGAAAAATGTGTAAATGCATTTGAAGGTACATCAGTGTATAATTATAGTAATGATGAAGCTGCTACAACTTTAGAATAAACAATAATTTTACTGGATTTTAGGTAGAATTATTGTTTAAGTTTGAGAATACTATAACAAAAACAAAAAATAGGATAAATATGTAAGAAAAATATAAATTATTATATTTTTCAAAAATATATTGACTATTCAAATTATTTGTTATAGAATTTCATATAAACACAGATAAATTTTTAAAAGCGTTGATAGAGACAATTATCTTTAGATAATTTTACAGAGAATTGGGTATGCTGAGAACCAAGGAATTTATAAAGATGAGAATCACTCTTGAGCTGCAGGCTGAACGATTAAACTTTATTAAGCTGTGCCGGTTAGTGCCGTTATACTATTAGAGTGTTATATGTGACTATTGTTAAGTTCACATATAGAATTAGGGTGGTAACGCGATTGATAACTCGTCCCTTTGTTTAAAGGGGACGAGTTTTTTATTATTCAAATTTACGTAAAAGAATAAAAACTTTGGAATTATAATAACTGTAGGAAAGGGTGATTTACATGGCAAAATTTAAGCCATTGGTGGACAGTTCTGTGAAACAAGCAGAAGCACAAGTTTTTGACTATTGGAAAGACATAGATATACTTGAAAAAACTCTAGAAAAAGGTAAAGACGACCCAAGTTTTGTATTTTATGAAGGACCTCCAACAGCTAATGGAAATCCTGGAGTACATCACGTTTTATCTAGAACACTTAAAGATTCTGTTTGTAGATATAAAACAATGTCTGGTTATCAAGTAAAGAGAAAAGCTGGTTGGGATACACACGGATTGCCAGTTGAAATACAAGTAGAAAAAGAATTAGGTCTTACTAGCAAGCAACAAATAGAAGAATATGGAATAGCTGAATTTAACCAAAAATGTAGAGAGTCAGTTTTCTCATTTGAAAAACAATGGAGAATAATGACTGAGAGAATGGCTTATGAAGTTGACTTAGATAATCCATATATAACTTTAGATAATAACTATATAGAATCTGTATGGTGGATATTGAATAAGTTCAATAAAGAAGGATATATATATGAAGGGCATAAAATACTTCCTTATTGCCCAAGATGTGGAACTGGTCTTGCTAGTCATGAGGTTGCACAAGGATATAAAGAAGTAAAGACAAATACAGTTGTAGCTAAATTTAAGAAAAAAGATGCTGATGAATATTTCTTAGCATGGACAACTACTCCATGGACTTTACCATCAAATGTTTCATTAACAGTGAATGCTGATGTTGATTACTTAAAAGTTAAAAAAGGTGATGAGGTATATTATGTATCTAAACCTTTAGCTAATAAAGTACTAGGTGAAGACTATGAAGTTTTAGAAGAAATGAAAGGTAAAGATTTAGAAGGCTTAGAATATGAACAATTAATGCCTTTTGTAGAAGTTGATAAAAAAGCATTTTTCATTACAGTAGGAGATTATGTAACTACTGAAGATGGTACTGGAATAGTTCATACAGCACCAGCATTTGGTGAAGATGACTACAATACAGGTAAAAGATACGATTTACCAGTTGTACAGCCAGTAGATGAAACTGGTAAATTTACAACTACTCCTTGGGAAGGTAGATTTGTAATGGAAGATGGGCTAGATGTTGAAATAATAAAATGGCTAGCTTCTGAAAATAAACTATATAGTAAAGAAAAAGTAGTTCATAATTATCCACATTGTTGGAGATGCCAAACTCCACTTGTGTACTATGCAAAACCAAGCTGGTATATAGAAATGACTAAGCTTAAGGATAAATTAATAGAAAATAATAATGGTGTAAAATGGTTCCCAGGCTTTGTAGGTGAAAAGAGATTTGGAAACTGGTTAGAAAATCTAAATGACTGGGCAATATCAAGAACTAGATATTGGGGAACTCCACTTCCTATATGGAGATGTGAATGCGGTCATACAGATTCAGTTGGTTCAAGAGCAGAATTAGCTGAAAAAGCTATAGAAGATGTAAACCCAGAAACTGTAGAACTTCATAGACCATATGTAGATGATATACACTTGAAGTGTGAAAAATGTGGAAAACCAATGACAAGAGTAACAGAAGTTATAGATTGCTGGTTTGATAGTGGAGCTATGCCATTTGCACAACACCACTATCCATTTGAAAACAAAGAAAACTTTGATGAGCTATTCCCAGCTGATTATATATCAGAAGGTATAGACCAAACTAGAGGTTGGTTCTACTCATTACTTGCAGTATCAACATTTGTATTAGGAAAAGCACCGTATAAGAGTGTCTTAGTTCCAGACCTTGTACTTGATAAAGATGGAAAGAAAATGAGTAAATCAAGAGGAAATACAGTAAATCCTATGCAGTTGTTTGATCAATATGGAGCAGATGCGCTAAGATGGTATTTACTATATGTTTCTCCACCATGGACTCCAACTAAATTTGATATGGATGGATTAAAAGAAATCCAAAGTAAATTTATAGGTACTATGAAAAATGTATATAACTTCTTTACTTTATATGCAAATACAGATGATATAAATCCAACTGAATTCTTTGTAGAATACAAAGATAGACCAGAACTTGACAGATGGATACTATCTAAATTCAATAATTTAATGAAAGATGTAGAAGAAAATTTAGAGATATTTGAATTAAATAAAACTTTAAGAATGATACAAGATTTCATAAATGATGATTTATCTAACTGGTATATAAGACGTTCAAGAAGAAGATTCTGGGCAACTGAATTAACAGAAGATAAAAAAGCTGTATACAATACAACTTATGAATTATTACATGGACTTTGCAGAGCTATAGCACCATTTGCTCCATATATGTCAGAAGAAATGTATAGAAACCTAACTGGAGAAGTATCTGTTCATTTAGCTGAATATCCTAAGTTTAATGAGAGTTTAGTTGATACTAAATTAGAAGAAAAAATGGATTTAGCTAAGAATCTAGTTACTTTAGGTAGAGCTTCAAGAGAAGTTGAGAGAATAAAAGTTCGTCAACCATTACAAAAAGTATTAGTAGATGGTAAATTTGAAGACACAATAAGTGATGTAGTTGATTTAATAAAAGAAGAGCTTAATGTTAAAGAGGTAGTATTTGCTAAAGATTTAGATGAATATATGAACTTTAGCCTAAAACCAAACTTTAAAGAAGCTGGACCAATATTAGGCGCTAAGATGAACTTATTTGTAGGAGCATTAAACAAGTTAAATGCACATGAAACTGCTAATAAACTTGAAAATGGTGAAACTTTAACAGTTGATTTAAATGGAGAAGCATTTGAATTTAATAAAGACTTAGTATTAATAGGTATAACTGCTAAAGAAGGATTTAATGTATCTGTTGAAAATAATCTTTTTGTTATACTAGATACTAAATTAACTGATGAGTTAGTTGATGAAGGATATGCTAGAGAATTTATATCTAAAGTACAACAATTGAGAAAATCTAATAACTTTGAAGTACTAGACAACATAGTAATAGATTACTGTGGTGATGATGAGATTGCTAAAGCTGTTGAGCATTTTGATGAATACATCAAGTCTGAGACTTTAGCTTTAGAAATAAATAGAGTGGATGATAAATCTTTAGAAGAACAAAACTTAAATGACCATATGACAGGTATAAAAGTTACAAGAAAATAAAAAATAACAAGCTGTTAATTAAGAGCCCTATAGAAAATGATTTGTAAATTTCTATAGGGCTTTTTTTAAAAAGATAGCTTATTTCTTTATTTAATTAATTGTTTTTGTACTTCAATAATTAAATGTTTTAATATTCCAAAATTTACAACAAATAAATTTATATAAATCATATAAATTATTTATAGCATATGATAAAATGTTAGTGAATAAACGTTTAAGTGAGGATGAATAATATTTTAGAGTGAACTACTTCTGGTAAATTTATTTTTAAATTTATTGTGTATTATGCAGGGTGGTTTATTTATTATGCAAAGGGGTGCGTTTTGATGTATGGTGAAAGCAAAAAACTAAGTATTGATAATAACATATTTTTGCAATATGGTCTTATTATATTGGGAATGATTTTATCAACCTTAGGAATAAATTTATATCTAGCACCAGCCAAGTTGTTAAGTGGAGGAGTAGCTGGAATTTGTGTTATATTATATAAGTTATTTGGTATAAATCAGGGATTATCTAGTTTTTTGATGAATATACCAATATTTATTATAGCTAAGAAGTATTTTGATAATAAATTTTTGTTAATAAGTTTTGTAAATATGTTACTATTTTCTGTTGCACTTGGTTTAACACAAGATATTGCTAAATATTTTCCAATAGATGATACTATGCTACAATCTATTTATGGTGGTGTTTTAACTGGTATAGGTATGGGATTGACCTTTAAAGCAAGAGCTACTGCTGGAGGGCTTGATATAATAGCAGCTATAATGAAAAGAAAGTACGATATACCAATGAAAAATACATTTTTATTTATTAATTTCTTTGTAGTATGTGCAGGTGCATTTTTATTTGGAGCAAAATTGGTAATGTACACTCTAATTACTATGTATATAATTTCTTTTACAATGGATATAGCAAAAGATTGCTTTGATAGAAAAAAATCTATACTTTTAATATCAAATAGATATGAAGAAATATCAAAAGTAATAATGAATAAGATGGGTAGAGGAGTAACTTTTTTAGAAGCAGAAGGAGCATATACGCAGAATAAGAAAAAAATGATTTACTGTATCATATCTGCAAATGAAGTAGGTAAATTTAAGGATTTAATTTATGATATGGATAGTGAAGCTTTTATTTCTGTAAACAATGTAGAAGAAGTAAAAGGTGGAGGTTTTAAGGATAAATTTTTATAAGATATAAGTGTTAAAAAATACCATATATCTTGTTATTGTACCTAGTTAGATGTATACTGTAACTAATGGGGCACATGAAGTGCTCAATAATATACTAGGAGGTATAATAATATGTTAAGAGAGAGATTTGTAGTAAGAAATCATCATAATCCACATGCTAATGGATGCTGTGGAACTGGAGGAGAAGGATGCTGTGGGGGAGATAACCATCAACATTCACACGAGCATTCTCACAGTCATGGACATGAACATGAGCATGTAAATGGTGTAGGTCATGACCATAATCATGATGATGGATTTTCAGGAACTCATGAGCATGGGCATGAACATACACATATACATGGGCATGAACATTTAGATGGGCATACACATCAACATAAATAGAAGTATTTTAAACTAATAAAATGATTTTTATTTTGTTATTCCATGAAGGTTTAAATAAAAATTATTCATAGCAAATAAAAAAGTGAGCTGTTAAATTAAAAAACTTTAATAGTTCACTTTTATTAATTATTAAAATATCAAGTTTAAATCCAATGGTTAACTAAAAAAGAAGCGATATTTTCATAAGGCATTTTTTCTGTTTTTAACAAGCTTTGGACAACTAAACCATCAACTATAGACATAAGTAAAAAAGAAAAGGATTCAGCATCCTGTTCATTCTCATCACCACTATATTTTTCAAGAGATTCAATAATTTCAGATTTAAGGGTAGCTCGCCATTCAATATATTTCAATCTCATTCTTTCTTTTAAATCATCATTTGAAGTAATAGCTTCACAAATAAGATACATATGTACTCTACCACGACTTTCTATAGTAGATATTTTTTCTAGTATTAAGTTGACCATTTCTATTTGAGAATTTTTGGATTTGACATTTTTTACACAGTTTAATATAGCACTAGTTATAACTTCTAAATGAGTATCAGCAATGTTATATATAATATCATTTTTAGATGAGTAGTGATAATATAGTGTACCCTTACTTATATTCACATCTTTTGCAATATCAGCAAGACTGGTATTTTGAACTCCATTTTTGGCTATTAAATTAGTAGCAGATAATAAAATAGCTTGTTTCATATTATTTGTTTTCATAAAACCTACCTTTCTATGTATATTTATAACAAATTAATAACATTATAAGCTTATAGAAAATTATTGTCAATAAAGCAAGAATCTATATCTATTGACTTTTTTTCATCCAAAATATAAAATAATAATTAAATCGGTCGTACGACCGACTGAATAAACAAAAACAATATCTTATAGTGAGGTTAATATGGATAAAATAAAATTGATAGTAGACAGTGCATGTGACTTACCTAATCATATAATAGAGAAATACAATATTGAAGTTATTGGTTTAAATGTATCTTTTGGAGAAGAGAACTATATATCTGGGAAGGAAATAGATAATGAAACTTTCTACAGAAAAATGGATGAAAGTAAATTATTGCCAAAAACATCATGTCCTTCACCAGATAAGTTTTTAGAAGCATATCAATGCGAAGAGGAAAGTATATTAGTAATTAGCATAAGTTCAGGATTATCTGGAACTTATAATAGTGCACTTTTGGCAAAAGACATGTTCGAAAAAGAAGGAAATAATAAAAAAATTGAAATTATAGATTCACTTAGTGGGTCAATTGGCATAGGACAATTAGTATTAAAAGCGGCAATATTAATAAAAGAAGGAAAAGAACTTGAAGAAATTGTTTCAATAATAGATAGATATAAAGACAATCCACCATTTTATGGAACTCTAGAGACATTAGAAAATGCTATAAAAGGAGGTAGAATAAATCCAATAGCAGGAAAAATTATAAATACATTAAATTTTAAGGCTATAATACAAGTTGCAGATGGGATTGTAACTCCAATAGATAAGGCAAGGGGTGAAGGGAATAGCTTGAAAAAACTGATTCAGTTAGTAGAATCAAAAATTATAGATAAAGAAGAGAAGGTTTTATTTATAGGACATGCTAACTGCCCTGAAAAAGCTCAAAAAGTAAGAGAAACTATGGAAAAAGATGTTAAATATAAAGACGTTGTAATCTGTGAAGTTGGTTCAGTAATGGGAACATATACTTCAAAAGGTGCAATTTTGATAACTGCAATATAAACAACAAACTAAAAAGTTAAAGCTGTATAAAAATGAATAAAATCATTTTTATACAGCTTATTTTGATGTTATTAAGTTAATCTTATAATCAACCAACCACACATATTTCTTTGTCATATTTGTTTAGTATTTCGCAACCATCTTCAGTAACTAGTACTAAATCTTCTATTCTAACTCCAAACTCTCCTGGTAAATATATACCTGGTTCTATAGAGAATATCATTCCTGGTTGTACAGTATCTGTATTTATAGAAGATACATCTCCCTTATCATGAACTTCAAGTCCTATAGAGTGACCAGTTCTATGAGTGAAGTATTGTCCATATCCTTTTTCAGTTATGTAATCACGAGCAGCTGCATCTATATCACAGAATCTAACTCCTGGTTTTACAATAGCTTCAGCTCTCTTATTGGCTTCAAGAACTATTTCAAATATTTCTCTACCTTTTTCAGGTATTTCTTTATAGAATACAGTTCTTGTCATATCAGCACAATAATTATCTTTTATGCAACCTATATCTAATATTATTGCATCACCAGGTTTTACAAGAGCATTTCCTGGTTCTCCATGTGGATTAGCTCCATTAGGACCAAATCCTATTATAGGGTCAAATGAAAATCCATCAGCACCTAAGTCTTCATATATTTTAGATAATTTACCAACAAGTTGTTTTTCTGTAAGTTCACCAGAAACAGTAGCTTTAAGTTGTTCCATACCTTTGTCATTTAATCTTGAAGCTATTCTCATTAATTCTTTTTCTTCTTCATCTTTACACATTCTTAAAGTATCTATTATATAAGATGAGTTTACAAATTTACTTCCTCCACCTGATTCTATTAAGCTTAATAAGAATCTAGCTGGCCAGTTTTTGTCAACACCCATAGTAGCATTTTTGTCTACATGTTCAGTTACTATTTCTATTGGATTTTGAGTATCATTAAACCAAACCATTTCAACACCTAAATCTTCTGCAACTGGGAATAATTCATTTATAAATAATTTATTATTACCATTTAAATTTAAGTATAAAGCTAACAGTCTTTCACCTGGGTGGATTAGTAATCCTGTTAAATAAAATATTGAAGTAGGATCACTTACCAACATTTGAGAAATATCATCTTTTTTCATTTGTTCAAGTACAGCATTTAATCTTTGAGTCTTCATAATAATTTCCTCCTAATCAAAATTCGATACAAATCAATTTTAGCACTATTAAACAAAAATTAGTATACTTTTCTTCTAGAAATATAAAAAAATTTTAACATATATTTTTTATATTAAATTTAATTCCCTATTTTACATTAAAAGAAAAGTAAAATAAGTTTATATTGTGAAAATTTTATAAAAATAATAACTTGAATAAGTAAAAATATATATTTGAGATAGTTATATAATTATGAAAATTAATAAAAAAATTTTTATATTAAAATAATATTGAAACAATTTTAATAATTTAGTATCATTAAAGAGAAAGTGATAGAACTTTCAAAATTTATCACTTTTAGTAAATTTTGATTTCAAAATATCTAAATTTGAGGTATAAATATTTTTATTTAAAGTATTTTATAGGTTAAATTGAAGTATTTTATAGGTTAAATTGAAGTATTTTATAGGTTAAATTGAAGTATTTTATAGGTTAAAGTTATTTTAACTGTTATGAAATCAATTTTTAATTAATAAAGAGAGGGGAAATTATAATAGGATGGAAAAGAAAAAAATAGGCCTATGGAGTTTGGTATTTATGAATGTATCAGCTTTATATGGTATAAGATGGATAGCTAAGTCGACAGCGTCAAGCTTCGGTTTAGGATTAGGTGCAATACCTATGTGGTTATTATTCTCATTTATATATTTCGTACCAGGAGCTTTAATTTGTGCTGAATTAGCTTCTACATATCAAAAAGGTGATGGAGGTTTATATGATTGGGTTAAGGAAGCCTTTGGAGAAAAATATGGCTTTTTAGTTTCTTGGTTAAACTGGACAGCTAAAATATTTTGGTATTCTTCATTCCTAACTTTTTTAGCAGTAAATGTTTCTTATACAATAGGAAATCCAGCACTTGCAGATAATAAGATATTTGTACTTATATTATCTTTAGTAATATTCTGGATATTATCTATTATAGCAACTAAAGGAATAAGCTTTACAAAAATATTTACTAATACAGGTGCATTAGGTTCAACAATACCAAGTGCTATACTTATAATATTTTCATTTTTAGCAGTATTAGTATTGAAAAAACATGATATGGCTTCAACATATACAATAGCTTCAATGACTCCAAAACTTAATATGGATGCATTTGTTGCTATATCAGCTATAATGTTTGGTTTAGCAGGAGCAGAAACTGCAGCTAACTTTATAACAGAGATAGATAAGCCTGAAAAGAACTTCCCTAAAGCTATATTAATATCAGCTGGAATAGTTGCTTCATTATATGTATTAGGTTCTATTGCAATAACAATGATAATACCACCAGACCAAATTACTGCTTCTAAAGGTGTGTTAGATGCGCTTGCAGCTGTTTGTGAATCTTTAGGAATAGGTTCTTGGTTAGTTCAATTGATAGCTTTTGGTATAGCTTTTTCAATATTAGGAGCAATAGTTCTTTATATAGCATCACCAATAAAAATGTTATTTGGTAGTGTTAAAAAAGGAGTATTTCCAGATAGTTTGGTAGAAGTAAATAAACACAAGATACCTTCGAAAGCAGTTATACTTCAAGCAATAATAGTTACTATAATATTATTAGTGACTACATTAATGCCTTCTGTTGATGCTATATACAATGTTCTTGTAACTATGACAGCATTAACTGCATTATTCCCATATGTATTGTTATATGCTTCTTATATTAAGCTAAGAAAAGAGAGACCAGATGAAATTAGACCATATACTATGGCAAAATCAACAGGTACTTGTATAGGTTTAGCGAAAATGGTTTTAACTGTAACTGTAGTTGGTATATTATTATCAGCAGCACCAGTTATGCCTACATTTGCTGAAAATATCATATATGAAATAGAAATGATTGGTGGAGGTCTTCTAGTTATCTTATCTGGTCTATGGTTATGGAATAGATATGAAAAGAGAACAGCTAAATAAAAATGTATTTTAAATATATATTTTGGATATTATTATATATATAGTTGACAATTTATATCATAAGGAATATTATAAAATAAAGAAATTAATAAATTAAATCCTGGGATAAGAAAGAGTAAATAAATAGACTTTTACACAGAGAATTAAGGGTGCTGAGAACTTAATAAAAAGTATTTATTGAATGGGTCTTTGAGGAGTAATGTGAAATGCAGTTTAAGACTGTAGATTATCTGATATCGTGTGTGCACGTTATAGCACATATTAAGATATATATATTCAGCTTTGAGTATATATAAATTTAGGTGGTACCACGGAAAATATATCCGTCCTATTGATTTAGGACGGATTTTTTAATATATAAAATTTAGGAGGAAAGATGAACGTAATAGGAATTATAGGTGCAATGGATGAAGAAGTAAGTATATTAGTGAATTTAATGGATATTAAAGAAATTGTAAAAAAAGCTAGCTTAGAATTTCATAAAGGAACTTTAGAAGGAAAAAATGTTGTTTTAGTAAAATGTGGTATAGGAAAAGTTAACTCTGCTCTTTGTGCACAAATATTAATAAGTGAATTTGAAGTTGATGCTATTGTCAATACAGGTGTTGCGGGGGCTTTAAATGAAAATCTTAATGTCAATGATATAGTAATTTCAACTGATGCGATACAATACGATATAGATACTACTGCATTTGGAGACCCTAAAGGTGTTATACCAAGAATGGAAACATCTGTATTTAAAGCAGATGAAAGACTCGTAGAAGCTGCTTATAAATCTTCTGTAGAAGAAACAAAAACGCATAAAGTATTAAAAGGAAGAGTAGTAACAGGAGATATATTTATAAACTCTAAAGAATTAAAAGAAGAGTTAGTAAATGATTTTGGCGGGTATTGTGGAGAGATGGAAGGTGGAGCTATAGCTCATGTATGTTACTTAAATAATGTTCCATTTGTCATAATAAGAGCAATGTCTGATAAAGCAGATGGAAGTGCTGGCGTTGCATATGAAGTATTTGTACATGAGGCCGCCAACAATTCTAAAGATATCGTATTAAGCATGTTAAAATCAATATAAATATATAAGGAGGTACAAATCATATGAGTGAAAAAAAGGTTATATTTAGTGGTGCACAACCATCAGGTAAGATGACTCTAGGAAACTATTTAGGAGCTATAAAAAACTGGACTGAACTTCAAGAAAATTATAATTGTTATTATAGTATTGTTGATTTACATGCAATAACAGTACCTCAAGACCCTAAAGTTTTGAGAGCTAATACTATAGAATTACTTGCTCAATATCTAGCTTGTGGATTAGATCCAGAAAAAAATACTATATTTATACAATCACATGTTAAAGAGCATGTTGAACTTATGTGGATATTAAATACAATGACTTATATGGGTGAATTAAGTAGAATGACTCAATTTAAAGATAAATCACAAAAGAGTGAAGCAAATCTAAATGCAGGATTATTTACGTATCCAGTTCTTATGGCTGCTGATATACTATTATATCAAGCTGATTTGGTTCCAGTTGGAGATGACCAAAAACAACATTTAGAGCTATCTCGTGATTTAGCAAATAGATTTAATAATAGATTTTCACCTACATTTGTAGTCCCAGAAGGATACTATCCAAAAGGCGGAGCAAGAGTAATGAGTTTACAAGAACCAACTAAGAAAATGAGTAAATCTGATTCAAATGACAACGCATTTATATTATTGGCAGATGATTCAGATACTATAAAGAGAAAGATTAAGAGAAGTGTTACTGATTCTTTAGGTGTTGTAAAGTATACTGATGAACAACCTGGTATTAAAAACTTACTTGATATATATTCTAATTTAAGTAAAAAGAGTGTAGAAGAAATTGTAAACATGTATGAAGGTAAAGGTTATGGAGTATTTAAAGAAGATGTAGCTGAAGTAGTATCAGAAGCTTTAAGACCAATAAGAGAAAAATACGTTGACCTTCTTAATAATAAAGATTATTTAGAAAAAATCTATACTATGGGAGCTGAAAAGGCTGAAAAGCAAGCTAGAAAAACTCTTAGAAAAGTTTATAAAAAGGTTGGGTTTATAGAGAGAAGATATTAATTATATTATATATCTTCTTTAGTAAATAAATATTTAAAGTTATTAAAAAAGTATATGATAGGAAATAGAGAGGATATTATTAAGATAATATCCTCTTTAGTTTTGTAATAAAAAAAGATGAGCTTTTGCTCATCTCAAAGGGGTTAGATTATTCTTACTTTGGGGAAAGTAGAATAAAGGTAAAAGTTAACTGACGTTAACTTTGTTCTTTTTTGCATATCACTACTGAGCATAAAAAAATCAGAAAACCAGAGCCTTCTGAACTAACCTTGAACATACATCCATTATACTTTATACTCAATATGTAATTTATGAATTAATTTTAACTCTTATAAAGAAAATTGTCAATAATATATCAAAAAAACGTTTTAAAAAAATTTATATATATAATTAAATGAGTTTGATTTTATGTTTAACTGATATGATACAATAATTAAGGCAATTATTTTTTATGTATTTAATAAGCCATAAAAATAATACCAATAACATATGTAAAAATTATTTTAAATAGGAAAAATAAGAGGAAAAAACATGAAAACATCAATTTTAATAGCATTAATAGAAAAAACAAGCCTTATTGTAGTATTATTTCTTCTAATAACAAAGCTAAAAACATTTAAACAAATATTTCAAAAAGAAGAATATAGCTTAAATGATTTGATTTGTATATCTTTAGTTTTTACTTTTCTAGCTATATTTGGTACTTACAATGGCATAAATTATATGGGGTCAATAGTAAATACGCGAATAATATCTATAGTATCAGGAGGCGTTTTATTTGGACCAATTGTAGGTATTACAGCAGGGTTGCTATCAGGTATACATAGGTATTTTATGGATATTGGAGGTATAACATCCATGCCATGCCTTTTATCAAGTATACTAGCAGGTGTGTTATCAGGATTTTTGTATAAGAAGATACCAAAGAAGCATAGAGTGATATATGGAATACTAGTAGGTATGATTTCTGAAAGTTTTACTATATTACTTATATATTTAATATCACAGCCTCATTCTCTAGCAATTCAAATAATTAATGGAATATACTTGCCTCTAATTGTCGGACAAATTGGTATAGGATTTGTTATATCTATAGTTGAGGGAATTGAAAAAGATAAAAAGGATATAGAAGCAAGAAATAAAGCAGAAATAAAAGCACTTCAAAGGCAAATTAATCCGCATTTTTTATTTAATTCTCTAAATACAATAGCATCCTTTATAAGATTTAATCCAGATAAAGCTAGAGAACTCATAATAAATTTATCAACTTACTTGAGATACAATCTTGAATATAGTGATAACTTGATAGACATAAATAAAGAGATTGAGCAAGTTAAATCTTTTGTAGAAATAGAAAAGGCTAGATTTGGAGATTTATTAACTATAATTTATGATATAGATGATGTAAATATAAAAATTCCAAGTTTAATTATACAACCAATAGTAGAGAATGCAATTATACATGGAGTTTTGGAAAGTGGAAGAGCTGGTGTGGTAAAAATATCTATAAAAAAATTACAACATTCATTAGAAAATACTATTAGAATATCGATTGAGGATAATGGTATAGGTATAAGTGAAGAAGTTATAAATAATGTATATCAAGATAATATGCCAGAAAATAAGATTGGACTTTATAATGTTCATTTAAGACTTAAGCTAATGTATGGAAGTGGTCTTAATATGAGAAGAACTGATAAAGGAACTTTAATTATGTTTTACGTAAAGGAGTAAGAATATGAAAGCAATAATAGTTGAGGATGAGTTTCCAGCAAGAAAAGAATTGAGATATTTTATTGAAAATAAAAGCGAGATTGAGGTAGTAAGTGAATTTACTAATGGCATAGAAGTACTAGATTTTATTCAAGAAAATAAAATAGATGTAATTTTTTTGGACATAAATATACCTCATCTTGATGGAATGTTACTTGCAAAAACATTAAATCAATTTAAAGCAAGACCTAAAATAGTATTTATAACAGCATATGAAAATTATGCAGTAGATGCTTTTTCATTAGGTGTATTTGACTATGTACTTAAGCCTTATTCTGAGGATAGGATTACATCAATGTTGGATAAGTTAGAGAAAAGTGAAACAAATAGTAGTGAAATATCTAGTGATAATAATTATATATCTAGTGATAAAAAATGTATAATAAATCAAAATATAGAGGAAATAACACATAAAATTAGCCTTTGGAAAGGTGATAAATTGGTTGTAATAGATATTGATGATATATATTACTGTGAGGCTAATGAAAGACAGACATTTATATATACTGAAAAGGAAACATTTATACTAAAAGAGGGTATATCAGAAGTAGAAAACATAATAAATGATAAAACTTTTTTTAGAACACACAGGTCTTACATAGTAAATTTAACTAAAGTAAAAGAAATTATCCCATGGTTTAATAACACATACATATTGAAGTTAAAAGATAGTGATTATGAAGTAACTGTAAGTAGAAGTAGAATAAAAGAATTTAGGCTATTAATGCACATATAAAGTCATTTCATGTATTTAAATATGCACTTAATGTGATTAACATTTATATTAGTACAAAAAAGTATTACTATTTGAACTGGAAATAGTTTTCTTAAACTTATAAAAATTTATAAAGCAATTATAAAAAAACTAAGGGGATGAATTTATGGTAAGTTTTTTAGGTTCAATGGTGGTACTTATAGTAGGTTATTTTATTTATGGTACTTTTGTAGAAAAGGTTTTTGGAATTAATGATAAAAATCAAACTCCAGCTATAGCTTGTAGAGATGGTGTAGATTATGTTCCAATGAAATGGAAAAGAATTTTCTTAATTCAATTCTTAAATATCGCAGGTTTAGGTCCTATATTTGGTGCTATACAAGGTGCATTATTTGGGCCATCAGCATTTTTATGGATAGTATTTGGGACAATTTTTGCAGGTGGTGTACATGACTTTGCTTCTGGATATTTATCTATGAAGAATAAAGGTACATCTGCATCAGAGTTAGTAGGTCTTTACTTAGGCAATAGTGCAAAAATAGCAATGAGAATATTTAGCGTTATTCTTTTGGTATTGGTTGGAGTTGTTTTTATAACAGGTCCAGCAGGATTACTAAAAACATTAACAGGAGTAAATACACAAATATGGGTTGGAGTAATAATTCTTTATTATATAATGGCTACTGTTTTGCCAATAGATAAGTTAATTGGAAAAATATATCCTTTATTTGGAGCAGCTTTATTAATTATGGCAGTAGGTGTAGCAGGAGGATTAATAATAAAGGGATATAACATACCAAATATAAATTTACAAAATATGAATCCAAATGGAACACCCCTATTCCCATATTTATTTATAACAATAGCATGTGGGGCAATATCAGGTTTTCATGCAACACAATCACCACTTATGGCAAGATGTGTTGAAAGAGAAAGTGAAGCAAGACCAGTATTTTATGGTTCAATGGTTGCAGAAGGAATAATAGCTTTAGTTTGGGCAGCAGCAGCTATGTCATACTTCCATGGTATACCTCAACTTAATGTAATATTTAATGATGGTGGAGCAGCTACTGTTGTTAATACAGTATCTGTTGGATTGATGGGGCCTATTGGAGGAGCTTTGGCTATACTTGGTGTTGTAGCATGTCCTATAACTTCAGGTGATACAGCATTTAGAAGTGCTAGATTAACAATAGCTGATGCAATGAACTACAATCAAGATGCAGTTAAAAATAGATTTTTAATAGCTTTACCACTATTTGCAGTAGGTGTTGCTCTTACATTTATAGATTTTAATATAATTTGGAGATACTTCTCTTGGGCAAATCAAACACTTGCTATGATAATGTTATGGACTGGTTCTGCATATTTGGTTAAAGCAAATAAAAACCACTACATAACTACATTGCCAGCGCTTTTTATGACTGTAGTAACATTTAGTTATATAATGCAGGCAAAAGAAGGTTTTAGACTACCAGTAAATATATCTAATGGAATAGGTGTTGCTGTTGCAATAATTCTTGGTATTTTATTCTTTAAAAAAGCTAAAGATATAAAAGAACAAAATACTCATAAATTAGCAAGTTAATATAATTATTACAAAAAATAAAAATATAACATTTAAATGTGTTTTAAAAATTTGTAGGTGAATTTAAAATTTGCCTACAATTTTTTTTTGAAAAAATCAAATCTTACTTTTTATTGTATTTTTAATTTAGTTTTCCACATACTATTTTTATGATATAAATATTAAAATTAGAGGTGTTAAAAATGGATACTAAAAAATACAAAGATAAATTATTGAAAGAAAGAGCAAATTTGACTAATTTAGTGGGAGATATGAAAGACAATACTTTATTTGGAGATACAAATAAACATACCAGTGAAAAGTATTCATCAGGAGAGTTATCTAGTTATGATAATCATATAGGAGATATGGGAACAGATTTATATATGCAAAATATGCAAAATAGTTTAATAAATCATGAAGAAGGTAGATTGTATCAAATAGATATGGCATTATCTAAAATAGAAAATGGGACATACGGACTTTGTGATTTATGTCATAATAAAATAGATTTAGAAAGATTGGATATACTACCTGATACAAATTTATGCAATGAGTGTGCAAAAAAAGAAGAGGATTTATTAGGACATGCAAGTGAAACTCCTGAAGTGGAGGATTCTAATTTTTATTCAACAGACCTAACAAATTTAACTGATTTAAACAAAAACGGAACATTAAGAGATTAAAAAATTGACATCACATATTGTTAGAACGAATTAAGAAAAGAGGTAATGACATGAAAAAAGTAATGTGGGGTATATGTATATGTGTATTATCAATAGTAGGCGTATATACATATAGTCATAATACACATAATCAAAATAGCGTAAAAGAAGCTTATAGTCTAAATGACAATATAAAGAACGATTATGAAGATGTAATAATCAAGCAAGGAAATGAGGACGAAAAAATTTTAGCATTGACTTTTGATGATGGGCCAGATGAAGACTTTACACCACAAGTACTTGATATACTAAAGAAAAATAATGTAAAAGCAACTTTTTTTGTGGTTGGAGAAAAAGTTGCATATAACAAGGAATTACTAAAAAGACAGTATGAGGAAGGGCATGAGATAGGTAATCATACATTTACACATATAAATGTTGAAAAAAATAGTTATAATAAAGTAGAAAAAGAAATAACAGATACACAAAATGCTGTAAAGAGTGTAATTGGAGTAGAGCCCAAAATATTTAGACCTCCATATAGAGCTATGAGCAAAAGTGTATGTGATATTATAGTTTCTAAAGGTATGAATATAATTCTTTGGTCAAACTTGGACCCTAGAGATTGGTCAAATCCTGGCGTTGATAGTATTATTAATACCATTCTTACAAAAGTACAAAATGGAAATATAATACTTTTACATGATTATAATAATAAAAGAAACAATAAGTCACAGACTATACAGGCTTTGGAAGTAGTAATTCCCAAGTTAAAAGAAAAAGGGTATAAATTTGTAACAGTATCTGAACTTATACAACATTTAGATAAAAATCAACAAGTACAAAAATAAAAGATATTTGTTTAAAGACTAATGATGCTTGTAAATCTAAAATACAAGCATCATTAATCTTTAAGCTATAAAATACACAAAAAGTATTGAATAATAGAGTATTTTGAAATTTTTTATACATAATAATGTAATTTTAAATTTGTAGCAATTTATAATATAGAAGGGTTAATATTATTTTTGATTAGTTTTACTAAAAAATTCAATTTTAACAGAGTTGCTCTTTATAGTATTTTTTTTGTATAATGGTAATAGTGAATTTCAATCAAAATTGATTTTTAAATAATTTATAGGGGGAAAAATCATTGTTATATGTGTTAATAATAATTCTGCTTATAGGATTAGACCAATTGTCTAAACTATGGGTGTTAAATAATTTGGTGAATGTGTCTACAATACCAATAATAAAGAATGTATTTCATCTAACTTATGTTGAAAATAGAGGTGCAGCATTTGGACTATTACAAAATAATCAATGGATATTTATAATAGTTGCACTAATTGCAACAGTATTTGGGTTATATTATCTCAATACAAGAAAAGTACATACATCTGGAAAGTTGGGAATCATATTAATAATATCTGGTGCATTAGGAAATCTAATTGATAGAGTTAGATTAGGGTTTGTAGTAGATTATTTTGACTTTAGGATTATATGGGAGTATGTATTTAATGTAGCTGATGTATTTGTAGTTGTAGGAACTGTATTTTTATGTATATATGTTTTATTTTTTGAAAGTAAAAGTAGGTGATTTGATGGAGAATGTAAGAGAGTTTTTAGTGCTTGAAGAGGAAGAAGAGGTTAGACTTGATGTTTATCTAGCAGAACAATTAGGAGATATGTCAAGAAGCTACATACAAAAAATTATAAAAGATGGTAAAGTAAAAGTTAATAATAAAGTAGAAAAAGCAAAATATTTAGTTAAAGAAGAAGATAAGATTATTATAGAAATACCAGAACCTAAAGTTCTAGAGGTTGTAGCTCAAAATATACCAATAGATATTGTATTTGAAGATGATGATATTTTAATAATTAACAAGTCTCAGGATATGGTTGTTCACCCTGCTCCTGGAAATTATGAAAATACATTGGTAAATGGAATTTTGTATCATTGTAAAGATAAGTTATCATCAATAAATGGTGTTATTAGACCTGGTATAGTTCATAGAATAGACAAAGATACTTCTGGTCTTCTTATGGTAGCTAAAAATAATTATGCACATAATTTTTTAGCAGAACAATTAAAAGAGCATTCTATAACTAGGGAGTATGAATTTATATGTTATGGTGTAGTTAAAGAAGATAAAATAACTGTAGACAAACCAATAGGAAGAAATCCTAAGGATAGATTAAAAATGGCTGTAGTAAAGGATGGAAGAAATGCAGTAACTCATTTTGAAGTGGTAGAAAGATTTGATAAATTTACTCATATGAGAGCTAGACTTGAAACTGGTAGAACTCATCAAATAAGAGTTCATGCCTCATCTATAAATCATCCGCTTTTAGGTGATAGTGTATATGGACCTAAAGAAAATAAGTTTAAACTAAAGGGACAAACTTTACATGCTAAGAAATTGGGATTTATACATCCTACCACTAAGGAATATATTGAATTTGATTCAGAATTACCAGAATACTTTAAGGAAGTTCTTAGAAAAATTAAATAAAAGTTTGTATGATATTATAAATCATCTAATTAGATTTATACAAGTGATAAAATTAGTGAAGTTTAGCTAAAATATTTTATATTAAAGTATTTTGATTAAAAAAGCTTGAAAAATTTGAAATATAAATATATAATTTGAGTTAATGGAGTATAAAAATTATCTTTAAACGATACAGAGATATCGTAAGACAATTGCTGAATTAGACTATATATTTTTTTATATAAAAGCTTCTTGTCTTGTGATGAGAAGTTTTTTGTTGTTTAAATTGAAAATTTTAATAAAGTGGTTCTATAAAAATTTAAGAGAGAGGAGTAGATTTGTCAAAATAAAAGAGAATATATTTTTTTGACAATAGTTATGATATGGTAGAAAAAGCTCAATTAATGGATGAAAAGGCTATAGCAAGAGCAATTACTAGGATAAGTCATGAGATAATTGAAAGAAATAAAGGTGTAGAAAACCTAGTCTTAGTTGGAATAAAGACTAGAGGTGTACCAATCGCAAATAGAATATCTAAAAAAATAGAACAAATAGAAGGAACAAAAGTAGATACTGGTGATATTGATATAACACTTTATAGAGATGACTTAGAAAAAATTAATGTTGAACCAGTAGTCAAAGGAACATATCTAGATTTTAATGTAGATGATAAAACAGTAGTTTTAGTTGATGATGTGTTATATACAGGAAGAACTGTAAGAGCAGCACTTGATGCTATTATTGATATAGGAAGACCTAAATCAATACAATTAGCAGTATTAGTGGACAGAGGACATAGAGAATTGCCTATAAGAGCAGATTATGTAGGAAAAAATGTCCCTACTTCAAGACATGAAATTATATCTGTTAGTTTATTAGAAATTGATGGAGAAGATTCAGTTACAATCAAAGAATAGTGGTTTTTTAATATTATATAAAAGCTCAGCATTGTATAGTCATGGAGGAGGATAAAGCTTACATATATTGCACAAAATAAATAATACAAGTTTATTAATGTGTATATTAATGTAGTCTCTATTCTCCTTTATTTTGGTTTTCAATGTCGTAAAATGTAAAAAAATGATAGTTTGTACAGTAAGTATATAGAGATTAAAAAATAGAATCTAGGGAATTATAATTAATTAAAAGATATTAATTGAACAAAGGATTTATTCATATATAATAATTTTTGGAGGTTTTTATGAAAAAAACGATAATGTCTTTACAACATTTATTGGCCATGTTTGGAGCGACAGTATTAGTTCCCATTTTAACAGGCTTTAATCCATCAGTTGCAATTTTTTGCGCTGGTGTTGGTACATTGATATTTCATTTTTGTACAGAAGGAAAAGTACCTGCATTTTTAGGTTCAAGTTTTGCTTTTATTCCTGTTATACTAGCAGCTAAAGAAGCTTATGGAGGAGATTTGGCATATGCTCAGGGTGGTATAATAGTAGCAGGATTAATTTATATTATAATGTCAATTATAGTAAAATTAGTTGGGGTGGATAAAATTAAGTTATATTTTCCAGCACAAGTTACAGGAGCTATGATAGCAGTTATAGGTTTGAATTTATTACCAACGGCTTTTAATATGGCTTCAGCTAATTTTATAATAGCTTTTTTGACTTTAGCAATAGCAATTTTGACTAATAAGTTTGGTAGAGGATTTATAAAACAATTAGGTATATTAATAGCTGTTTTTTCTGGATATATAATATGTTTGGTATTAGGATTAGTAGATATAACTACAATTACAGAAGCAAGTTTACTTGCTATACCTGACTTTACAATTCCTAAATTTAGCTTAGGAGCAATTGTAATTATATCTCCAGTTGTTTTAGCTGTATTTATGGAGCATATAGGAGATATGACTACTAATGGTGCTGTTGTAGGAAAAAACTTTATAGAGAATCCAGGATTAAACAGAACATTACTTGGTGATGGATTTGCAACTATAGTAGCAGGATGCTTAGGTGGACCAGCTAACACTACTTATGGGGAAAATACAGCAGTACTGGCGATAACTAAAAACTATGACCCTTCAATACTTAGACGTACAGCAGTATTTGCTATATTGCTTGCATGTGTAGGGAAGTTTGGAGGATTTCTTCAAAGTATACCAGGTTCAGTTATGGGTGGAATCAGTATAATGCTATTTTCAATGATAACTTATGTTGGATTAAAAACTATAAAAGATAGTTCTTGTGTAGAAAGTAAAGTAAATATATTGATAATAGCAGTTATATTATTGATAGGTCTTGGAACAACTTACTTATCTAATAAAGGGATTTCTATAGGAATTCCTATAACAAGTACTGTAAAGATAACTGGTCTTAGTTTGGCTGCGATTGTAGGTATTGTACTAAATAGAATATTGAATAATCAAGATTTTAAAGTTGAAAAATAATAATTAATTAAGTATATATTATTTTAAATAATCAATTTTTTATAGACATCGGCAATCAATATTGATATAATGATTAAAAATAAATAAAAGAAAGGGTAAGGTAACTGGGAAGATGAGAATATAATCTATTTTTTATAATTTAAAGTATTGTAAATTTTGAAAAGCCTATATTGGTGGCTTTATTTATAATGCTTAAATTAAGGAGAGTAGATTATAGTCTATACGTTTAGTTATTGTGCCTATTTATGTAAATCTCTCCTTATATTTAAGTATACCAGGGAGGGATTTTTTTATGATGTTAATAAAAGTAGAAAATTTAAAAAAATATTATGCTGATAAATTAATTTTGGATATAGATAAACTTGAAATATTAGAGAATGAGAGAATAGGTTTAGTGGGTTCAAATGGTCAGGGAAAAACAACTTTATTAAAAGCAATATTGGGTGAAATAGAAATTGATGAAGGTTGTGTTTATCTTACAGATAGCTATTCATATATAAGTCAGAGTGAAAATAATATTGAAAAATGTAATGATAGTAAAGAAAAAAGTCTATTAAATGCGCCAGATAAATTTGAAGATTATTTATCTGGAGGAGAAAAAGTTAAGCTAAAGATAGCAGATGCACTGAATAATAAGAAAAATATAATAATAGCAGATGAACCAACTTCAAATTTAGATAAAAAGAGTATAGATATTTTGGAAAATATGTTTAAGAGACATAAAGGAGCATTATTATTAATATCTCATGACAGACGTTTTTTAGATGAATTATGTACAACTATATTGGAATTGGAAGGTGGGAAATTAAAAGTTTATAAAGGTAATTACACTGATTATTTAGAACAAAAGGATGCGGATACAAAAAGAGCTGACTTTGAATATCATGAATATATAAATGAAAAAAAAAGATTGGAGAAAGCTCTTTTAGGCAAAAAAGCTTTAAGTGATGGTATAAGGAAGACTCCAAAACGAATGGGGAATTCAGAAGCTAGACTCCATAAAATGGGTGGTCAAACAAATAAGAAAAAAATAGATTCAAGTGTAAAAGCATTAAAAAGTAGAATTGAGAAATTGGAAGTAAAGGATAAGCCTAAAGTTTGTACAGATATGAATATTAAAATACAGGATGGTATGGAAATAATCAGCAAAAACTTAGTGGAATTAAAGGATTTAAGTTTAAATGTGGGAAAAAAGCTTTTACTAGATAATATTTCTTTCAAGGTAAAAAGAGGTAAGAAAATAGCTTTATTAGGCGATAATGGATGTGGAAAAAGTACTCTGATAAAAGAAATACTTAGTAATAAAAATGATTGTATAAAGATAAATAACAAGGTAAAGATAGGTTATTTTGACCAAAATCAAGATTTATTAGATGAGGAAAAGAGTATTTTGTACAATATCAAAGCAAATAGTTCATTTACTGAGTCTTTTATAAGAATAAATTTAAATTTATTTGGATTTAAAAGTGATACTGTTTATAAAAAAGTTAAAGTTCTTAGTGGGGGTGAAAAAGTAAAGATAGCTCTATGTAAAATAATACTAGAAGATAATAATTTTTTAGTTCTTGATGAGCCAACTAATTACTTGGATATAAAATCTATGGAAGCTTTGGAAAAAGCATTGATAAATACTGATAAAACTATGCTTATAGTATCTCATGATAGAGTATTTATATCTCATATTTGTGATTATTTTTTAGAAATAAAAGATAAGCATATAAAGGAGTTTGATTGTAATTATAGTGATTATATCATTAGCAGAAATAAAAAAACTCCCAGTATAGAAAGTAAAGTTAAACAAGAAAATCTTTTAGTATTAGAAAATAGACTTACAAACATTATATCTATGCTGTCAATAGAAAAAGATAATGCAAAAAAAGAGTGTTATGAATTAGAATATAATGAGCTATTAGAAAAAATTAGACGCATAAAAAATAATGCTCAAAATTAAACTAATCGTTGTTTTTTATAAAAATAGAAATTAATCAATTTAAATATAAGTATTGATTATTAAAAAACTAAAAATAAACAAATTTAAAAGTGGCATTCTTGTACAATAAGAATGCCACTACTTTTAGTTAATATGGTAAATATATTATTATTTACCAGTCAGAAATTTTTATAGCTACGAGATATATTTTATTCGGATTTAATTTTAAGCTTAGCTACCATTTCTTCTTCAGGAGTAACATAAATAGTACTATTAGTTTCATAGATAACCATACCAGGTTTAGAACCACTAGGTTTCTTTACATTTTTTTTCTTTGTGTAGTCCACAGGTACTTGAGAAGAAATCTTTGATTTGCTAAAAAATGCAGCTAACATAGCTCCCTCAAATATAGTATTATCAGTAATTTCTTTACCAGCACATTTTATTATTACGTGAGAACCTGGAATATTTTTTGTATGCATCCATAAGTCATCATTATCAGCAAGTCTTAATGTAAGATAATCATTTTGTTTGTTGTTTTTTCCAACCAAGATTTTAAATCCATCAGAAGAAATAAATTCATGAGGTTTTGTAGAAGGAATAGTGTCTTTTTTACTACTTTTCTTTTGTGCTTTGATATATCCAACTTTACCAAGTTCTTCTTTTATATCTTGTAATTCAGCCAAATTTTCACAGTTTTCAATACTCAAAATTATGTTTTCTAAGTAATCTATTTCTTCTTTGTTTAATGAAATTTGGTGAGATATTTCAACTTTGGCATGTTTCATTTTAGTGTACTTTTTAAAATATTTTTGAGCGTTTTCAGATGGAGTCAAATTTTTATTTAATTCTATTGTTACATTTTTACACTCTTCATCATAGAAGTTGGCAACATCAACACTTTCCATCCCTTTTTCTACCATATATATATAAGATGTAATTAGTTCACCCTTTACTTTATAAATATCTGCATTTTCAGACTCTAATAATTCTTCTTCTTGTTTTCTAAGTTTGTTATAAAGTCTATCCAGTTTAACAGATATGCTTTTCTTTAAGTCAGATGAACGTTGATTGATTCTATCTTTAATATCTTTAGTTCTGTAGAAATCCTCTAGTATATTAGAGATGCTTTCTTTATTGATATATGATAAATCATTAAACAATGTAAGATTGACACAACTGAAATCAACGACTTTATCTAATTTTTTATCTATAACAATACAAGGTGAAAACTTATTAGAATTTATATCATTAAATAAACTACAAAATTCTTTGTATAAAGAATCAAACTGTTGACTAGATATATCTTTGCTAATAGCGTTTTGATTTACATCTGCTCTATAACAAATTTCTTTGGCGATAGTAGGGCTTATACCTAAAAATTTAGAATATATAGACTTAAAAATAGGTCCATCAAATTCATTTAGATTGTTAATAAACGAATCTTTAGATATATTATCAAGAGGGTTAAGTTTATCTTGCTTTGGTGGCAATGAGTAACTATGTCCAGGTAAAACCTGACGAACTCTACTTATACTAAAAGGCACTCTTTTTATAGAATCTATAATTTTATCATCTTCATTATGAGTTACTATTATATTACTATGTCTTCCCATAATTTCAATTATAATATTTTTGATTGTCTTTTCTTTTAATTCATCTAAAGATTCAACACTGATTTTTATTATTCTTTCAAAACCAATTTGAGAAATTTCTATAATATTTCCACCTTGTATATATTTTCGAAGCAACATACAAAACATAGGCGCCTTTAGCGGATTTTCTTTTTTATAATTGCTTGTTAAATAAACCCTAGGATTTGAAGCACTTGCACTTAAAACCAATCTAAAATTTTCTTTGTTGTTTCTTATATTAAAAATTACTTCATCATCTTCAGGTTGATGAATCTTATCTATTTTTCCACCTGTAAGCTTTGATGATAATTCATCTACTATTGAATGTATAACTAATCCATCTAATGCCATGTATAGCACCCCTTTCTTTGACCAAAATAAGTCAGTAAATTAATTATACACATAATATATGCTCTATGACTAGGGGGAATTTAAACAACATGGATTAATGTGTAAATTTTATAATTATTTATACTTACAGGATATACTCACAAGAGAATAGGAAGTATATTTTTAAATTAATAATTTAAATTTGCTTAAATATAAAACAAATGTAGTATAATTAGTGTGTAAAGAATAACTTATAAAAGTATATAAACTTTACAAAGCTAAATAAATATTAAAGCTGTATAGTATATGAATATGAAAGAAGGTTGAAAAAATGAAATTTATTGATTTAAGAAGTGATACTGTTACTATGCCTACTGATGAAATGAGAGAAGCCATGGCAAAGGCTCCTGTTGGAGATTCAATCTTTAGAGATGACCCTACTGTAAATAAACTGGAAGAATTAGCAGCAGCTAAAGTTGGAAAAGAAGATGCTATTTTCCTTCCAAGTGGAACTTTTGGAAATCAGTTAGCTTTGTTTACTCACTGCCTAAGAGGTCAAGAAATCATTATTGGTAAAGGGTATCATATTGTGACTCATGAAGTTGGAGCACCTGCTGTAATAGCTGGAGTTCAACTTAGAACTATAGATGAAGATGAAAGTGGAGCTCTTAATCCTGAGCTTGTTGAGAAGGCTATTAGGAGAGATGATATACATGAACCACAAACAGGTCTTATATGTGTAGAAAATGCATATTCAGGTGGAACTGTTGTAAGCCTTGACAATTTAAAAGAAATTAAAAAAATAGCTGAAAAACACAATTTACCAGTGCATTTAGATGGAGCGAGATTATTCAATGCAGCATTAACTTTAGGTGTAGAAGCTAAAGAAATTGCACAATGTTGTGACAGTGTTATGTTCTGTGTATCAAAAGGTTTAGCTGCACCAATGGGTTCTATTCTTGCTGGAAGTAAAGAATTTATAGCAAAAGCTAGAAGAAAGCAAAAAGTTATGGGTGGAGGCATGAGACAAGTTGGTATAGTTGCAGCAGCTGGTATAATTGCCATTGAAAAAATGACACTGAGATTAAATGAGGACCATGATAATGCAAAATATTTAGCTTGTGAGTTGGATAAAATTGAAGGAATTGAAGTAAATAACACTAGTCCAGACCTGAGTATGGTATTCTTTAAAATGAGTGAAGATATAATAAAAGAAGATGTTTTAATAAAAGAGTTTTTTGAAAGAAATATAAAAATCAATAAAATGGAAAATGGGGAGTATAGATTTGTAACTCATGTAGATATTACTAGAGAAGATTTAGATTATGTTTTAAAAACACTTAAAGAATTAATAGGTGTATGCTAATTAGGTATGTTCAAAAAACTAAATAGAAGATGCTAAATATTTTATTTAAAAAATTCATATACAGTTTAAATAAACTATACATAAAATTCATATAGAAATATTATTATATAAACATAGAAAGAACTAGCTTAAAAACATAATATAATTACCCTAATTGTAATGGCAACTCTCCCTAACATCCTCAAATTATAGTTGTCATTACAAAACTTTTCCCATAAATTATAAGTTTATGGGAATTTTTTTATGTTATAATAGTTTAAGTGTTAATTTACAAAGGAGCGATACTTATGAAATTTTGGAAACTACATGGAATAGGCAATGATTTTATTGCAATAGATGGAAGATTTGACCAAATAGATTCATCAAATTATACTGTTTTAGCAAAAAAAGTATGCCATAGAAGATTTTCTGTAGGTGCGGATGGGTTACTAGTTGTAAAAAATTCAGAAATTGCAGATGTAGAAATGGTGTATTATAATTCTGATGGTTCAAGAGCAGCTATGTGTGGAAATGGACTTAGATGTTTTTGTAAGTTTGTTTATGATAATGGCATAGTTAAAAAAGAAAACTTTACAGTAGATACACTAGATGGTGTAAAAAATATAAAAATAAACACTATAAATGGAGAAATAAATACTATAAAAGTTAATATGGGAAAAGGAAGTTTTTTAGCTAAAGATGTTCCTGTGTTAACTGACGAAGAACGTTTTGTGCAAGAAAATATAAAAGTTTTAGATAAAGAGTTTAAGATTACATCTATGTTGATGGGGGTTCCTCACACTGTGGTTATAGTGGATGAATTAAATGTAGATGAAGTTTGTAAATATGGAAAAGAGATTGAAAATAATAAAATATTTCCGAAAAAAACGAATGTAAATTTTGTAAAAGTAGAAGATAAGTATAATATACATGTCTATACTTGGGAAAGAGGTTGTGGATATACTTTAGGATGTGGAACAGGTATGACTGCATCAGCAATAGTATGTAATTTACTTGATATGGTAGAAAATAGTGTAAATGTGACTTCTCAAGGTGGAACAGTACGAATAGATATAGGAGAGTTTTCTTATATGACAGGTCCAGCAGTAAAAATATGTGAAGGTGTTTTGGAGGTTTAGGTAATGGCTATAAGTATGACTGGTTTCGGAAGAGGAGAATACAAAGACGACAACTATTATTTTTTAGTAGAATGTAAAACAATAAATCATAAATATTCAGATATAAATATACGTCTTCCAAGAAAAATTTCATTTTTAGAGGATAAAGTTAGAAATTTAGTAAAAAACTATGTAAAAAGAGGAAGAGTTGATTTATACATAAAATTTGACTTATTAGGTAAAGAAGATGTAAACTTAAATTTTGATGAAGGATTAGCATCTCAATATATAGATATCTTAAAGGAAATAAAAGACAAATTTGATATTATAGATGATATTAGTGTTATGAATGTTGCAAGATTTCCTGATATTATAAAAATAGAAGAAAAAGATGAAGATGAAGATTTACTATGGTCGATGTTAAATCAAGCTGTAGAAGATGCAATGATAAAACTAAGAGAAATGAGAAGTGAAGAAGGTAAAAAATTAGCTGAAGATATTACCATGAGATGTGACTTATTAAAAAATCATATAGAAGAAATTGAAAAATATTCAAGTAGTGTTGTAGAAGACTATAGAGAAAAACTAAATTCAAGAATAAGTGAAATGCTAGAAGACCCAAGTATAATAGATGAAAATAGGTTAGCACAAGAAGTTGCAATATATGCAGATAAAAGTAGTATAACAGAAGAGATAGTTAGGTTTAAAAGTCATATTGGTCAGCTTAAAAAAACTATATTTAAAGACGATTCTATAGGTAGAAAAATTGATTTCTTAATACAGGAGATGAACAGAGAAACTAATACAATAGGTTCAAAATCATCTGATATAAATATAACTAATTTAGTAGTAGAAGTGAAAAGTGAGTTAGAAAAAATAAGAGAACAAATACAAAACATAGAGTAAGAATACAATATTAGAAGGGGAATATTTAAATGTTTACAAAAAAAGGATTATTGCTAGTTGTATCAGGTCCATCAGGTGCAGGAAAAGGTACTATTTGCAAAGAATTACTTAGAGAGAATGATACAATAAAACTTTCTGTATCAGCTACTACAAGAAAACCAAGAGCAGGAGAAGTTGATGGAGTAAATTATTTCTTCATAAGTAAAGAAAAGTTTGAAGATATGATAGGAAAAGGTGAGTTTTTGGAGTATGCTCAAATTTATGATAATTTTTATGGAACTCCAAAAGCAGCAATAATGGAATGTTTAGAAAAAGGACAGGATGTGCTACTAGAAATTGAAATGCAAGGAGCAAAACAAATAAAAGAGGTTTGTCCAGAAGGAGTATTTATATTTGTATTACCTCCATCACTTGAAGAGTTAAAAAATAGAATTGTTGGAAGAGGTACAGAGACAGAAGAAGAAATAGAAAAGAGATTTAGTTGTGCATATGAAGAAATAAAAATGATTAAGGATTATGATTATTTTATATTTAATGAAGATGTGAAAACATCTGCTAAAGAAATAGAAGGTATAATATCATCTGAAAAGAATAAAGTTAGCAGATATAAAAATATTATAATAGAGAAATTTAAGGAGGAATTATAATTATGTTAAAACCATCTATCAATGAGGTACTAGAAAAAATAGACAACAGATATTACTTAGTAGGGACTGTTTCAAAGAGAGCAAGAAAGTTAATTGATGGAGACGAACCATATGTTCCAAACAAAGCTAAGGAAAAACCTGTATGTGTAGCTACTAAGGAAGTTGCAAGTGGAAAAATAACATATAGATTATTGACAGAAGAAGAAATAGAGATAGAAGAAGCTAGACACTACGCTGAGCAACATCAACAAATTTCAGAAGAGGAGTAAGGTCATGCTAAAAAATAAGACTGTTGTAATTGGCATAAGCGGCGGAATAGCTGCATACAAGGCTTGTGATGTTGTAAGTAAATTAAAAAAATTAAATGCAAATATCCATGTTATAATGACAAAATCAGCAACAGAATTTGTTAGACCACTTACACTTCAATCACTAAGTCAAAATTATGTAGTAGAAGATATGTTTGAAGAACCAAAATCTTGGGAAGTTGAACATATATCATTAGCAAAAAAGGCAGATTTGTTTCTAATAGTACCAGCAAGTGCAAATGTTATAGGAAAAATTGCAAATGGTATAGCTGATGATATGCTAACAACTACTGTTATGGCAACAAAAGCACAAGTTTTAATAGCACCAGCTATGAATACTAATATGTATGAAAATCCAATTGTCCAAAAAAATATAAAAACTTTAGAGGAATTTGGATATAAATTTATAGAACCAGAAAGTGGAAGACTTGCATGTGGAGATATTGGAGCAGGAAAACTAGCTAAACCAGATTTAATAGTAGAGGCAGTTTTAGCCAATCTTACGAAAGAGCAAGATTTGAAAGGTCAAAGTATAATAGTTACAGCTGGACCAACTGTAGAAAGTATAGACCCAGTAAGATATTTAACTAATAGGTCTTCTGGTAAAATGGGATATTCTATAGCTAAAGAGGCTATATCTAGAGGTGCTGATGTAACATTAATATCAGGTCCTACAAATCTCTCTATTCCACAAAACCTTAAAAAATTTGTACAAATAGAATCAGCACAAGATTTGTATGAGGCAGTAGTATCAAATTTAAAAGAAAATAAAATAGTAATTCAAAGTGCAGCAGTTGCAGATTATAAGCCAAAAACTTATTCTGACAAAAAAATTAAAAAGAATAATGATGATTTATCAATAGAATTAAGTAGGAATTATGACATTGCTTATGAAATAGGAAAAATAAAGGAAGATAGGATATTAGTTGGATTTGCTGCTGAAACTAATGACTTAATAGAACATGCCAAAGGAAAAATTGAAAAGAAAAATTTAGATTTTATTGTGGCAAATGATTTAACTAAAGAGGGAGCTGGCTTTAGAACTGATACTAATATTGTAAAAATAATAGATACAGAAGGAAATATTACTGAGTACCCTAAAATGAAAAAGGAAGAAGTAGCTAATGTTATATTAAATAAGATTAAAGTGTTACTTGAGAAATAAGAACTTTTTTAAATATGATATTTGTGTATTTTATCACAGCTAAAGTGGCTGAAAGCTGCAATTTACTTTTAGCGAGTAAAAACTCGCAAATGTCAGTTAAATTGTGGTTTTCAGCATTTATTTTGCTGTAAAGTATAAAATATGATTAATAGTTAATTATTAAGATATATCTAATATTAGTAATAACTTGAAACTTTTTAGATATGCTGAGATTTTTTTGATATATTATGAAATGTGTTAAAATATGAGCAGTAGATTAATTTTAAGTAGGAGTTTTACAATGAAAAAATATGCAAAGGTAATAGTTAGAAGCAATACTATATACACAGACAATTTATTTACATATCAAATTCCTGTATTTTTAGAGGAAGTTATAAGTGTTGGGCATAGAATATTAGTGCCATTTGGAAGAGGTAATAAACCAACAGAAGCCTTTGTATTTCAACTTACAAATAATTTAGATGAAAAAATAAAGACTAAAGAAATCATAGATATATTAGATGAAAATCCAATATTTAGAGAAGAAGATTTAGAGTTGGTTTACTGGATGAAAAATAGATATTTGTGTACTTATATAGAGTGTATAAATTTGATATATCCAAAAGGATATAAACTAAATAATTACAAAGTAGTTTTACTAGGTGAAAAGCTAAATGGATTAAGTGAGACTGAATTATATGAAAAGATATCAAAGCTGAGTGATAAAAATAGAGAGATAGTAGAAAAAGTAGTTGGTAGTAAAGGAAAAATTAAGGTTGATAAGTTAAAATATATAGCGAATCTAAATAATTATCTATATACAATGAATAAAAATGGAATTATAAAATTATGTTGGGAATACAAAAATCATAAAAATGAGAAGAAAGTATGCTATGTATCTTTGAGTTTAGAAAATAATAAAATTGATGATTATATAGAACAAAATAAAATAAGCATAGGAAGCAAGCAAAAAGAGATATTAAATTTTCTTAAAAATAATGAAAATGTAGAGATAAATGATTTATTGGATTTATTAAATGCTTCAAAGCAGAGTATAAACTCTTTGAGTAAGAAAGAGTTAATAACTTTAGAATTTAAAGATTATTATAGAGAGCCAAAAAGTATTTACAAATCTATATCAAAAAGTATAAAATTAAACAATGAGCAACAACAAGCGGTTGATGAGATAAATTCAAGTATGTTTATAGATGATAAAAAGCCATATTTAATTCATGGTATAACTGGAAGTGGAAAGACTGAAGTTTATATGGAAATAATAGAATTTGCATTAAGCCAAGGTTTAGATAGTATATTTTTGGTTCCTGAGATAGCATTAACTCCCCAAACGATAGATAGATTAAAGAGTAGGTTTGGCGATTTAGTTGGAGTGTTTCACAGTAAACTATCTGAAGGAGAAAAACACGACGTTTATAAAGCTGTTAAAGCTGGCAAGATAAGAGTTTTAATTGGTGCTAGGTCAGCACTATTTGCTCCTTTTAATTCTTTAGGATTGATAATAATTGATGAATTTCATGAGTCATCATATAAGTCTGAAAAAAATCCTAAGTTTAACGCTATAGAAGTAGCTAGATTTATGGCATTAAAAAATAATCTAACTCTTATTTTAGGTTCAGCGACACCTTCAATTGAAGAGTATTATAGAGCAAAAACTGGTGAATATAAACTTATAAATATAAAAAATAGAGCAAACAATAAACCACTTCCAAATATTGAAGTTGTAGATATGAAAGATGAATTAGATATAGGTAATAGAAGTATATTTAGTTTAAAACTTCAAAGAGAAATAAGTTGTGCGATTGAAGAAAATAGTCAGGTAATACTATTTTTAAATAGAAGAGGTTATGCAAATTTTGTATCATGTAGAAAGTGTGGCTATGTGTTTCAATGTGAAAATTGCGATATATCTTTGACATATCATAAAAAAAGTAATATTGGAAGATGTCATTATTGTGGATATGAAAGAGAAATTCCAAAAGAATGCCCAGAATGTGGAAGTAATTATGTTAAGCCATTTGGAGTAGGAACTCAAAAAATTGAGGAAGAGTTAAAATGTATTTTTCCAAATATAAAAACTTTGAGAATGGATAAAGATACAACATCAAAAAAGGGTTCATTAGAGGAAATACTAAATAAGTTCAAAGATAAAGAAGCAGATGTATTGATAGGAACGCAGATGTTAAGTAAAGGATTGGATTTTGATAATGTAACTTTAGTAGGTATTTTGTCAGCAGACATGATACTAAATTTTCCTGATTTTAAAAGTTTTGAAACAACCTTTCAGTTGATAACTCAAGTTTCTGGAAGGGCAGGAAGAGCAGACAAAGAAGGTAAAGTAGTACTTCAAACATATGATACTGAGCATTATGCTATTAAGCATGCCATAGAGTATAATTATGAAGGTTTTTATGAAGATGAGATAAAGATAAGAAAGGCATTTGGATATTCTCCTTTTAATAACATGTTAAGTGTAGTTGTTAGTGGTGAAGATGAAAGATTAGTTATAAAAAATATAAAAAATATGCATGCATCTTTGATTTATTTATTAGAAAAAAGGGGTATAAACGACTTAGGGTTTATATTAGGACCCAATCCATGCTCAATATCAAAAATAAATCAAAATTATAGATGGCAAATACTCTTTAAAGATGAAAATATTGAAATTAATCTCTTAAAGGGTATAATAAAATATATATGTATAACAAAACGAGATTTGATATTTAATAAGAATATTAATGTATCTATAGATATTAATCCAAATAGTGTATTATAAATTTAGGAGGAAGTGTAATGGCTTTAAGACAAATAGTTCAAATAGGAGAACCAGTACTAAGAAAGAAATCAAAAAAAGTTGAAAAAATTGATGCAAAAATAATACAATTGTTAGACGATATGGCAGAAACTATGTATGATGCAGATGGTGTTGGACTAGCTGCACCTCAAGTTGGAATTTTAAAAAGAGTTGTAGTAATTGATATTGGAGAAGAACTTATAGAACTTATAAACCCAGAAATAATAGAAACATCTGGAGAACAAATAGATGATGAAGGTTGTTTAAGTGTTGTTGGAGAATCTGGAGAGGTTAAAAGACCAAACTATGTAAAAGTTAGAGCTTTAAATAGAAATGGAGAAACAATAGAGCTAGAAGGGGAAGAACTTTTAGCTAGAGCGTTTTGTCATGAAATAGACCATCTAGAGGGAATACTGTTTGTTGATAAAATAGAAAAATAGTAGGGGTTGATTTGATGAAAATAGTATTTATGGGAACTCCTGATATAGCAGTTCCTTGTTTACAAAAAATAATAGATGAAAAGTATGAAATACTAGGAGTTGTAACTCAGCCAGATAAACCAAAAGGAAGAGGTAAAAAACTTGGCATGAGTCCAGTAAAAGAACTTGCAATTGAAAATAATATACCTGTATATCAACCAATTAAAGCTAGAGACAAAGATTTTATAGATACAATGAAATCTTTAAAGCCAGATGTAATGGTAGTTGTAGCTTTTGGGCAAATACTTCCAAAAGAAATATTAGAAATTCCTAAGTTTGGATGTATAAATGTCCATGTTTCTTTACTTCCAAAATATAGAGGTGCGGCGCCTATAAATTGGGTAATAATCAATGGCGAAGAAAAAACTGGTGTTACAACTATGTATATGGATGAAGGGTTAGACACTGGAGATATGATATTAAAGACAGAAGTAAATCTTGATGAAAATATAACAGCAGGAGAACTTCATGATAAAATGATGAATATAGGAGCAGAAACTTTAAAAGAAACATTAAAGTTGATAGAAGCAGGAACTGCTCCAAGAGAAGTACAAAATCATGAGGAATTTTCTTATGCACCAATAATGAATAAATCACTAGGTAATATAGACTTTTCAAAAAATGCTAAGGAAATACACAATCTAGTTAGAGGTGTAAATCCATGGCCAAGTGCTTATACTACTTATAATGGTGTAACGATGAAAATCTGGAAAACTAAAGTATTAGAGGAAGAAAGTAACAAAGAAGCAGGTACAATAATTGAGGTAAATAAAGATGGCATAAAAGTAAGTACTAAAGATAAGGTACTTTTAATTGAAGAAATTCAGATGCCAAATAAAAAGAGAATGCTAGTTGGAGAATATATAAAAGGAAATACTATAGAAATTGGTGTAGTATTGAGTTAGGTGAAAAGTATGACAGATATAAAAAAGTATTTAACAAGTGTTGGTATCTTAGTCTTAATATTAGGGATTTTAATGGGAGTTGCAAACTTTTTTATAATTAGTTTGACTCAAATATTTTCCTTAGGAATAAATGCTGTAGTAATATCACTAATACTTATAATACTATGCTCAACAATAGTTACGTATAGAGTAATTAAAGGAAAAAATGTTAACTCAAATATAATGAAAATAAATTTTAAAATTGTTAGTGTATTATTTCCCATTATATCTTTTATTGCATCATCATTTGGTATGTCAAAAAGTGAAATTAGAAGAATATATATAAAGTTAAATAATGAATATATATACAGTAATAAATATAATTTTAATCCAGAGGATATAATAATTTTAATACCTCATTGTATTCAAGAGAATAGTTGCAAACTAAAAGTTACTAATGATATAGATAATTGTAAAAAATGTGGAAAATGCAATATAGGAGAATTAGCTGAGCTAAATAAAAGTGTTAAAGTAAAAGTATTTGTGGCTACAGGAGGGACTCTAGCTAGAAAAATTATAATTGACAATAAACCTAAAGCTGTTATAGCTGTTGCATGTGAGAGAGATTTAACATCTGGAATACAAGATATAAAAAAAATTCCTGTTTTAGGAGTATTTAATAAAAGACCTAATGGACCTTGTATAAATACTAATGTAGACATAGTAGATATTGAAAAAGCTATAAGCTTTTTAACAGGAAAAGAGATATTAGCTTGTAATTAAACTGTTTTTAAGTTATGTGAATATTAAAGAGGATGTATAATAAAAATATATTTTAGGAGAGTGTTATTTATGTACCCTGTATATGGCGGCTTTTGGGGATTTGACCCAACGATGATTATATTAATTCCAGCTATATTATTCACTGCATATGCTCAATTTAAAGTGAGCTCAACAACAAATAAGTATTTAAGAGTAAATACACGTAGAGGATATACTGGAGAACAGACAGCAAGAAGAGTACTTGATTCAAATGGTTTGTATGATGTAAGGATAGAAATGGTTAGAGGTCATTTAAGTGACCACTATGACCCAAGAAGAAAAACTGTAAGATTATCAGAAGATGTATATTATGGAACATCAATAACTTCTGTTGCAGTAGCTGCACATGAATGTGGTCATGCAATGCAACATGCTAAAGGTTATGCACCTCTTCAAATAAGAAGTAGTTTGGTGCCAGTAGTAAACTTTGCTTCAAGTATTTCTTGGTTTTTAATATTTCTAGGATTTATTATGGCTGGACCATTTCTAAAAATTGGGATACTATTGTTTTCAGCTTCAGTACTATTCCAAATAATAACATTGCCTGTAGAATTTAATGCTTCTAGTAGAGCAATTGTTCAACTTGGAAATCTAGGTATTATAGATGAGGGTGAGGTAAGACAAAGTAGAAAAGTGCTTTCAGCAGCAGCTTTAACATATGTTGCAGCAGCACTAGTTTCAATACTTCAATTACTTAGATTGTTACTAATAGCTCAAAGAAGAGATGACTAAAAATAAAGTGGGTTGTTTAGAAACAACCCTTTTTTATGTTTAATAAAAGGGAGAAATTTATATGGATGCAAGAGAAATTGGATTTAAAGTATTATGTGATATAGAGAAAAATAATAACTATTCAAATATTGCAATAAATAAGCATTTTAAAAACTTAGAAATAAGCGATATGGATAGAGGACTTGCAACAGAGTTAATCTATGGAGTAGTAGAAAATAAATATTACTTAGATTATATAATTAATAAACTTTCAAAAATAAAAGTAAAAAAAATGTCAACTTATGTTAAAATCTTTTTAAGAATGGGAACATATCAAATTTTATTTTTAAATAGTATATCAGATTATGCAGCAGTTAATGAAACTGTGAAGTTATCTAAAAAATATGATAAAAAATCTTCTGGTTTTATAAATGCTATTCTTAGAAATGAAATAAGAAATAAAGATACTATAATGGACATAACTGAGGAAGATAGTGTAAAATACTTATCTATAAAGTATTCTTATAACTCTTGGATTATAAAAAATTGGATAGAAAATTTTGGACAAGAATTTACTGAAGATTTATTAGAAGCAAACAATGAAAAACCTAGTATTTATATAAGAACAAATACACTTAAAATTAGCAGAGAAGAGCTTATTGAAAAATTAAATGAAAAGGGTATTATGTGTTTGAAAGTCCCTATGGTGGAAGAAGCTATAAAAGTCGAAAAATTAAAAAATATAGAAAATAATGAGTTATTTAAGGCTGGTTTATTTACAATTCAAGATATAAGTTCTATGATAGTAGGGAAAGTAATTAATCCAAAGGAAGATTCATTGATTTTGGATGTATGTAGTGCTCCTGGTGGAAAATCTACTCACTTAGCCACTTTAATGAATAATACAGGTCAAGTAATAGCTAGAGATATTTTTGAGCATAAACTAAAGCTTATAAAAGCTACTGTAAATAGACTTGGTCTAAAAAATGTATGTGTAGAAGGATTTGATGCTTCTGAAATTGATGAAAATAGCATAAATAAATTTGATTATGTTTTAGCAGATGTTCCTTGTTCTGGTCTTGGTATAATAAGACGTAAACCAGAAATTAAATATAAGAAAGAAGAAGAGTTGGAAGATATTACTTCTATACAAAAGAAAATATTAGAAAATGCATCAAAGTATGTTAAAATTGGAGGAACTTTAGTCTATAGTACATGTACAGTTCAAGATATGGAAAACATAAATATAATTACTTCTTTTATTGAAGAATATAATAATTTTGAATTGACTCCAATTGACACAGTAAACGTAGATTTAGACAATCAAGATAAAGGATATTTAAAAATATATCCTAATATTCATGGTATAGATGGGTTTTTTATAGCAAAATTAAAGAGAATAAGGTAGTGAATAGAATGGAAGAGAAAAAAATAGTATTAAAAAACTTTACTGAAGATGAACTCAAGGAATTTATGAAAACTATAGATGAAAAACCTTTTAGAGGGAGCCAAATATTTTCTTGGATATACAAAGGTGCAAAAACTTTTGATGACATGAATAATATACCAAAAAGTTTGAGAAATAAATTAGAAGAAGTTTCATGTATAGGTCATATAGATATAGAATTAAAGTTAGAATCTAAGGTAGATGGCACAAAAAAATATTTGTTTTTATTAGATGATGGAAATATAATAGAAACTGTGATGATGGATTATGACAGTAGGGTCACTGTTTGTGTTTCTAATCAAGTAGGTTGTAGAATGGGATGTAACTTCTGTGCATCTACAATGGATGGATTGATTAGAAACTTAGAACCATGGGAGATTTTAGACCAAGTTATTAAAATTCAAGAAGATACTGGAAAAAGAGTATCAAATCTTGTCTTAATGGGAAGTGGTGAGCCACTTGACAATTTTGAAAATACAAAACAATTTTTAAAAATAATTAATGAAAAAAATGGTCTTAATATAGGGTATAGACATATAACTCTTTCAACTTGTGGGATAGTGCCTAAAATGTACGAGTTGGCTGATTTGAAAATAGCTATAAATTTGGCTTTATCACTTCATTCACCATATGATGAAGAAAGAAGAAAGATTATGCCTGTAGCAAATGCATATTCTATTAAAGAAATACTAGATGCCTGTAGATATTATATAAAAAAGACAAATAGAAGGGTTACATTTGAATACTCTCTTATAAAGGGTGTAAATGACTCAGAAAATGAAGCAAAGGCATTAGCAAAGCTTTTAAAAGGTATGCTATGCCATGTAAATTTAATACCAATAAATAAGGTTGAAGAAAGAGAATATGAAAAGCCAGACAAGGCATTTATTTATAAGTTTAGAGATAGTTTAGAGAAAAATAATATACCTGCTACAGTTAGAATGTCTATGGGTTCTGATATTAGTGGAGCTTGTGGTCAATTGAGAAGAAAATACAAGTAATATGTAAGGAGGAAGTCGTATGGTTTATAGTTGTGCCTCCCATATAGGAAAAGTAAGAAAAAACAATGAAGACTATTGTGAGGGAGAAGTTATAGATACAGAACATGGTCCAATAGGAATATTTGCCATAGCTGATGGAATGGGTGGACATAAAAAGGGGGAAGTCGCCAGTAAGTTAGCAGTAGAAAATATAATTGATTTTCTAAAAGAAAACTTATTACAGCATGATAATGTAAAAATAGACTATATAGATGATATACTAAAACAGGCTTATAATAATGTAAACTCAATTGTGCACAAGAAATCTATGGAAGATATAGCATTTGAAGGAATGGGAACTACATTAGTTACAGCTATAGTGTATAATAATGTCTTATATGTGGCAAATGTTGGAGATAGCAGATGTTATTTGTTAACAGATGAAAAATTTGATAAAATAACTATAGACCATTCTGTGGTTGAAGAACTTATGATGGCTCATGTTATTACAGAAGAAGAAGCGAGAAGACATCCACAGAGAAATAGAATAACTAGAGCAATTGGAACAGATGATATGGTTGTTGTAGATATTTTTAAGAAGGAAATCAAAAAAAGTGATATAATACTTCTTGCAACAGATGGATTAACTGGGTTTATTTATGACGAAGATATAAGAAGTTTAATATTAGATTATGAATATGAGAGAATTAGTGATATAAGTGATGAATTGATAAGCATGGCCAATGATGTTTCTGGTAAAGATAATGTTTCGGTGATAGTAATAAAAGTATAATTAGGACGGTGATATTGTGGGAGATACAATTTTAGGAAATCGATATGAAATCATCAGGAAGATTGGTGATGGAGGAATGGCCTTTGTATATGAGGCTAAAGACAGATTATTAAACAGGACTGTTGCACTTAAAGTACTCAGACCTGAATTTGTAGATGACGATGAATTTTTAACAAAATTTAAAAGAGAAGCAGAAGCAGTAGCAAGCCTTTCACATCCAAATATAGTAAATGTATATGATGTTGGGGAAGATGGAAAAGTTCACTACATTGTAATGGAATTTGTAGATGGAAAAAATTTGAAGGAAATTATACAGGATGAAGGGATATTAGACGAATATACCGCACTGGATATAACAAAACAAATAGCTATGGCACTTAGTGCTGCACATAAAAAGGGGATTATACATAGAGATATAAAACCTCATAATATTCTCATATCCAATGAAGGAAGAGTAGTAAAAGTAGCTGATTTTGGTATAGCCAAAGCTGTCTCAAATTCAACTATGACTAATATTGGTAGTATAATAGGCTCAGTACACTATTTTTCACCAGAGCAAGCTAAAGGAAAGTTTGTAACTAATAATGCAGATTTGTATTCTTTAGGTATAGTTTTATATGAAATGCTGATAGGAAAAGTACCATTTAGAGGAGATAGCCCAATTTCTATAGCACTTCAACATATCAATGATGATATAGATTTTACATCAGAAGAGAAAGTTAGGATTCCTCAAAGTGTAAGAACTACAATAAAAAAGCTTACAGAAAAATCTAGTGCAGATAGATACCAAACTGCTGAAGAGTTAATAGAAGATATAGATTATATAGAAAAAAATATTGACTTAGATTTTATAAAGGAATACGATGATTTTGCAACGAAGAAAATTGATGAAAAAGAGATTAATAAAGCTGTAAATCCAGTACTTGCAAAGCCAGTTCCGGAAAAAGTAGTTAAACCTATAGAAGTTGCTGATTTAGATGAAGATGAAGATTATTATGATGATTTTTATGAAGAAGAAGATGAAGACGATGAAGATGAGGAAGAGATAATGAGAGCTAAAAAGAATCAAAAACCTAAGAATACTCAAAGTAAGAGGGCTAAGAAAAAGAAGAAAAAACAAGAAAGTCCTAAAGCTAGAAAAAGACTAAAAGTAGTCGCGGCAGTTTTGATAGTAATCTTATGTGCACAAGTATTCTTAGCATATAAATTTTTATTTGCTGGAGGATTTGGTAGTAAAGATTTAACTGTTCCTAATCTTGTGAATATGACATTAGAGGAAGCACAGAGTGCAGTTGAAAAAGAAGGATTGTCCTTAAGTGTAAAAAGTGAAGAGTATAGCAGTGAGGTAGATAAAAATTGTATAATATCGCAGACACCTGAAGGTGGAAGTACAAATATTAAAAAAGGTGACACCATAAATGTCGTTGTAAGTAAAGGTGCAAACGAAGCTTCAGTTCCCAATGTAGTAGGTATTACTTTAACTAATGCAAAAAAAATTATAGAGGAAAATAAATTGAAAGTTGGAACTGTCAAGTATGAGTATAGTTCAGTATATAAAGAAGGTACAGTTTTAAGTCAGAGCCCTAGTTCTGGTTCATCAAGTGTTCAAGAAGGTGATGAAATAGACCTATATGTTAGCAAAGGCTCAGAGAAATCAAATACGCCAACACCAACAACACCAAATAAGACTCCAACAACACCAGATGAGAATGATACAACAACACCTGGTTCAAACTCAGGAAATAGTGGAGGAAGCTCAGGAGGTTCAAACTCAGGAAATAGTGGAGGAAGTTCAGGAGGTTCAAACTCAGGAACTAACGGAGGAAATTCAGGAAATAGTGGAGGAAACTCTGGAAATAGTGGAGATAATTCAGGAAATAGTGGAGGAAACTCTGGAAATAATGGAGATAATTCAGGAGACTCAAACTCAGGAAATAGTGGAGATAACTCAGGAGGTTCAAACTCAGGAAATAGTGGAGAAACTCCAGCAGGAACTGGTGGAAATATTGGTAAATCAGAATAAATAGTAGCTAAAAATAAAAAGCTGTCCTTTTATAGAAATTATTTTCTTTAAAGGGGCAGTTTGTTTTGTATAAAATATTAGATTAATTATAAGGGAGATAAATATTTATGAATAAAAACAATAAAACAGTTTTGGTAACAGGAGGCTCTAGAGGAATTGGAAGAGCAATATCTAAAATATTTGCAAAAGATGGGTATAATGTATTAATAAACTTTAATAAATCAGAAAATGAGGCTAAAGAATTATACACTGTATTAAACGAAAAGGGTTTTTCTGTAAAATTATTTAAAGCTAATATTTCAAATAGAGAAGAAGTCGAAAATATGATAGATTATTGTATAAAGGAGTTTGGAGGATTAGATGTACTTATAAATAATGCTGGTATAAGCCAAGATAAGTTATTTACAGATATAACTGATGAAGATTGGGATAATATGATGAATATTAACTTGAAAGGAAGTTTTTATTGTTCACAAATTGCTTTAAAATACATGATATCAGAAAAAAAAGGAAACATAATTAATATATCTTCAATTTGGGGTATATCAGGTGCTTCTTGTGAAGTACATTATTCTGTATCAAAAGCAGGTATAATAGGAATGACAAAGGCATTAGCTAAAGAAGTTGCTCCATCAAATATTCGAGTAAATAGCATAGCACCAGGAGTTATTAATACAGATATGTTATCTGAATATAATGAAGATGAGATAGATGTTCTTGTAGAAGAAACTCCTTTAATGAGATTAGGAACACCAGAAGATATAGCAAATTGTGCTATTTTTTTAGCATCTGATAAATCAAGTTTTATTACTGGTCAGGTAATTAGCCCAAACGGAGGATTTGTTATTTAAAAAAAATGTGGTATTATATAAAAATAGGAAAGAATAACACTATATACTACTCATAAACAGTATAGGTTTATATAATTTTATAAAGGGAGGTATTTGATGCTAGAAGGAAAAATTATAAAAGGGATTAGTGGATTTTATTATGTAGATACAGAAAAAGGTCTTTATGAATGTAAGGCTAGAGGTATATTTAGAAAGCAAAAAGTAACACCTTTAGTTGGTGACAGAGTTAAAATAAGTGTTGTTGATGAAGATGAAAAAAAGGGAATTGTGGAAGAAATAGATAGTAGAGACACAGAACTTATAAGACCACCTATAGCAAATGTAGATAAGGCACTAATAGTATTTGCAATAAAAAATCCTAAACCAAACTTATCTCTTTTAGATAGATTTATAGTTTTGGCAGAAAAAGAAAATTTAGAAACTGTAATAATCCTTACAAAAGCAGATTTAGATGATGATAACATATTAGAGCATGTTAAAAAGATATACGAGCTTAGTGGATATAAGGTTATTCCTGTAAGTAATGTCACTAAGTTAAATATAGATAAAGTAAAAGATGAATTAAAAGAAAATGTAGTAGTATTTGCAGGACCGTCTGGAGTTGGAAAATCGAGTTTATTAAATGAAATAGATGAAAATTTTCAACTGCAAACAGGTGTAGTAAGTGATAAAATAAAAAGAGGAAAACATACCACTCGTCATGCTGAACTTTTAAAGTTGGAGTTTGGTGGAATGGTTGCAGATACACCAGGTTTTAGTTCACTTGCACTTGAAGACATAGAAGAAGTTGAACTTAAAGATTATTTTATAGAATTTGATAAATTTAATGATTGTAAGTTTGGTTCAAAATGTATTCATGAAAATGAACCTAATTGTGCTATAAAAGAAGCTGTTGCAAATGGAGAAATATCTAAAGAAAGATATGATAGTTATATACAGCTACTAAATGAAATAAGACAAAATAACAGTAGGAGGTATTAGAAACATGATTAAATTAGCACCATCAATATTATCAGCAGATTTTGCAAAATTATTAGAGGATGTAAGAAAAGTGGAAAGTGCAGGATGTGAATATCTTCATATCGATGTAATGGATGGACATTTTGTACCAAATATCACACTAGGACCACTTGTAGTTAAAAGTTTAAAAAAAGAGAATATAAATATGGTATTTGATGCTCATCTAATGATAGAGAATCCAGACCAATATATTGAAGAGTTCGTAAAAGCAGGATGTGATATAATAACTGTTCATCAGGAAGCTTGTACACATCTACATAGAACTATACAAAATATAAAATCACATGGAATAAAGGCAGGTGTAGTGCTTAATCCAGCAACACCAATAGATACTATTAAACATGTACTATCTGATTTAGATATGGTGCTTTTAATGTCTGTTAATCCTGGATTTGGAGGACAATCATTCATACCTTGTGTGTTAGATAAAATTAAAGAATTAAAAACACTTATAGATAGTAAAGGATTAAATATTGATATAGAAGTTGATGGTGGTATAAGTCCTAAAAATGTGGCTGAAGTTGTGCAAGCAGGAGCTAACGTAATAGTAGCAGGCTCTGCAATATTTGGAAGTGATGACATTCAAGAAACAGTTAATTTATTTAGAAAGAATGCTTCTCTTGAAGAATTAGTTTAGACTTAGGTATGAAAATCTGTATTGTTTTAAATGGTGAAATTGAAGATTATAAAATTACAAGAGATATTATACTTAAAGAATGTTATGACTGCATAATATGTGCAGATGGAGGAGCAAATCACACCTACAAAATGGATATAATACCAGATTATATTTTGGGAGATTTAGATTCAGTAGAAGAAGACAAGATAAATTTCTATAGAAATCAAGGTGTTAAATTTGAAAAATTTCCATCTAAAAAGGATGAAACTGATACAGAACTATGTCTTTTTTTAGCTAAAACTCTTAAAGCTAACCATATTGATTTTTTTTGTGCTTTAGGTGGGAGAATTGACCATACCCTTGCAAATATAAAGCTATTATATTATTTAAAAGAAGATGGCATATATTCTAGGATACTCTCAGATAAAGAAGAGATGTATATAGTTGAAAATGAAGAATTTACCTTGTTTGGAAACAAAGGAGATACTATTTCTGTAATAGCTGTAAAAGGAGATGCTAAAGGAGTAACACTTACTGGCTTGGAATATCCTTTGGATGATTATTATATGAAGTATTCAGTACCTATTGGAATATCCAATGTTATGTTAGGGAATTCTTGTAAAATTAAAGTAGAGCAGGGATGTGTACTTGTAATTAGAAATTTATAAAAATGGACTTTAATAATTGATTTTATATTACAGAGCAGATACAATCAAGTAAAATATATTTATAATTGTATCTGCTTTTTAATATATAATTATAAATAAATAATAATTTTTGACGCAAGGGGGATTTTTTGTGATAGACAGTATTATTTTTGATTTAGATGGAACTCTATGGGATTCAACTGAAGGAGTATGTAAGGTATGGCAAGAGGTCTTAGATAAACGTGAGGATATAGGTTTAAATGTTACAGTAGAATTATTTAGAAGTGTTATGGGCCTTTCATTTGATGAAATAGCAAAGCGTTTCTTTCCAGATTTAGATGAAGAAGAAAGAATGAATATATTAGATGAATGTTCTGCAAGAGAATGTGATTACTTATCTGAATATGGAGGCAAATTATTTGAAGACATAGAAAATACTCTTGGAGAATTATCTAAAAAATATAAATTATTTATAGTAAGTAATTGTCAAAAAGGATATATAGAATCTTTTTTAAAAGCACATAAGCTAGAAAATTACTTTATAGATTTTGAGTGTCCTGGAAATACTGGATTGCATAAAGGTGAAAATAATAAACTCATAATTGATAGAAATAAACTAACTAATCCAATCTATATTGGAGATACTCAAGGGGATGCAAATAGTGCTAAATTTGCTGGGATTCCTTTTGTATATGCAAAATATGGTTTTGGAAATGTGGATGAGTATGATTATTCTATAGAGTCATTTAAAGATTTGTTAGAACATGATATATTAAAATAAGGGAAGTTTAAAATTTGTTTTTAAATTAAAAAAATAATCTACAGGGGGACTTAAAAATGGAATTACAAGATACTATTTACAAAAGACAAAGTGTAAGAAAATTTAAAGAACAAGATGTTTTAGATGAAGATATTTTGAAAATGGTAAAAGCAGCAGGGGCAGCTCCATCAGGTAAAAACATTCAAAACTGGCATTTTGTAGTTATAAAGCGTCGTGATTTAATGGAAAAGATAGCAGATGTGATAACTAAAAAACAACAAGAAATACTTGTAGAGATGGACAAAGTATCAGTAGAAAAAGCTAATAGATTTAGAAAATTTGTGCCAAACTTTACTTTATTTTATTTAAAAGCTCCAGTTTTGGTATTAGTTTTTACAAAGGTATACAACCCATCAGGCTATTATGAGTTAGAACTTATAAATGCACCTAAAGAGACTATAGATAAGTTATTTATAAGAAATCCAGGCATGCAAAGTTTAGGAGCAGCAATTGAAAACTTTACATTATCAGCAATTGAACTTGGGTATGGTTCTTGTTGGTTGACAAGTCAAAACTATGCAGCAGATGAGATAGAATCTGTTTTAGAGGCAGAAACAGGGTTTGAAAAAGGCGAATACTTCTTAGGTGCAATGTTAGCACTTGGAGTACCAGAAGACAACTTAAGAAGTCCATCTAAAAAACCAGTGGAAGACATATGTACATTTATAAAATAAAAACAAGAATTTTTATAAAAAGTAAATAAACTAAAAATAAGTATGCAAAAACTAAAAAGTAGATTTTATTGATATTAAATTTATGTTTCAGGTTGTTGATTTAATTAATACAATAATACCTACTTTTTTTGTGTATATTAAAACAAGTAAATTTAAATCTTTAGAAAATCTTTAGAAAAGTATATATAATATCTTAAGTTTTTAGCTTTAATATTAGATATATAAATAAAGTAAAACAGTATTGAAGTTAAATTAAAGGGAGGGTTCTAAAATGGACATCAAAGATAAATAATTAGAATAGACCACTATAAATTTATAAAAAAATGGAAAAACTTCTATCATATTGTATAATCATATATGTAAAGGTAGTTTATAAATTAATTGATATAAAGGAGATTAAAATGAATTCATATAATATTTTGGTGGTAGAAGATGAAAAGGAAATAGCAGATGCTATAGAAATATACCTTTTAAATCAAGGGTATAATGTTTTTAAAGGTTACAATGGATTGGAAGGTCTTAAAATTATAGAAAGCCAAGAAATACACTTAGCTATAGTTGATATAATGATGCCTCAAATGGATGGAATAACGCTTACAATGAAACTTAGAGAAAATCATAATTTTCCAGTGATAATGTTATCTGCAAAATCAGAAGAAGTTGATAAAATAATGGGGCTTAACATCGGAGCGGATGATTATGTAACAAAACCTTTTAAGCCATTAGAGTTATTGGCTAGAGTTAATTCGCAACTTAGAAGATATACTAAGTATCTAAATATGATAAAAAATAAAGAAGAAAGTTCAGAAAATAATGAAGGTATATTTGTAATAGGTGGATTAGAATTAAATGAAAATACAAAAGAAGTCAGTATTGATGGAAATTATATAAAAACAACTCCTATAGAATTTAAGATATTAAGTTTACTTATGAGAAATGCAGGAAGGGTTTTTTCTGCAGACGAAATATATGAAAGAGTTTGGAATGAAAATGCTGTAAACACAGATACAGTTATGGTACATGTTAGAAATATAAGGGAGAAGATAGAAATTGACCCAAAAAATCCAAAATATTTAAAGGTGGTGTGGGGTGTTGGATATAAAATCGAAAAAATTTAAGGAAAAATATATAATCAGTGTGATAGTCTTTATACTTATGTTATCAGCATCATTAGGTATGATTAGCCAATATTCGACTATACAGTCAGCTGCTAAAGGTGGAGCTAAAAATCCATTTGAGCAAGAAGGATTTGTAGATAGCATATATAAAGGAAGTTATGTTTTAGACCACAATATGAAAGAAGAACAAGAAGGTAAGATGATACAACCTTCGAAGCTTTTTTTAAGTGAAGAAACTATAAATTATATAAAAAATACTAGTAAAGAGAAAAGCGCATATGAAGGTTCAGAAACCTATTACACTGATGAGAGTATTAATGCAGATTTTAATGAAAAATTTGATGAATGGGAATCTTTTATTGATAATTCAAGTAAAAACTTAAAATACTATTTAGTTGATAAAGAAAATAACTTTGAGCTTTTTAATGAGAATAAAGAGTTAAAAGCACTGGATACAACAAAAAATGACACTTCAAAAGAGGAATCTGATAAAAAGCAGCCTCAAGAGACAACTATGAATGATGAGGAAAGACAAGAAAAGATTAAAAATATAAAAGCAAATTATAGGTTTTACCTTGTGATGAATTTTGATAAAGATGGAAAAGTAAATATTGTAGACTCTTATGGAGTAGACCAAAAGATTATCAGCCAAATGTTATTATCTAAATCTAGAGAAGATTTGATGGAGACAGATTTAGATGGAAATTCAATCTCATATAAATTATCTCCAATAAAAAATAAAACATTGGTATATGCGGTACCTAAAGTAATAAGCCAAGATAATTCATATAGCTCATATAATAATTATGGGATGATTTATAGTAGTGATGATATAAGTAGATATATAAATAATGTAGAGAATAATTCTTATTATGAAATTTCTGCAATGATTATAAAAATCATAATATCTATAGTTGTAATTGTAGCTGTAGCATTTCCATATAGAAAATCTAAAGAGTTATTAGGGTTTGAGATAATCACAAGAATACCGTTAGAGTTACTTTTTATTGCTATTGTTATTATACAGAGTATCGTAGCTTTATATCCTACTGATATAATAAGTAACACATTGAATGGAAATTATGTCGAGTATCTAATAAAAAATGATATAAGTGGTAAAATGGCAAATATATTAGTAAGCTCAATGAATTTAATTTATTGGTTTGTAATCTTCTCAATAATATTTGTATTTATAGTACTTTTAAAACATATTCTAAACGTTGGAATAAAAGAGTACTTTGTAAAAAATACTTTGACAGGGATGTTTTTAAAATGGTTTAAAAAATCAAGTAAAGTAGTTATTAATCAAGTTAGAATGACAAATTTAAAGGAAAAGCCAAATAAAACTATAGCTATAATTTTAGCAGTAAACTTATTAATTATAGTTATAATGTGTAGTATGTGGTTCTTTGGAATAATACTTGCATTAATTTACTCAATAGTTTTATTTAAGGTATTGTCAGATTACTCTAAGAAAACAATACGTGAATACAATCAACTTTTAGATGTTACAAAGAAAATTTCAGATGGAAATTTAGAAGCAAATATGGAAGATGATTTAGGGTTCTTTAATCCTATTAAAGATGAGCTTGGAAATATTCAATCTGGATTTAAAAAAGCTGTAGATGAAGAAGTTAAAAGTCAAAAAATGAAAACAGAGCTTATATCAAATGTGTCACATGACTTAAAAACACCTTTGACATCTATAATCACTTATATAGATTTACTAAAGGATGAAAATATAACAGATGAAAATCGTAAAATGTATATTGATACATTGGATAGAAAGTCACAAAGACTACAACACTTAATAGAAGATTTATTTGAAGTGAGCAAAGTAAATAGTGGAGATGTACACTTAAACATAGTAAATGTAGATATTATATCTCTAATGAAACAGACATTACTAGAATTAGATGATAAGATAGCAGAGTCATCACTGAAAATAAAAAATAATTTTTCTAGCGAAAAAATAATATTACCATTAGATAGTCAACGTACATTTAGAGTATTTGAGAATCTTATAATAAATATAAGTAAATATGCAATGCCAAATTCAAGAGTATATATTGATATTTTAGAAACAGATAGACAAGTAAATATCATGCTTAGAAACATGTCAGCAACTGAAATTGATTTTAGTGTAGATGATATTATGGAGAGATTTGTAAGAGGAGATAAGTCACGTAATACAGAAGGCTCTGGACTTGGTCTAGCAATAGCAAAAAGTTTTGTAGAGCTACAAGGTGGTAAAATGAAGATAGATATAGATGGAGATTTATTTAAAGTTACAATTACTTTTAATAAAAATTAAGTTAGATTTTTATCACAGATTATAACTATATAATTTGAAAAATAAAATTTTTTAAGAGTGCTATTTTAAAGTAGCACTCTTTTTATTACTTTACATTGATTGTTATCTTGTATAGAATACTATGGAATCTCTTAGAAACTTTGCTAGTCCAGGCTGTTCTTTATCATAATATGATGTAAAACGTTCATCATCTACATACATCTGTGCTAAAGCAGCATGAGCTTCCTTAGAATAGGTATTCCAAGTGTAACTCAACCATTTATGATGCAATCTTGCAACTTCTTGAGAAAGTTCATTAGATGCATTACCAGTTTTAAAAGCTTTTTTGAGTTTACTAATTATCTCAGTACTTAAATCCTGCCAGTCCTCATAATCTTTTTTAGACATATTTTTTAATTTTCTATTTGATTGATTGATTACATCTTCACCATATTTTTCCCTAATTTCAGTTCCATAATTTTTTTCATTTTCATCAATCATCTTTTCTTTAAAACCTTCAAATTTTTCTAAATCTGTCATAATATATTTTCCCTCCTTCAATGCTATAGTTTTAGTTACATTTTCTATCAGTAAGTCAATTTGTTTTCTTTTAGCTAGTAATTTGCTATGATGTTCTTTTAATGCATTTAGACTGTCAAAAGTTGGTGAGTTTATAATGTTTTTTATATTTTCTAAGCTAATGCCTAACTCTCTATAAAAAAGTATTTGTTGTAGCTTATTAACTTCATTTTGACCATATATACGATAACCTGAGGAATTTATTTTAAGTGGCTTAAGAAGCTCGATTTCATCATAGTATCTAAGGGTTCTAGTACTTATACCAGCTATTTTACTTAATTTCTGAACTGTATATTCCATAAGTAATACCTCCTATAAATTAAATATACACTTTTACGCAACGTCAATGTCAATATATTAAAATATAAAAATTCATATCTTTTAATAAAAATATAAAAAAATATCTTTATTGGATATTTTAATCATAAGTGTCAATAATCACTAGTGAAAATTAAAAAATAAAATTTATAGATTATTTTTATCAAAAGATAGAGAATCTATAACCTGGGAGGAATTGTATGAATTTAAAAAGAAGCAAAGAAAAACGTGAAGAATATAGAAGGCTGTATTCAGATAAAGAAAGTTTTTTAAGTTTGATTCAAAATTTTACAAGCGTCTCAATAGCAAAGGAATTAACTCTTAAAAGTATAGAGTTAGAAACATCTTTTATATGTGAATATAAAGGAAAGGAAGTAGATATAATTTATAAAGTTTTTTCTAAAAATCGTAAAATTTCACACTATATAGTGTTGGAGTTTCAAACAGAAATGGATACTGAGATTGTACCAAGATTAAAATCATACAGAGAGCAAATTTGGAAAAGCTTTATAATGAAAAAGAGTCTTGAAGAAATAGAAAGCAAAGATTTTAAACTCCCAAAAGTTATACCAGTAGTTCTATATAGTGGACCTGAAAGGTTAAGTAAAAAAAGAGGTATTTTAGATATTATAGAATCTGCATCAGAAGATAGTAATAATTCCAGTATAAAAAATTAAAATTACATAATGTATTTATCGGTCTAAAATAGGAACTTATCGCATAAACTTAAATATGAAAATATTTGTAGATACAAGTTCTATGTGGAGGTGTTCCATGAGAAATAACAAGTCTAAGGTATTGCTAGGAATACTGTGTCTAGCAACAGGAATGGCAGTAATTTTATCTATGTTGCTTCCTGGCTGGATTTGGTCAGCACTTACCGCATTAATACTTATTGGATGTGGAGCATTATTATTTTTTTGTTAAAATAATTTTAACTATAAAGTGTGGGGTGAGTATTGATGAAAGTAGTAACAATAAAGTTACCAAAATGGATTTCAAACATAGTTTTAAAATTTATGAGAAAGAGTAAAAATGATTAAATTTAAAAAGCCTACTTTCGGAAGTAGGCTTTTAAACGTGGCTATTAAGCTCTTTCAATCTTACCAGAACGTAAACATCTAGTACAAACTTTTACTCTCTTAGGAGCTCCATCTATAATCGCTCTTACGCTTCTTAAATTAGCTGACCATGTTCTTTTATTATGTTTATTTGAGTGTGATACTTGGTTTCCAGAAACCTTACCTTTACCACATACGCTACATACTTTTGCCATCTACGCACACCTCCTTAAAATGATAACTATTTAAAGACTAAAAACATATTTATATTATCATAAATAACAAAAATTTGCAATAGAAATATATATTTGCCTTACATATATTGAAGAATTTCTCATTATCATATAAAATTATATATATAATTTTATATAAAGTAAATATATTTGAAAAATAATTATTATTTTTCTTTAAATATATAGACAGTACAAGAAATTTTATCCAAAAACTTTTCTAGGTTTAAATTATACCATATTTATAGTATGATATGATTATAATTTTATATAATAAATAAGTAAAAATAGTAAAAAATAAATTAAGAAACATTTTTAATAAAAAAAACTTAAGGGGGTCAACCATGAGTGCAAAGGTAATGAATCAATATGGAAGTATAGAAATAGATAATCAAGTAATAGCTCAAGTCACATATAGAGCTGCAATGGAAAGTTATGGTCTAGTAGGTTTAGCATCTAAATCTAAAGGAATAGTAGAATTATTAAAAGGTGAAAATGCTACTAAAGGTGTTAGAGTAGAAGAAGTAGAAGAAGATGCCATAGCAATAGAACTTTATGTTATAATACAATATGGTACAAATATATCTACAGTTGCAAATAACATAATAGATAGAGTTAAATATGTAGTTGAAAAGATGACTGGTGTAAGAGTCACTAAAATTGATATTAATGTACAAGGAATAAGAGTGAAGTAATTTTATAGGAGGAAAGAAATGATTCAGTATATAGATGGTAAAAGGTTAAGAGAGATGTTCATTTCAGGTGCAAACAATCTCCAAAACAATAAAGATTTAGTTGACAAATTAAATGTATTCCCTGTACCAGATGGAGATACAGGGACTAATATGTCCTTAACTATATCTTATGCCTTAAAAGAGTTAGCGAAAGTAGACAATGATAATATATCAGACATCGGAAAAGCACTATCTAAAGGTTCTTTAATGGGTGCAAGAGGAAACTCAGGAGTTATACTTTCACAAATAATTAGAGGTATAGCTAAGTCTATAGAGGGAAAAAGTAAATTATCAACAGATGATTTAGCAAAAGCTTTTAAAAATGGTTCTGATACAGCTTATAAAGCTGTAATAAAACCAATTGAAGGAACTATACTTACTGTAGTTAGAGAGAGCGGAGAGTTTGCAGTAAAAGCTGCTAAAAAAGAAAAAGATGTAGTAAAGTTTTTAAGTATGCTTGTAAAGGAATCAAATGCTTCACTAGAAAGAACTCCAGACCTTCTAAAAAATCTGAAGGATGCTGGTGTAGTTGATTCTGGAGGAAAAGGGCTTGTACTTATATATGAAGGTATGTTAGCTTCCATAAAAGGTAACAATATAGAAATAAAAAATACTAGCCTAGACACTAATATTGCAACAAATATAGACTTCCCAAAGAATAGTACTAGCACAGATGATATAAAATACTGTTATTGTACAGAATTTATACTAGAAAGTTCTAAAGTAGAAGATACGAAAATAAGAGATATAATGATGGCTTATGGCGATAGTTTAGCAGTAGTTGGAGATGATGGGGTCATAAAGGTACATGTACACACTAATGACCCAGGAAACGTGCTTCAAGAAGCTCTAAAGTATGGTCAATTATTAACTATAAAAATAGAAAATATGAAGTTACAACATGAAAATACAATATTGGAAGTAGAAGAAAAAAAAGAAAATGATAGTGAGCCTTTAGAGGAAGAAAGAGAATTTGGATTCATAGCTACTTCTATGGGTGAAGGATTAGCAAATATATTTAAAGACTTTGGTGTTGACCATATAATAGAAGGTGGTCAAACTATGAATCCAAGTACTGAAGATTTTATGAATGCCATAAAGGATATAAATGCTAAAAATATATTTATTTTCCCAAATAACAGCAATATAATAATGGCTGCTAACCAAGCTAAAGAATTGAGTGATAAAAATATAATAGTTATACCTACAAAAAACACACCTCAAGGATTTGCTGCATTAGTAACATTTAATGGAGAATTAAGTGAAGATGAAAATGAAGAAGCTATGATGAATGCTTTAAATTCAGTTAAATCAGGTCAAGTAACTTTTGCTGTTAGGGATACAGTAATGAATGAAATTGATGTTAAAGAAGGTAATATAATTGGAATTGCAGAAGGTAAATTATTATCAGCAGGGGATTATGTAGATGAAGTAACATCAAATCTTATTGAAAAATTGGTTGATGAGGATACTGCTATAATAACTTTATTCTTTGGTGAAGATGTTACAGAATCTCAGGCAAATGAACTTCGTACTTCTTTAGAAGAAAAATTTGAAGATGTAGATGTGGAATTATATTATGGAGGACAACCTCTTTATTATTACTTAATTTCAGTTGAATAATGATTATAAGAACCTGTATGACCATGTAGCTTTTATAAAGTTGGTTGTACAGGATTTTTGTGTAGTAGGTGATATATTTGTTGGATTTATATAAAGATGTTCAATATGTTAAAGGGATAGGACCTAAAAAGGCATGTAAGCTAAATAAGCTGGGTATATTCACATTAAAAGATTTATTGTATTATTTTCCAAGGCAATTTGAAGATAGAAACAATCTTAAGAAAATAGCGCAGTTGGAGAATGATGAAAAAGCTACAATAAAAGCAGTAATATCAAATATAAATACATTTAGTCCAAAAGAAGGAATGACTTTAACAAAGATTGATGTAAAAGATGAAACTGGTTCGGCTAAACTAGTGTTTTTTAATAAAACTTATATAAAAAATACATTTAGACCTGGAGATTCAATATTGGTTTTTGGAAAAGTTAAGAAAAGATTTAATAACTTAGAACTTACATCGTGTGAATTAGAGTACCTTACTAATTCACCTAAAAATACATGTAGATTTATGCCAGTGTATCAACTTACATATGGTGTTACAAATAAAGAGATTATGAGCATAATTAAGACTGTACTTGAAGATAAGGAATTAATTATACAAGAATATATGCCACAAAGAATTATAGAAAAATATAGATTATGTAATATAGATTTTGCAGTTAGAAATATTCATTCACCAAGCAATAAGGAATCGTTAAAAATAGCTTTATATAGAATTGTATTTGAAGAATTACTTATATTACAGTTGGGACTGTTTGTATTTAAAAGTGGAAGAAATAAAGAAAACGGAATAAAATTTACAACAAGTGAAAGTTTAAAGAATATAATAAGTTCTTTACCATTTAAATTGACTAAAGCTCAGAATAGAGCATTAGATGAAATTATAAATGATATGAATTCTGATAAAATAATGAATAGATTAGTTCAAGGTGATGTAGGTAGTGGTAAAACAGTAGTTGCTCTCTTAGCACTTGCAAATTGTGTCTTAAATGGTTATCAAGGAGCTTTGATGGCACCTACAGAGATATTAGCAGGACAGCATTATATTTCACTTACTGAAACCTTAAAAGATTTTGGTATAAATGTAGGTCTATTAATAGGTAGTCTTACAAAAAAACAAAAAGATATGGTATTAGAACAAATTAAAAATAATGAAATTGATATATTGATAGGAACACATGCATTAATTGAAGATAAAGTTGAATTTAATAATATTGGTCTAGTTATAACAGATGAGCAGCATAGATTTGGAGTTATGCAAAGAAGTAGACTTTCATTAAAAGGAATAAATCCAGATATACTGGTAATGACAGCAACACCAATACCAAGAACATTAGCACTTATACTTTATGGAGATTTAGATATTTCTATTATAGATGAACTCCCCCCAGGTAGACAGCCAATAGAAACACTTGCTATTGAAAAGAGCAAGAGAGATAGAGCTTACAATAACCTAGTAAGAAGAGAAGTTGAATCGGGAAGGCAAGTATATATTGTATGTCCACTAGTTGAAGAAAGTGAATCAATAGAAGCTAAGTCAGCTGTTGAATTAGTAGAGGAATTAAGAGCTGAATACTTCTCAGATTTAAGACTTGGACTTCTTCATGGGAAAATGAAATCAAGTGAAAAAGATGAAGTAATGAGTAACTTTAAGAATAAAGAAATAGATATTTTGGTTTCAACAACAGTTATAGAAGTTGGTGTCAATGTGCCAAATGCAACTCTAATGATAATAGAGAATGCTGAAAGGTTTGGACTTGCACAATTACATCAGCTTAGAGGTAGAGTTGGGAGAGGAAGCCATAAGTCATATTGTGTGCTAATTTACGACTCTAAAACAGATGTATGCAGGCAGAGAATGTCTATAATGGAAGAAACAAATGATGGGTTTAGAATTTCAGAAAAGGATTTAGAAATAAGAGGACCTGGAGAGTTTTTTGGGACCAGACAACATGGACTTCCAGAATTAAAAGTAGCAAATTTGTTTAAGCATATAAAAATATTAAAATTAGCACAGCAGGAAGCTCGATATATATTAGGTGAAGATAATAATCTACAATTGAAAGAGAATATTCCACTTAAAAAGGAAATTATAGATAAATTTAAAGATACATTGGAAGAAATTTCATTAAATTGATTTTAATTTATGTTAAAATATTATTGATGTAAGAATGTGCTGAAGGGAGATTGTCATATTGAGAGTAATTTCAGGAAAAGCAAGAGGATTAAAATTAAATACTCCAAAAAATGA